>NZ_JAVBIG010000006.1:0-147441 GCF_032821655.1 Corynebacterium sp. CTNIH16 | reverse complement strand
AAAGTTGAACACAATCACATGCCAACCAATCCATCTCAATGCAGCCGAAACACCAAACAGCATTCAAAAAGGTACATGTTCCACATACCCAACCGGCACACACCAACCAACAAACCACCTAAAGGCTCATTGGCAGACAAACCAATCAACACACAACCATGCACACAAAAAATAAAAAGTACATTGGCACACTATTGAGTTCTCAAACATCATCCGCACACCTTAAGAAAATTAACTTCCCGTTAACCTCTCGTTGGCGGCCCGTACAAACTTACCCAACCAAATGAACCAAGTCAAATCATCGAACCAAGTCCGCACAAAATTCGCTTAAAAGTAACCAACCGGCTACCTCGCGGCGACCTGGATTAATGTAGTCCAACCCCACTAACAATGACAAATCCCCAGCACACAACGGAAAACGGTGTGCTGGGGACGTCGTTAAAAGAGCTCTTCTTCTTGAGTTCTTTCAATTGTGGCGCCGAGGCGCTGCAGGTTTTCTACAAAGTTGGGATATCCGCGGTCGATGTGGAAAACATCGTGGACCGTAGTGGTCTCATCCGCACACAGTGCAGAAAGTACAAGACCCGCACCCGCACGGATGTCAGAACTCCACACGTGAGTAGAAGAGAGTCGTTCTTTACCGCGGACTACTACATGGTGACCGTCAACCTGGGCGTCGGCACCCAAGCGCAGCATTTCATCTACAAAGCGGAAGCGAGATTCAAAGACATTCTCCGTAATGACGGTCGTTCCGTCCGCAATGGCAGAGATGCCAATAGCCATCGGCTGCAGGTCAGTGGGAAATCCCGGAAATGGCAGGGTCTGGTAGTCCACAGCCTGTGGTCGCTGATCCATGCGCACGCGAAAACCATAATCATAGGTCTCTAGTTCCGCGCCGGCGGACTTCAGCTTTTCGAGCGGCAAATGCAGGTGGCGCGGGGAAATTCCACCCACGGTGATATCGCCCTGGGTCATGGCAGCGGCGTACGCCCACGTGCCGGCCACAATTCGGTCACCAATAACCTCATGCTGGGTGGGCTGCAGCTTATCGACGCCGCGGATAGTCACCACCGAGCTTCCCTCGCCCTCGATATCGGCGCCCATGGACTTGAGCATGGTGCACAGGTCGACGATTTCCGGCTCGCGAGCTGCGTTATGGAGAACGGTTTCACCTTCGGCGAGGACCGCAGCGGTAAGAATATTTTCGGTTGCGCCTACGGACGGGAAGTCCAGGCGGATATTTGCACCTCGCAGGTGCGTAGCCTCTGCCACGACGGCACCGTGTTCAATACGGGTGGTGGCGCCGAGCTTTTCTAGGCCGGTTTGGTGCATATCGAGCGGGCGGGAACCAATCGCGTCACCACCAGGCAACGCTACCTTCGCGTGGCCACAGCGGGAGGTCAAAGGCCCGAGCACGCAAACGGATGCGCGGAATTGGCGGACCGCGTCAAAATCCGCGTTGGATTGCGGCTGTGCAGGGATCGTAATCCGGACTTCAGAGCCCTCGATGACTACCTCGCAGCCGAGCCCCTCGAGAACCTTCTTCATGAGGGGGACGTCCAGAATTTCTGGGCAGTTCGTCAGCGTCGTAGTGCCCTCCGCCAGCAAGGATGCGGCCATGAGCTTCAAGACGCTATTTTTCGCGCCATCTACTTTAACGGTGCCCTCTAGGCGGGCACCGCCGGAAACAATAAACTGATCTTTCACAACTGCCTACGCTACCGGTTCTTAAGGCAATGCGCCGATACGACGGGCGGCATTAACCGCCTCGTAGCGGGTGTGCGCACCGAGTTTGCGCATTACCGAGCGCAAATAAGACTTAACGGTTTCTGCGCCGATTCCCATTTCCTCAGCTGCTTCTACGTTGGTATGGCCTAGGGCCACACAAGAGAGAACGTCGAGTTCGCGGGCGGAGAGCTTGGTGGATTGCTTCACGCGCACCGGCGAGACCATCTGGTCACACAACGTCTCTAGCTCCTTGCGCAGTTCTTCGTCTTCTACGCGGTTGGCCAGCATACGCAGCTTGGAGTGAGTGGAACGGACCTGCTCCCACTCGGCACCGTTCATGACGTGGCCGCGGGCGGCTCCGCCCTTGGACCCATCGGCACGTCGCATGGCGGAATTAACGGCCAAGTCTTGCTCGAGGGTGCGCGCGGTCATCGTCACTTCTTCAATGACCTTGTCGCCCAAACGAACTGGGGAGTGAACACCGACGTAGAGGACGCCGCGAATTTCGCGCTGCACAGTAACGGGCACGGCCACAATGGAGTGCAGGCCCTCGTCCTGGATTACACGGTCGTTCTCGTGCGAGATGGTGGTGGCACGCGTGTAGTCGGATACACCTACCGCACGGCGAGTGCTGACCACTCGCCCACCTACACCGACGCCGGAGTCAATGATCAGATTCTGCAGCGCTGGGGTGCGTAGCCCCACCCACTGTGTAATCTGCAGGCGATTATCGGGCAGCAGCGTGGCGTACATCGTCACCGGAATACCTGTAGCGGTCTTCAGGGACGACAGGGCCGCGCGTACGGATTCTTCATCATCTTTGAGGCGATGCGACTCCATGAGACTCTTTCCTCGTCGGGGGTAACCAAGTAGGTGTACCCGTCCTCCCCCGGGAATTTGGGGATCAGCGGGCAACTGAGTGGAAGTATAGACAGCATGTGGGGGTAATTCGAAATCGCCCTCGGCTTATCCGGCGCTGCAATCCCACATGGAATGCCCGAATGCCCGGTCTAGAATTTATATACTGACTGGTCTACTTGTGTAGTGTACGCTTGCGTTGTACGCGATTTGAACCCAAATCTGATTCCCAAAGGAGTCCACAGAATGGCTGTCTACAACAACATTATGGAAACCATCGGCGGCACCCCGCTGGTCCGCCTGAACCGCCTCACCGAGGGCAAGGGCGCCACCGTGCTTGCCAAGGTTGAGTCCTTTAACCCGGCCAACTCCGTGAAGGACCGCATCGGCAAGGCCATCGTTGAGGCCGCTGAAAAGTCCGGCCAGCTCAAGCCAGGCGGCACCATCGTGGAGGCCACCTCCGGCAACACCGGCATCGCCCTAGCCCTGGCTGGCGCCACCTTGGGCTACAAGGTCATCCTGACCATGCCGGAGACCATGTCCAACGAGCGCAAGGTGCTGCTGCGTGCTTACGGCGCAGAAATCGTGCTAACCCCGGGTGCGGCGGGAATGCAGGGCGCCGTCGACAAGGCGAATGAAATTGTCGCCGAGACCGATAACGCCATCCTGGCTGCACAGTTCGCTAACGAGGCGAACCCGAAGATTCACGAGGAAACCACCGGCCCGGAGATTTGGGAAGACGCAGAGGGCAAGGTTGACGCCTTCGTTGCTGGCGTAGGCACCGGCGGCACCGTTACCGGTGTGGGCCGCTTCCTGAAGTCCAAGAACCCAGACCTGCACTTGGCTGCAGTAGAGCCGTCCGACTCCCCTGTTCTGTCTGAAGGCCACGCTGGCCCGCACAAGATTCAGGGCATCGGCGCTAACTTCGTTCCTGAGGTACTTGATCGCGAGCTTCTCGACGAAGTCTTTACGGCCACCACCGAGGAGTCCATCAAGGCATCCCGTGACCTGGCTACCCAGGAAGGCCTGCTGGTTGGTATCTCCGCCGGCGCTAACGTTTCCGCAGCCCTGAAGCTAGCGGAGCGCCCAGAGTTCGAGGGCAAGACTATCGTGGTTGTCCTGCCGGACTTCGGTGAGCGCTACGTCTCCACCATCCTCTTCGAGGACATCCGCGAAGCTTAAAAGACTTCGCTTGAATAAAAGCACCCGCTAACCTTGGCGGGTGCCTTTTTTATGCCAGTACTATGTGGGCATGAACATTATGAGCTACATCCGTGAAGACTTAGCGAATGCTAGAGATCACGATCCGGCCGCGCGTGGCGACGTCGAAAATGCAGTAGTGTACTCCGGTCTCCACGCGGTGTGGTCTCACCGCATTTCGCACTGGATGTGGAAGCGTGGACTGCGCGGACCCGCACGCATCTTGGCGCAGATTAACCGCTTCTTTACCGGCGTGGAGATCCACCCAGGCGCAACTATCGGCCGCCGCTTCTTTATTGACCACGGCATGGGCATCGTCATCGGTGAAACCGCAGAGATTGGCGATGGTGTCATGCTCTACCACGGTGTCACCCTCGGCGGCCAGGTCCTTACCCAAACCAAGCGCCACCCCACTGTCGAAGACAATGTGACCATCGGTGCGGGCGCCAAGGTGCTCGGTCCCATTACGATCGGTGAAGGATCGGCCATTGGCGCCAATGCCGTGGTGACGAAGGACGTTCCGGCCGAAAATATCGCGGTGGGCATTCCAGCCAAGAACCGTCCGCGCAACCCGAATGAGCGCATTAAACTGGTCGACCCTGACTACTACATCTAAATTCTCTCCCGGCGGCTCACAGGCTACTGTGGGCCGCTTTTTATATGCCTTCTGCGCGCAGCAGATCGCGGTATTCGGGGTTCTTATCTATAAAATGCGCCACGGCGGAGCAGGAAGCAATGACTTGCTTGCCGACGCCCCGGGCGTCGTCAAGCGCGGCCTTAATCAGCGGCGCTGACAATCCCTGGCCGCGGAAAGCATCCTTGATGACCGTGTGGTTGAACTCGCGCGTCGTGCCGACATCTACGTAGTGGCACGCGCCCGCCTCGACGCCGTCCACGGTAAGGACGTAGCGGGACCTATCTGGCTGGTGTGCAATAGCATGTTCCATGTGCCCATACTAAGCAAAAATGGCCCCTCTTACGAGGAGCCATTATTGTGGCCAGAGCCAGGATCGAACTGGCGACCCCACACTTTTCAGGCGTGTGCTCTACCGACTGAGCTATCTGGCCAGAAACCCGAAGGTTTCCGCGACCCTGACGGGACTTGAACCCGCGACCTCCGCCGTGACAGGGCGGCGCGCTAACCAACTGCGCCACAGGGCCATTTTTAATTATGCGTGCCCTCTTGGGCACGGATAGTTACTTTACAGAAGACTCCCAATACTCACCAAATCAGCACGTCAGAAAGCTATTTAGAGGCCTGCAGCGGATCTTTTCCGCCCAAGTTCATCTCAAAGCGCTCATAGTCTTCCATTGCAGCAAAGTGCCGCGAGTAAAGGTCACAATCTCGATCCACATGGCCGTAGAGAGCGGGTGCGACGTCGACAATGTGGCGCAGCCACAGGCCCTCATATTCTTGCTCATGGGCCCGTGCCTCGACCTTCCGGTGCGCCTCCTCATCCGAGCCTGCATAGACGAGAAAGAAGTCCTCTCGGAAGAAGTTAGAATGCTCCGAGCTTTCGGAGGCAAGTTCAAAGACAGCGATTCCGACGTATGGCTCCATAATGCCAGCCTAACAAAACAAAAAGCAGCAACCGCTGAAGCGATTGCTGCTGATTCTGCGACCTTGACGGGACTTGAACCCGCGACCTCCGCCGTGACAGGGCGGCGCGCTAACCAACTGCGCCACAAGGCCAATCGAATATCCAATTCGAGCCAACACTTTCGTGTTGGTACCCCCAACGGGATTCGAACCCGTGCCGCTGCCGTGAAAGGGCAGTGTCCTAGGCCGCTAGACGATGGGGGCCCGTCGCGCTAAGGCGACCTCTAGAAATATACTGGAGACCTCACCTAGTTACAAAATCGATCCCCCAGAAAGATTAGGAACCATGTCTGACCAGCATCAAACGTGCTCCTGCCACGAGCCGCACGTACACGGATATAACGCGGATTCTAAGAGCAAGGATCGCTACCTTGCCCGACTCAAGCGCATTGAGGGGCAGGCACGCGGCATCCACCGCATGGTCGAGGAAGACCAATACTGCATCGACATCATTACCCAGATTTCGGCGGTGAAGTCGGCGCTGGAGAATGTCTCACTGGCGCTCCTAGAAGACCATATTGAGCACTGTGTGGCTGGTGCCGCCGCCGAGGACGGTGAGGTAGCCACCGAGAAGCTAGAAGAGGCCATGCGCGCCATTAAGAAGATGGTGAAAAACTAAAAGGAGCCACCCAAAAAGGTGGCTCCAGTTGTGGGCCCTGTGGGGATCGAACCCACGACCTGCGGATTAAAAGTCCGTAGCTCTACCAACTGAGCTAAAGGCCCAACGTCGCTACATTTTAGCGTGCGGTATTTGCAAAGTCCTAATTAGGGGGGCGCCGGCAAGCGAAAGGCGCCCAGCTCGCCGCTGAGCGCCTGCCGGGGCGTGGCTACATTAGCTGCGCATATCGCCCTTCTCCATGAAGCGGACCTGGAAGTCAAAGGCGGTCTTCAGGTCGTGCGGGGTGTGCTGGAACTTGTTTTCCTTGGCACGGTTGAAGTATTCCTCGAGCAACGGACGGTAATCCGGATGTGCCACGGAGATAACCTTCTCCACTCGTTCCTTCGGCGCCAGGCCGCGCAGGTCGGCTACGCCGTACTCGGTAATGATGACCATGGTGTCGTGCTCGGTGTGGTCCGTGTGGGACACGAACGGAACCAGCGCGGAAATTGCGCCATCCTTAGCCACAGACGGGGAAACGAAGGTGGAGATATAAGCGTTGCGGGTGAAGTCACCCGAGCCGCCGGTGCCATTCATAATGCGGGAGCCGGACACGTTGGTGGAGTTGATATTGCCGTAGATATCGGCCTCAATCATGCCGTTGGAGGAAATCAGGCCGACGCGGCGGATGACCTCTGGGTGGTTGGAAACCTGCTGCGGACGGAGGATGATGTGCTTGCGGTAACGCTCTGCGTCCTCATTCATCTTCTCTGCGTAGTCCGGGGACAACGCGAAAGAGGTGGCGGAAGCCATGGTCATCTTGCCCGCATCAATGAGATCGAGCATGCCGTCCTGAATGACCTCGGTATAGGCCTGAATATTCTCAAACTTGGAATCCAGCAGGCCGGCCATCACGGCGTTGGGGACGTTGCCCACGCCGGACTGCATGATGAACTTGTCATACTCAAGGCGACCAGCGGCGACCTCTCCTTCGAGAAACTCGATGAAGTTGGCGGCGATCTTCTCGGAAATCTCATCCGGTTCCTTGAACGGCGCGTTGCGGTCCGGGGCATCGGTCTTAACCACTGCGACAACCTTGTCCTCCGGCACCTCCATGTAGGTGGTACCGATGCGGTCGCCCGGCTTAGTGATAGGGATTGGCTGGCGGTTAGGCAGCTTTTCAATGCGGTAGATATCGTGCATGCCCTCGAGGTTGATGGACTGCCACTCATTGATCTCGATGATGATCTTATCGGCAGCCTCGATGAACTCGAGGTTATTGCCCACTGCGGAGGACGGCACAACGTGGCCTTCTTCGGTAATGCGCACGGCCTCAATAATGGCTACCTGGAAGTCACCGTAGAAGCCCTCTTCTACCTGCTGGCCCGAGTGAGACAGGTGGATATCCTGGTAAAGCGCGGTGCCATCATTGAACTGCTTACGCAGGGTGGGATCGGAGTTATAAGGAGAGCGGAAGCGAATCGCCTCAGCTTCCGCCAGAACGCCGTCGCAGTCCGGGGCGGTGGAAGCGCCGGAGAAGACGTCGATCTTAAATTCCTCGCCCTTTTCATGTAGAGCCTTGGCCTTCTCTGCAATAGCGGTGGGCAGACCCTTGGGGTAGCCAGCACCGGTGAAGCCGGAAATGCCCACGCGGTCACCGTGGTTGACGTGCTGAGCAGCCTCTTCTGCGGAAACTACGAGCTTCTCGAATGGGGCATACGCAATTCTTTCGGACAAGGGTAATCCTCCTTCATTAAGGGGCCAGCCAAAATAACGGCCGTCCTAAATAGTTACACAGCCCACATTAGCGAATCTTTGCAAGATTTCCACCACTCTTGTGTGACCCCTACCCCATAAAGCAGAAATAGGGGACGGCGCCACTGTGGGCCCGGTTGCTATTTTCCCCCGTTAACTAGCACAATTGGGGCGTGAATTTGCGCATTGGACACTACGATCTCTCCTCCCCCGTCATCCTCGCCCCGATGGCGGGGGTAACCAACGTTGCCTTCCGCACGTTGTGCCGCGAGCAAGAGCTGGAGCGCACCGGCACGGTGTCGGGCCTCTACGTTTGCGAAATGGTCACAGCCCGCGCCTTGGTTGAGCGCAATGAAAAGACGCTGCACATGACCACCTTTGCGCCGCAGGAGGATCCCCGTTCCCTGCAGATCTATACGGTGGATCCGGAATATACCTATAAAGCCGCGAAGATGATCGTCGATGAAAACCTGGCGGACCACATCGATATGAACTTTGGCTGCCCAGTTCCCAAGGTGACCCGCCGCGGCGGCGGTTCCGCGCTGCCTTATAAGCGACGCCTCTTTGGCAATATCGTCTCCGCCGCGGTCAAGGCCACCGAGGGAACCAATATCCCGGTCACGGTGAAGATGCGCGTGGGCATTGACGACGAGCACCATACGCATCTCGACGCCGGGCGTATCGCCGTCGAGTCCGGTGCCGCCGCCGTTACCCTGCACGGCCGCACCGCTGCTCAGCGCTACTCCGGCGAAGCACGATGGGACGAAATCGCGCGCCTCAAAGAGCATCTGGCAGATACTGGCGTGCCGGTGCTGGGCAATGGCGATATCTTCCGTGCCGAGGATGCCCGCCGCATGATGGAACAAACCGGCTGCGACGGCGTGCAGGTAGGCCGCGGCTGCCTCGGCCGCCCGTGGCTTTTTGCCGAGCTCGGCGCCGCACTGCGCGGCGAGTCAATTCCGGCAGAGCCCACCCTGGGCGAGGTAACCCAGGTAATCCTTCGCCACGCAGAGCTACTGGCGGAGCACGATGGCGAGGACAATGCTTCCCGCGATATCCGCAAGCACATCGGTTGGTACCTGCGTGGTTTCCCGGTTGGTGGCCAGGTTCGCGCGGGCTTAGCCAAGGTCAATTCCCTCGCTGCCTTGCGTGAGATCCTTGCACCTTGGGCGGATTCCGACGCCCTGGCTGCCGACGCCGACGGAGCCCGCGGCCGCCAGGGCTCACCATCCAAGGTGGCTTTGCCGGATGGCTGGCTCGACGATCCAGAAGACGACTGCGTTCCGGTTGCCGCTGACATTATGAACTCCGGCGGATAACCTAACAAAGGTATAAGAGCAGCTAGGGCCCCACAGGAAACTTGCATTTATACTGCATTTAAGTTGCGCAAGGGCCGAAATTTTTCGCTATTATCTTTGGCATGCGTGCCGCTTACAGGGAACACCTAGACAATTTCTCCCACGACCTCATCGTGATGTGCGATACCGTTCGCGACATCATGGATAAGGCCTCCTTGGCGCTCCTGCAAGGCGCCTTGGACTCCGCGGAAGATGCCCTCACCATGACTGAGGAGCTAGATGAGATTCGTGCTAGGTGCTCTGAGCGTGCCGTAAAACTCTTGGCCCTGGAAAACCCCATGGCACAGGACCTCCGTCAGGTGGTCTCCTCGATTTATATCGTGGAGGATCTCTACCGGATGGGCCGGCTTTCCCAGCACATCGCGGCCTCCGCGCGCCGCCGCCACCCTGTCGCCGTGGTACCGGCGAATTACATCGGCTACTTCGAGGAGATGTACCGTCTCACTGAAGAAATGGGGTCGGTCCTGCACGATATCCTCGTCACCCCTGATGCGGATTTGTCCGTCAACCTCCGTGCCGACGATGATGCAGTAGATGATATCAACTCCCATATGCTGCGCATCCTGACTCAGCGCGAGTGGGAAGGCAGCGTGCGCGAAGCCGTTGAGACCTCACAAATTACGCGTTACTACGAGCGCTATGCGGACCACTGCGTTTCCGTGGCCGGCCACATCATCTATCTGACCACGGGTCTTTTGCCCAATGACTATGCCAAGAAGCTAGAGGAGGACAAAAAGGACGCCGAATTTGAAGCACGGATGGCAGATCTCGAGCGTCAGTTTCGCCGTTAGACGAATCTAAGCACCAAAGAAGGGGGCCGGTTCTTTCGAACCGGCCCCCTTTCTCTCGGACAATCTCTCTACTCTTTAGCCAAAGCGGCCAGAAATGTAATCCTCGGTCTCCTTCTGAGAAGGATTCTCGAAGATCTTGGTGGTGTCGTCGAACTCCACCAGGTGGCCTGGCTTACCGGTTGCTTCTAGGGAGAAGAAGCCGGTCTTATCGGAAACGCGGGCTGCCTGCTGCATGTTGTGGGTCACGATGACGATGGTGAAGTTTTCCTTCAGCTCGTGGATAAGGTCCTCCACGGCGAGGGTGGAAATCGGGTCCAGCGCGGAGCAAGGCTCGTCCATGAGTAGCACCTCTGGCTCCACGGCGATAGCGCGGGCGATGCACAGACGCTGCTGCTGACCACCGGAGAGGCCGCCGCCTGGCTTATCCAAGCGATCCTTAACCTCGTCCCACAAGTTGGCGCCGCGCAGGGACTTCTCCGCGACTTCCTTGAGCTTCTTCTTGTTCTTTTCACCGGACAGCTTCAGGCCTGCCACGACGTTGTCCTCGATGGACATCGTGGGGAACGGGTTAGCCTTCTGGAAGACCATGCCGATGGTGTTGCGTACGGATACCGGGTCGACCTTCGGTCCGTAAATATTGGTGCCATCGAGCAGGATTTCGCCCTTCACGGAGGCGCCGGGGATGACCTCGTGCATGCGGTTGATGGTGCGCAGCACGGTGGACTTACCACAGCCGGAAGGGCCGATGAATGCGGTCACGGCCTGGGCCGGAATCTGCATATTCACGTTCTGCACGGCGTGGAAGTCGCCGTAAAAAATGTTCACGTCATTGAGCGCGAGCTTAGACATTTGGGAGTTTCTCCTCTAGCAAGTGTATGGCGGAATCGAGTGGTACGGCGTTTACTTCTTAACCGAGAACTTCGCGGAAACGATGCGGGCCGCAATGTTGAGGACGGCGATGAGGATAACCAGCGTCAACGCTGCTCCCCAGAGCTTGTCCAGTACGGCGGGCTGTGCCCCGGCCTTGTACATATCCAGCATCATCAGCGGGAGTGAGGACTGAGAGCCCTTGAAGGCGTCCCAGTTGATGACGGAGGAGGAACCAACCAAGACCAACACCGGCGAGGACTCACCCATCACGCGGGCAATCGCCAGCATGATGCCGGTGACGATGCCGGACAGGGCGGTAGGCAGAACGATACGGGCGATGGTCTTCCACTTCGGAACGCCGAGTGCGTAGGATGCCTCACGCAGGTCCATTGGGACCACGCGTAGCATCTCTTCGGTATTGCGCACCACAATCGGAATCATCAGCAGCACCAGGGACAGCGCCACGGCGAAGCCGGAGCGGCCGAAGCCGAACAGGGTGATCCACATGGCGAAGATGAACAGAGCCGCAACGATGGAAGGCACACCGGACAGGATGTCCACCATGAAGGTGGTGATGCGGCCGAGCCAGCCGCCCTTGGAGTACTCCACCAAGTAGATGGCGGTAAAGATACCGATCGGGATAGAGATAATGGAGGCCAGAATGGTCTGGACGAAGGTACCAACGATAGCGTGAGCGGCACCGCCGCCGGCAGAGCTATTCATGATGCCGCGCTGGGAGGTGGTCCACCACTCAGGGTTGAGGATGACGCCACTGCCACGGGCGATGAGTTCCCACAGAACCCACACCAGCGGAACCATGGCCAGAATCATTGCGCCCCAGACCACCGCGGTGGCGATGTTGTTGGTCATCTTGCGGGAGCCGGAGATGTCCAGGAAGGTCGCGCCGCCTTGGGAGGCAGGCTTGGCATTAGTAGTCGTAGTCATTGATCCTCCCCTCCTTACTTATTCTTCACGATGGCGCGGGCAATTGCGTTGACCACGAAGGTCAGCAAGAACAGCATGAGGCCGGCGGCGATGTAGGCACCAGCGCGCATCTCGTTACCGAACTCGGCAGATGCCAGGGCGATGGCCGTGGCGAAGGTCGTGCCGCCGTCGAAAAGCGAGAAGCGGAAGTCAATCAGCGGGGAGACAACCATGTACAGCGCCATGGTCTCACCCAACGCACGGCCCAGGCCGAGCATGGAGCCGGCGATGTAGCCGGACATGCCGAATGGCAGAACGGTCATGCGGATAACTTCCCAGCGGGTAGCACCCAGAGCCAGGGCGGATTCCACCTGGCCCGGAGGGGTCTGCACGAAGACCTCGCGTGCGGTAGCGGCGATGATCGGCAGAATCATCACGGCAAGCACGATGCCACCGGTAAACAGGTTGCGGCCAGTTGCGAAAGACGGCGAGTTGTCGAAGACGTGGAACAGGAAGAAGCCACCCGCCCAGGATTCCATCCAGGAGTAGAAGCCGGATAGGGCCGGGCCGAGAACCTGCCAGCCCCACAGACCATAAACAATGGAAGGAACCGCAGCGAGCATGTCCACGAGGAAGCCGAGCGGCTTAACCAAGCGGGCAGGCGCGTAGTTGGACAGGAAGATGGCGATGGCCAAGGCCACCGGCATGGCCAGCAGAAGGGCGAAGACCGAAATGAGAACGGTGGTTCCGAACATGGTCGGAATACCGAACTTCATCGCGGAGGTATCGGAGGTCTCCCAGCGGCCACCGTAGGTGAAAAAGCCCATGATGCCGCCGTCGTTGACGGCCAATGCGGGCACCGCTCGCCAGAGCAGGAAGGCGGCAATGGCGGCAATCATGACGGTGATAAGTGTTGCCGAAGCAGTGGAAAAGAACTCAAAGACACGGTCGCCTGGGCGCTTTACGCCGCTATTGGAGCTGGTGGTAGCTACCTCGTCGTGTCCGCTGTTGGAGACTCGCTCGGCAGAGGTGGTGTTTGCATCCGTCTGCTCTGGAGCCGTGGTGAGATTATTGTCTGCCATGAGACTGTTAATCCTTTTCAGCGTTAAAAATGGAAAATATCGTTACATACCTGCGCCCCCAAAGCGCGAATTGTGTGCGGCAGTGGGGGCGGGGAGGTATTAAGCTTTTGCAGCTTTAGCGCTTACTGCAGAGCGTCAACAGCAGCCTTCAGCTTGTCCAGGTGTGCGCCTTCGACCGGAATGAAGCCCTGCTCAGCCAGCTGGTCATCCTGGTGATCCAGGACGGTGGTGAAGAAGGACTTGACCAGCTTGGAGGTCTCCTCATCGTAGCCCTTGGAGCAGACGATGTTGTAGGTGGTCAGGATGAGCGGGTATGCACCCTCATTGTCGGAGGAGAACAGTGCCTCGGAGTCAACAACCATGTTGTGCTCGGAGTCGGTCTCCTTGAACTCCAGGTTCTCCAGAGCCTTGTTGACGGACTCGGTGGACAGCTCAACTGGGCCGTGGCCGAAATCGATCTTGGCCTTCTTGACGCCCTCGCCCTCCTTCTGGTCTGCGAAGCCGGACTCAACGTAGGTGATAGCACCGTCGATGCTTGCAACCTGGTCAGCAACGCCGGAGGAGCCGTTAGCACCCTCACCAACAGCGTCTGGGAACTGCTTGCCCTCGGAGTCCCAGTCACCGGTAGCGGCCTTCAGGAACTTCTGGAAGTTTGCGGAGGTACCGGACTCGTCGGAACGGAAGATGACGGTGATGTCCTTGTCCGGCAGGTCGGTGCCCTCGTTGTCAGCAGCGATGGCCTTGTCGTTCCACTTCTTGATTTCGCCCTTGAAGATCTTGCCCAGGGTCTCAGTGGAGAGGTTGATTTCGGTGTCACCCAGGTTGTAGGCGATTGCAACCGGACCGATGGTGGTTGGCAGGTGCCATGCCTCGTTGCCATCGCAACGCTCAGCGGCAGCCTCAACCTCGCCCTCGTCATCCTTCAGAGCGGAGTCAGAACCAGCGAAGTCAGCCTGGCCGTTGGTGAAGGCCTCAACGCCGGCGCCGGAACCGGAAGCGTTGTAGGACAGGGAAGCGTCTGGGTGATCCTCGGAGAACGCGGTCTGGAAGTAGGACATTGCGTTCTGCTGGGAGGATGCGCCGTCACCGACGAGCTCGCCGGAGACGTCCTCGCCGCCAGCGGAATCAGAGGAGGAGCCAGACTCCTCAGAGCAAGCTACGAGAGCGGTGGAGGTTGCGGCTACGATGCCGAAGATTGCGGCGGTGCGCTTGAAGTTGCGAATCACGGGAAAACCCTTTCCGGTGCAGATCAGAGATTGATTGTCCGAGGAAACCGCATCTCTTAGAGAGATATCCTGCATCCCGCTCCGCCTTCTGGGGCGAGATGCAGGCGCACAGGTGCGGTTAACTCACAGGGTGTAAAGCTATCCGCAGGATCTGACCAAAAGGGTGCCAAGAGGTAAACACTGGGTGAACAAACGTCGTGCACCCCATGACGTTAGTCACACACGCCCCATACGACGTGTTCTTCATCAACCTCAAAGCCTAGGCGCTCGTACGCCTTCAGCGCCGGACCATTATCTGCTTCTACATAAAGAATTACCCGCTGAGCTCCCTTTTCCACCATGCGGCGCAGGCCGATTTGCAGCAGCGGACCGCCCAACTTCTTGCCGCGGTAATCTTCCGCTAAGCCCACCACGTAGACCTCACCGAAGCCCGGAGTTTCCTCCGCATGCCACTTGGTCCAGTGGAAGCCGGCCAGTGCCGGCTCATCTGCCGTGTCCCACAGGAAAAGCAGGTCTGCGGGGTCGAACCAGTCCGCCTCCATGCCGCGGTGCAGGCGATCGATATCCCAGCCACCTTGTTCGGGATGCCAAGAAAAGGCCTCGTTATTGACTTTGAGCCACTGCTTTTCCACAAAGTCCTTGCCCCACTTATCCACCGCCTCGGTATAATTCAGGGCGGTCAGTGGCACGCCTTCGGGGCGGGCGGCCACTGCGAGCTCTTCTCCCCCGATACCCATGACCACCAGCTTGCGGGTGACCTGCAGGTCGCGGGAGTGCGCCAGCGCCTGTGCCGCCGGTAGGTTCCCGTGGGCCCAGGCGTGGAGGTTGGGGGTCTTAGCGGCGGCGTCGTAAAGCGCGGCACCAAAGCCCTGCCCGCGGAAGTCGGGGGCAATGAATAGCTCGGCGGTGGACCCGTCCAGACCGGCTACGCCGCACGGCTCCTCCCCTACCCAGGCCACCAGGTGGCGGTGCTCCAAGCGGGAATCGCTAAGACCGTTGAGAAATTGCTCCGACAGCGGCGCCATTCCATCCTGGCGTTCGACCTGCTCAGCCAACGCCCCTACGCGGCGAGCCAGCTCCGGTGCGTCCGGTAGGTTTTCTTCCGTAATCTTAAAGGCATTGCTAGTCATAGGCCCCAGAATACGTAGGGTAAGAATGAAAGGGTGAGTGTTCTTAAGATTGACCGGCGCATCGTGCACGTCCTCCTCGTGGTGTGCGTGCTCATTGCAGCCTGGGTGGCGGATGCCTGCGTGGCTATGCACACGGAACACAAGGTGGCGCAAGCCGTGAAAGCCAATTCGCGGCTGGATAATACGCCGGATGTTTTCATCGGCGGCACCCCCTACCTGTGGGCGGCGGCTTCGAAGGAAATCCCTTATCTCGAGGTCAAGGCGCTGGATGTGGAGGTGCCCAAGCTGGGCATGGTCAATGCTTCGACCGTGCTGCGCGATATCACCGTCACCCCCGAGCAGGTAATGAATGGAGATATTGAGGGCGCGCCCGTCTCCACCTACTCGCGCGGCATTTCCTTGGATGGTGTGGCGCTGGGCCGCCTATTGGGGATTACCGATCTCTCCATCGCCAACCCGGACGATATCTCCCCCTCCGGAGGCACCTCTGCAGAAGCAGAGCTAACGGGCACCCTGCCTGGCGACGCCCACAAGTCCACCGCCAAGGTCACCCTCCGCCTGGTTGGGCCGGAGTTTCGTATGCAGGTCTATGACACGGACGATGAGCGCCTGCAAAAGGCCTTTTCCCTCAACTTCGATACCCGCCAGCTGCCGCTTCCGGCCCAAGCGACCGCGGTAAAAATGCAGGGAGGAACCATTACCTTCGAGGTACAGCGCCGCAATATTAAGGTGCAGCTGGCCCAGCTCTCCCCGCTGGAGATTGACGGCTCGGAGCAAAAGGCCGTGGAAGAGGCGGAAAAGAAGGCCGCCGATACCAAGCACCGTGTCGGCCCCGCGCCGCGGACTAGCGCAGGCGAATAAAGTCCCGGAGAACTTCCTTCATCGTGCGCTGATGGACCTCCCGCCTATCCTGCGGGGCGAATACCTCGATGGCATCCTTCACGGAGGCCAAGGTAACTGCATCAAAGCGCCCCTCCGATTCTCCATCAGCTTGGAAGCGCTGCGGTTCGCGGCAGACTAGCTCAACCCGCATGGCGTCGTCGAAGGCCACCGTCTTTTCTTTGGTGAGCCTATTGAGCCATCCGCGCTTATCGGCACCGAAGAGGTGCAGCAGGCCAACGACGCCGCCGAGCCCGCTAAACTCCTCCAGCCCAAAGAGAGCAAGGCCCTCATCAAAGGAATTGCGCGGGTTAGTCACTACCGGCAGCGGGCCCAGGAATGTCCACGGGTTGGTATTCGAGGTAAACAGCAGTGGCACATCGTCCTTGCGCAGCTGCTCGCCGCTGCTGGACTCGGCCGTCACCGCAATATGCGGTGGGTTCTTCCGCGCCCGGCTCCAGGCCCGAATGGCGACGTTGAGGTAACGCAGCGGAGTGGCCGAAAATCCCTGCTCGCGAGCGCGATCCACGCGCGCCAAGACATCCGCGTCCAAACCGAAGCCGGCGTTGACGGCAAACCACCGCTCGTTCCACGTTCCTAGGTAGATGGTGCGGCGCAGATCCCGGTCGAGCATGCGAGCCAACACATGAGTGGCCTCCACCGGGGTGCTGGGAAAGCCTAGGGCACGCACAAAGACATTCGCGGAGCCGGTAGGAATGACAGCCAGCGCCGGGATGGACTGAGGATCGGGGCGCTGCCCATCGGCCGGGCCGAGTAGCCCGTTGACCACCTCGTTGACGGTTCCGTCTCCGCCCACAGCAATGATGACGTCATAGTCATCCCTGGTCATTCCTTTGACCATCTCTTCGGCGTGGCCAGGGTAATGCGTAAATTGCACCTTGAGGTGTAGCCCCTCTACCGCTTGTAGGCAGGGAACGATTTGGCGGAAGAGGGCATTGGTTTGTGAGGTCGAGTTTGGATTCGAGATCATCAATGCATGCACGAGGTCCAAGTCTAGTAGTTAAATAGGCGGGTGCACGACTAGGCTGGACGGCCATGAGCGAAAATAATAATGAAACCACCCCTGAAAACATCGAAACTACCGCGGCTTCTCACCCGGAAAACGATCCTGGAAAGCTCAATGGCAACGATGCCGTGAACCAGGCTGCCGAGCAGTGGAAAGACGCCGCTAGCCGCAATATCCCCGCTCTCGAGCTGGGCGATACCCCAGTACCGGACGATACCGCGAACCTGCGCCAGGGCCCGTCGCTGCACGACGGCCTGCTGGGGCTACTCCCCCTTGTTGGTGTCTGGCAGGGCGAGGGCCAGGCCCACGATACGAAGGGCCAGGAGTACACCTTTGGCCAGCAGCTGGTCATCGCCCACGATGGCGAAAACTACCTGACCTTTAGCTCCCGTACCTGGAAGATCGATACCGAAGGCAAGCCGGAAGGCCCGTCTGTGCGCGAGACCGGCTTCTGGCGTATCTCGGAAAAGGATGAAATCGAGGTCACCTACACCTCTTCTACCGGCATCGTGGAAATCTTCTACGGCGAACCCTTCAATGACCGCGCATGGCAGCTGGAATCCGCCTCCACCATGGTCACGGAAACCGGCCCGAAGAACCTAGGCCCAGGCAAGCGCATGTACGGCCTGATGCCCAATAACAACCTAGGCTGGGTAGACGAGCGCATGGTGGATGGCGAAATGCGCCCCTACATGTCTGCGGAGCTCACCCGCATCGCTGGCTAGGACCCTAGCGCGGCATCAATAAGGTCTCGGATGACGTCCACGTTATCCGGGGCCTTTAATTTTTTGTCATTCAACCGGGTGACACGCGCCGCAACGCGCACGGAGGACACTAGCCACACCGAATCTGCCTTTTCTAAGTACTCCACGGTCAGCGGCTTGGCCTTGCAGCGATAGCCTTTCTCTTTCGCATGCGCGAAGAGCGCCGCTTGCGTGGTGCCGGGCAGGATGCCGCGGCCGGCCGCAGTGCGCAGTTTCTCGCCTTTGACGGCCACCACGGTTGAGGTCGCCCCCTCGAGAATTTCTCCGGTGTCCGGGTCGGTGAGGATGAGATCCTCAAAGCCCTTCTCCCGCGCCATGCGCAGCATCGCCATGGTGGCCGCGTAATTGAGCGTCTTGGCGGGCAATTCTTCCGCCACGTGCCACAGGCGGGGGCTTGTCATGACGGCGACGCCGTGGGCGCGCTGCTCTAGCACCTTGTCCTCAATCTGCTGCACAACAACCCACGCGCTCGGCCGCCCCGTGGAGGCGCGCCCGCGGGTATAGGTCCACGTGCATTTAGCATCGCCTTGCTCGTCCCCGCAGAAGTCCGCGATGGCGAGCCGGGTGGCTTCTTCCCACTTGTCCATGGGCGGCTCCGGCAGGTTCATCGTGCGGGCTGAATCGCAGAAGCGCTGCGCGTGGCGCTGCAGGTTAGCGGCTTTGCCTCCGCGCACGAGCAGGGATTCAAAGATGCCATCGCCGCGGGTGACCGCGGCATCGTCCGCGTAGACGAGAGGCAGCGCGGGCATGTGCCTGCGTACCGACCCTCCAAAGGGCTCCACAACGTAGATGACCGGCTCTTTTCGCGGCGAAAACTTCATACTTTTGATTATGCCCTACCATCGGTAGTTGTGAGTTATTCTTCGCCTCTTCTGCAGCGCGCCGGTGCCGCGGAGCACCAGGACGCGACCGTACTCGATGCCCAGGGCGTGGCCTGGCACTATGGCAATCCGCTGGGCGAGCAACGGGCCGCCGATGGCGGCACCATCGTCATTGACCGCTCCCAGCGCCGCGTCATTCGCGTGAGCGGCAAGGACGCCGCCGAGTTTCTGAATAATCTGCTTTCACAGAAGCTTGACGACGCCCCCGTGGGTTTCACCGCCGGCGCCCTCGACCTGGACATCCAAGGCCACATCCTCCACCACATGGATATCGTGCGGACCGACGATGCCTTTCTTATTGACGTCCCCGGGGCGCAATTCGACTCCCTCTTTAAGTTCCTCACCATGATGGTCTTTTGGTCCGAGGTCACCGTAGAGGAAGCCGATATCGCCATCCTTACCCTCCTGGGTGAGGTCGATGTTTCGCTTCCGCCCATGGTGGAGTTTTCCCGCCAGGTTCCGTGGCCAGGAATTAAGCGCGTTGACCTTGGCATTCCCCGCGAATCATTGGTCGAGGCAACGAAACACCTGGAGGAATCCGGTGCACGGCTAGCGGGGCTCATGGCGTTTACCGCCGAGCGCGTGCGTGCCCGCGAGCCGGAGCTGGCAGCGGATCTGGATAATAAGTCCATCCCCCACGAGGTGCCGCAGTGGATCAGCCGCAGCGCCGCTAATCCGGCCCACGTCCACCTCAATAAGGGTTGTTACCGCGGCCAGGAAACGGTGGCGCGCGTAGAAAATCTGGGCCGCTCCCCTCGCCTATTGGTGCAGCTGCACCTCGACGGCTCCGCGCCACAACGGCCAAATGTGGGCGATAACATTACTTTCAATGGACGTAAGGTAGGCCGCATCGGCACGATTGTGGATGACTGCGATTTCGGCCCCATCGCCTTGGGGCTGGTCAAACGCTCTGCGCTGGACGCCGGCACTCTAGAGGTGGGCGATACCGCAGCGTCGATCGATCCCTCCTCCATCCCCGAGGATGAGGGCCCCAAGGCTGGGCGCGAAGCGGTAAACCGGCTGCGCGGGCGCTAAATCTCCCACTAGAGAGGGGGCGGTGCGGAATTTTTTCGTCACACAAGCTATTGTGTCTTACAGGAAGATACTAAATAGACAAGTCGATGGGGCGCCCAAGAATCCCTGGCGCGCCCTACTAACCCAAGGGGGTCATGCACATGGGACGCGGACGCGCCAAGGCAAAGCAGACCAAAGTTGCACGCCGGCTCAAGTACAACTCACCCGAAATGGATATCGAGTCCCTACAACGGGAACTCGCCGCACAGCAAGAGGGTGACTCCCACGATTACGAAGAGGATGACCCATACGCCGACTACGTCGACGAATGGGATGATGCCGACCGCGACGAACGCTAATCTTCCGCTCGCCGCCGGATAGCTCAAGGGCCCTAGGAAATCTCCTAGGGCCCTTCCTCATACCCTCCCCTGGCAGGGGCAGGGCCCTGCTAGAAGTTTGGGTGCTCGCCGTGCATGACCACGCGCGGTTCCTCGCCGGAAGCGTTGCGGACGGTGCCCAGCTCCCACGCATCGATATGGCGTGCGGTAAGCATTGCCAGGGCACGGTCACGGTCTTCGGGATTGACTACGGCAATCATGCCGACGCCCATGTTGAAGGTCTTCTCCATTTCCGCCAGATCCACCTTGCCCACCGAGGAGATGAGCTTGAAGACCTGGCCTGGGGTCCAGGTGGCGCGGTTGATATCGGCTGCGAGACCCTCTGGAATGACGCGTTCGAGGTTGCCTGCCAGTCCACCACCGGTGACGTGGCAGAAGGTGGATACGGAGCATTCGCTGGCCAAAGCCAGGCAGTCCTTAGCGTAAATGCGGGTGGGCTCCAGCAGCTCCTCGCCGAGGGGACGACCGAGCTCTTCCACGTGGCCGTCGAGAGGCATGCCAGCCTGCTCCAGCAGGACGTGGCGGGCCAGGGAGTAACCATTGGAGTGTAGGCCGGAAGAGCCCATGGCGATGAGCACGTCACCATCACGGACCTTGTCTGGGCCAAGTACGCCATCGGCCTCAACGACGCCTACCGCGGTGGCAGAGACATCATATTCATTTTCTTCCATCATGCCGGGGTGCTCGGCGGTCTCACCACCCAGCAGCGCAGCACCGGCCTGCACACAGCCCTCGGCGATGCCCTTGACTACCTCGGCCACCTTTTCCGGCACGACCTTGCCCACGGCAATGTAGTCCTGCAGGAAGAGTGGCTCCGCGCCGCAGACAACGAGATCGTCCACACACATCGCAACGAGGTCGATGCCGATGGTGTCGTGCTTGTCCATGGCCTGGGCCACGGCCAGCTTGGTGCCGACGCCGTCGGAACCGGCGGCGAGGATGGGCTCCTTGTAATCGCCGAGCTTGAACAGGCCAGCAAAGCCGCCAAGACCGCCCAGAACCTCAGGGCGGGTGGCACGCTTAGCGTGCGGGGCGAAAAGTTCTACGGCGCGGTCACCCTCTTCGATGCTGACGCCGGCTGCTGCGTAAGTATTGTCACTCATGGTTTCAGGTGTCCTTTGTTATTCGGTGCCGAGCAGGGTGCGCACGGCTTCTGCATTGGAGTTTCCGGCTGGCAGGCCAAGTGGGTACTCACCCGAGAAGCAGGCGGTACACAGCTCGGAACGCGGCTGTTCGGTGGCGGCCACCATCTCCTCAATGGAGACAAAGCCCAAGGAATCGGCGCCGATGGTGTCACAGATAGTGGCGCAGACGGTTTCTGGATCATCGGAGGGGCTGGCGTTGGCGATCAGCTCGCCTGGGGAGGCGAAGTCGATGCCATAGAAACATGGCCACTTCACTGGCGGGGAGGCGATGCGCACGTGCACCTCGGCCGCGCCGGCCTCGCGCAGCATGCGGATGAGTGCGCGCTGGGTATTGCCGCGGACGATGGAATCATCCACCACGACGAGCTTCTTTCCGTTGATGACTTCGCGCAGCGGGTTGAGCTTCAAGCGGATGCCCAGCTGGCGCAGGGTCTGGGTGGGCTGGATGAAGGTGCGGCCCACATAAGCGTTTTTGACCAAGCCGTGGGCGAAGGTGATGTCGGATTCGCGGGCATAGCCCACGGCGGCTGGGTTGCCGGATTCGGGAACCGGGATGACCAGGTCCGCGCCCTCGGCCGGGTATTCGCGGGCCAAGCGGCGGCCAATGTCCACACGGGAGGCGTTGACGGAACGGCCCTTGATATCGCTATCCGGGCGGGCCAAGTAGACGTATTCGAAGACACAGCCGTGGCGCTTGGCCGGCGCGAAGTTCACGGAACGGATGCCGGCCTCATCGATGGCGACGAGCTCGCCGGGCTCAATCTCGCGGATGAACTGAGCGCCGCAGATATCGAGCGCACAGGTCTCGGAGGCCACCACCCAGCCCTTGGCCAAGCGGCCGAGGACCAGCGGGCGCACGCCGTGCGGGTCGCGCGCGGCGTACATGGTGTGACCATCGGTAAAGGTCAGGCAAAACGCGCCCTTCACGCGCGGGAGCAGGTCTCGGGCGGAGTCGAAGACGGAGGTGTCTTCATCTACGCCGTCGGCAAGCAGCATGGACAGGCACATGGAATCGGACACTGATTCCTCGTTGGGCTTAATCAAGCCGCGCTGCACAGCCTCCTCGCGCAGTTCCAAGTAGTTGACTAGGTTGCCGTTGTGCCCAAGGGCGATGTCTACCCCGGTGGAGGAGGTAGAAAACATCGGCTGGACATTGGACCATTCCTTGCCGCCGGCGGTGGAATAGCGCGTGTGGCCCACCGCTACGTTTCCTTGGAGGGCAGACAGGGTGGACTCATCAAAGATATTGGCCACGAGGCCCATGTCCTTGAAGACGACGATGCGGTCATCATCGCCCACCGCAATGCCGGCAGCCTCCTGGCCACGGTGCTGCAGGGCGAAGAGACCAAAGTAGGTCAGCTTGGAGACTTCCTCCCCGGGAGCCCACACGCCATAGACGCCGCACTCTTCGCGGGGCTCCTGCTCATTATGATCGTCAAGATTGGTGATACTAGGAGTATGTACTTCTACCACGGCGTTTATATTAGCCTGTCGCGCCGCCGGAAACTAACGGAATAAGCGGCAACCACTGCGCAATTTCGCCCGCGCGGGAGCCGGAAGCATCGACGCGACCAGTGCTTACGACCTCTTCCCAGTCCGCCAATCCGGTGGCGAGGCGCAGCCAGGTTTCCGGGTCGGTCTCCACCACATTGGGTGGGGTGCCGCGGGTATGGCGGGGCCCTTCAATGCATTGCACCGCAACAAATGGGGGTACGCGCAGCTCCACGGAATGACCCGGCGCGTCGGCCTCGAGGGTGCGGGCGGTGCGACGTACGGCGTCGGCAAGCAGGGCCCTACCAGGCTTATCGTGCTCCGCCGGGGCGGCAATCCAGTCTTTGATGGCCATGACGGCCGCGCGGGTGGCTGCGGGATCGACGGGCTTTTTCATAGCTACATCATAGCTACTGTTATCTTGTTGTTTATGTCACCTACGCCTTCCGTTGCGGAAAATCAGAAATCGCCGGCGCTGACGCTGCGCTTTATGGCATCGCCAACCGACGTCACCATGGCCGGCGCCCCCGGCATCAGCGGCGGACGCGTCTTGGAATGGATTGATAAGGCCGCCTATGCCTGCGCCGTGCAGTGGTCCGGCCAATACTGCGTGACCGCATACGTGGGCCATATCCACTTCACCCGGCCGATCCCTTCCGGGCACATCGTGGAGGTCCGCTCGCGCATCGCTATGACCGGGCGTTCCTCCATGCACATCGTCAACGAGGTGCTCTCTGCCGACCCGCGCGAAGGAATTTTTACCCGCGCCTGCGATTGCCTGGTCATCTTCGTAGCCAAGGACCCCGCCACCGGCAAGTCCACCCCGGTGCCGCCCTTCGTCCCGGAGACCGATGAGCAGTGCCGCGTGGAGGAGGCCGCCAAGTCCCGCATCGAACTGCGCCAGGCAATCGAGACGGAGATGGAAAAGCAAACCTACAACGGGCCTTCCGACGCCCCGCGCATGGTCAACCGCTTCCTCGCCAAGCCCACCGACGTCAACTGGGGCGGCAAGGTCCACGGCGGCACGGCCATGCAGTGGATCGATGAGGCCGGCGCAGCTTGCACTATGGAGTGGTCCGCGGAGCGCACCGTTGCGGTGTACGCAGGCGGCATCCGCTTCTACCGCCCGATTTCCATCGGTGACCTCATCGAGGTCGACGCCCGCATGATGCGCACCGATACCCGCTCGATGCAGATGTCTATCCACGTCCGCTCCGGCAACCCCCGCGGCGGCCGCGAGCACCTGCAAACCGCCATCCATGCCACCGTGGCCTATATCGCCCTCGATCACGATGGCCAGCCGCAGGTGGCCCGCCCCTTCAATCCGCATACCGAGGAAGACAAGCGCCTGGCCGAGCACGCGACCCTCCTGCGAGAGCTGCGTGCGAAGTACTCGCCAAAGCCTTTGGTGGTGGCGCCGTCGAACCAACACATCGACTAGCCGCTCTCCCCTCGTTTCGGTGTTAGCAAGTCCATAGTGGCAGCGGACGCCCCGCGCTTCTGCTTTAGATGGACGTATACGCGGCCGACGATTCCCGCCGCCCGCTTTCGCCTCCCACACACAGAAACGAGGGAATATGCACACCTCAACAATGCGTCGCTCGGCCCGTGCCGGCCTTGCCTTAGTAACTTCCGCATTCCTCTTGGCGTCCTGCCAGAATCCGGATAACCGCCCAGAAGAGGAGACTTCGGCCGCGGCACCCGAGTCTTCCGCGCCGCACAGCGCCACCAGTTCCGCGCCAGCAGCCTCAGAGGAAACCACCGAAACCGCCACAACGGAAAGCGAGGGCCCACGCGCCACCGCCGAGGGCCACGTGGTGGTCCTTTCTACCGGGGGCACTATCGCCAGCACGCACGATAAGAAAGGTGCGGTGGTTCCCACCGTTACCGGCTCCAAGCTGGTGGAGCCCCTTTCCGGCACCTTTGACAAGGACAAGCTCACGTTAGAGGTCAAAGACATTGCCAAGCTGGATTCTTCCGCGATGACCTTGGACGATACTGATACCATCATCGAGGCCGTAAATAAGGAGCTACAGCGCGATGATGTCGATGGCGTAGTGGTCACCCACGGCACCGATTCCATGGAAGAGACTGCCATCGCCGTCGATACCTTCCAGGACAGCGATAAGCCGGTAGCCCTTACCGGAGCGATGCGCCCCTTTGATGACCCGGATCCGGATGGTCCGGACAACTTGGCGCTCGCGGTCAAAACCGTCACCGATCCCGCCAATAAGGGCCGCGGTACCTTCATCGCCTTCGCGGATCACGTCATCCCGGCCCGCGGCGCTTTTAAGTCCGATACGGCCAAGGCCGATGGCTTTGCCAATAACAATGGCAAGAAGCAGCCTCAGCGCCCGAAGGCCTTAAAGCATCAGCCACTGGGCAATACCCGCGTCGATATCATCGCCGCCTACCCCGGCGCGCCGGCCGATCTTATCCAGCGCTCCTTGGACAGCGGCGCCGAAGGCATCGTGATTGAGGGAATGGGCGCCGGCAATATCGGCGACGAGCTAGCCCAAGCCGCTAAGGCCGCGGCCAAGAAGGTTCCGGTTGTGCTCACCACCCGCGTGGATCACGGCCCGGTGGAGGGCATCTACGGCGGGGCCGGTGGCGGTGCCACGCTTGCCGACGCCGGCGTTATCTCCTCTGGCACCCTGCGCGCTCCCCAAGCACGTATGCTGCTAGCTGCTGCGATCAGCACCGACACCGATCCCGCGAAGCTCTTCCCCGACGCCGACTAAGCAGCCCCCTGAACCACGACCATCCACACCGCTACGAGGTGCACCACCGCCGCCGCAATCGTCGCGGTGTGGAAGTGCTCGTGGTAGCCGTAGTAGCGTGCGTTGCGCCCTGGCCACTTAAAGCCATAGACCAGCGCGCCTAGCGAGTACACCACGCCGCCGGCAAAGAGCAGCCAGACCACAGCGGCCCCCGCCTGCGTCCACAACGTGGGCAGCAGCGGCAGCACTAGCCACCCCAGTGCTAGGTAGACCACCACGTCTAACCAACGCGGGTGGCTAATCCACACCAGGTTCAAAATCGCGCCGAGAATCGCTCCTGCCCAGGCAACGCCTAGCATCCATGCCGCCTGCACCGGCGATAACACGATGAGACACAGCGGCGTGTAGGTCGCGGCGATAAATACCGAGATGGTCGCGTGGTCCGCCCGCCGCCACCATTGCACGGCACGCGCACTCGCCCACGGGTAGCGGTGGTAGAGCGCCGAGACGCCAAAGAGACCGACCAGCCCCACTCCGTAAACAGTTACGCCAAGCCCCTGCCACCACTGCAGCGTCATCCACGCATAGGTAATGAGCACGGTGGAGGCAATCACCGACAATAACGCCGCTATTGCATGCCCCCAGCCACGGCTCAGCGGCCTCGGGCCACGATCCGCCATCCAGTAAGTGCGCTGGACAAGGCCCGGCCCCGGCGCACTATCCGCATGCATCTGTGCCACGAGGTACTTCCCTTCTGCTAGCCGCAACCAACCCCAACAAGAAACTTACGATACCGTAAGTCTACGGACGTAGCCGGAGGGCTTCAAGGACCTCGTTACGTAACGCTCGACGAACGCTGCGGTTGCAGCGGTGGATTAATGGAACAAAACAAGAAAAACCCAGCCGAAGCCGGGCTTTCCGCATTGTCGCTTAGTTGCGTTTGTCCAACGCCGGGAGTTGTTACTCCACTACGGAGTTAGCGCCCACAGCGTGGTCGAAGAGGTCCGGCAGGGTGACGGACCAGGCGGAGACCAGCTGGGAGATGGCGACGGACTCGCCGCCGAGGGTAAGGGCGCCGGTTTCGGTGGTCTCGCCAACGATGGCGGCTGGGATGCCCAGCTCGCCGGCGCGGGCGAGGACCTGATCGGCGCGGTCGGCGGTGGTGGCCACGAGCACGCGGGAGGCGGACTCGGAGAAGGCAGCGACGAACTCGTCCTCGTGGACCGCGGTGAGGTCTAGATTGAGGCCGAGGCCGGCGCCGTCGGCAGTAGCACCGGCGCGCTTTGCCATCTCAAAGGCGGTGACGGCAAGGCCGCCCTCGGAGATATCGTGCGCCGCGGTGAGCAGATCATTGCCGTGGAAGAACTCGGCCAAGCGCTTCTCGTTGGCCATGTCTACCTGCGGCGGCAGACCATTGAGGGAGGAAGCATCGGAGGTATCGGCGCTCACCTGCTGCCAGATGGAGCCGCCGAATTCGTCCTTGGTCTCACCTAGGGCGATAAGTACTTCCTTTTCGTCTACGGTGCCAAGCTCGTTGCCGATGGCCTTGTGCACGTCATCAATAACGCCCAGCACGCCCACCACCGGGGTAGGCAGGATGGGCTCCTCGCCGGTCTGGTTGTAGAAGGAGACGTTGCCGCCGGAGACGGGGATGGAAAGCTCCACGGCGGCGTCGGCAAGCCCATGCACCGACTCGCGGAACTGCCACATAACGTCGGGGTTTTCCGGGGAGCCGTAGTTCAGGCAGTTGGTAATCGCGACGGGCTTGGCGCCGGTGACGGCGACGTTGCGGTAGGCCTCAGCCAGCGCGAGGCGGGCGCCCATGTTCGGATCCAGCTTGGTGTAGCGGCCGGACGCATCGGCAGAAACGGCCACGCCGCGACCGGTCTCCTCATCGATGCGCAGCACGCCGGCGTCCGCATGGTGGGACTGGACGGTATTGCCGCGCACGTAGCGGTCATACTGGTTCATGATGAAATCGCGCGAGCACAGTGCCGGGGAGGACACGAGCTTCTGCAGGGATTCCACCAGGCCGCGCTTGTCGGTGCCCTGGTACTTCTGCAGCTCGTCCTGCCACTCCGGGCGGGCATACGGACGGTCATACTCCGGAGCCTCATCCGCAATGGTGCCGGCCGGGGCATCCACGACGACCTCGCCCTGGTGGCGGATGACCAGGTGGTTGCCCTCGGTGACCTCGCCGATCTCGGCGCAGGTGACGTCCCAGTGCTCGCAGATTTCGCGGAACTTCGCCACGTTCTCCGGAGCCACAACGGCGCACATGCGCTCTTGGGACTCGGAGGCGAGGATCTCGGCCGCGGTCATATTCTGCGCGCGCAGCGGCACGTTATCGAGGTTGACCTCCATGCCGCCATCGCCGGAGGCCGCCAGCTCCGAGGTGGCGCAGGCCAGACCCGCGCCGCCCAAGTCCTGGATTCCTACGACCACGCCGGCGTGGTAGAGGTCCAGGCAGCACTCGATGAGGACCTTCTCTGCGAAGGGGTCGCCCACCTGCACGGCCGGCAGCTTGCGTTCGGCGCCGTCCTCGAAGGTATCGGAGGCCAGCACGGACACGCCGCCGATGCCATCCAGGCCGGTGCGGGAGCCGAAGAGCATGACCTTATTTCCCTTGCCAGATGCAAAGGCCAGCTTCAGGTCATCGACCTTGAGGGTGCCCACGCACAGGGCATTGACCAGCGGGTTACCGGCATAGGTCTCATCAAAGACGGTCTCGCCGCCAATATTGGGCAGGCCCAGGGAGTTGCCGTAGCCACCCACGCCGGAGACCACGCCGGGCAGGACGCGCTTGGTATCGGGGGCGTCGGCAGGCCCAAAGCGCAGCTGGTCCATCACGGCAATCGGGCGAGCACCCATGGCCATAATGTCGCGGACGATGCCGCCCACGCCGGTGGCCGCACCTTGGTAAGGCTCCACGTAGGAGGGGTGGTTGTGGGACTCCACGCGGAAGGTCACCGCGTTGCCGTCTCCGATATCCACCACGCCGGCGTTCTCACCAATGCCGGCGAGGATCTTCTCCCCCATTTCCTCGGTCATGGTCTCACCGAAGTAACGCAAGTGCGTCTTGGAAGACTTATAGGAGCAGTGCTCGGACCACATGACGGAGTACATGGTCAGCTCCGCATCGGTGGGGCGACGGCCCAGGATATCGTGGATGCGCTGGTACTCGTCGTCCTTCAGGCCGAGCTCCGCGTAGGGCTGCTGCTCGTCGGGGGTGGACTGCGCCTTTTCTACGGTGTCATTATGAACGGTCATAAAAGTGGCCTCCTTAAACCGCCGGCGCCTGGGCGACGGCCTTGATGGCGGATACGAAAAGTCCCAGTCCGTCGGTGGATGGGCCGGTTAGCGTGTCAATGGCGTGCTCGGGGTGCGGCATAAGGCCGACGATGCGACCGGACTCATCGCTCACACCGGCAATGCCGTTGACGGAACCGTTGTAATTATCGGTATAGCGGAAGACCACGCGGCCCTCGCCCTCGATGCGGGCGATATCATCATCACCAGCCTGGAAGCGGCCCTCGCCGTGCTTGGCCGGCACCAGGATCTTCTGGCCCTGCTCAAACTCGCTGGTCCAGGCGGTGGTGGAATTGGCCACCTCGAGGTAGGTATCGGTGCAGTGGAAGTGCAGTCCCTTGTTGCGGGTCAGCGCGCCTGGCAGCAGGCCCGCCTCGGTAAGGATCTGGAAGCCATTACAGATGCCGAGCACCGGCATGCCCTGCTTCGCACGATCGATAACGGACTGCATCACCGGCGCGAGCGCGGAAATCGCGCCCGAGCGCAGGTAGTCACCATAAGAAAAACCGCCCGGCACTACTACAGCATCCACGCCGTGCAGATCGGTATCTGCGTGCCAGAGGCTTTTGACCTCTGCGCCGGCGGTGCGGGCAGCGCGAGCGGCATCCACATCATCCAGGGTTCCGGGGAAAGTGATTACTCCGATTGTGGCGGTCACTTACTTGACCTCCAGCCCAACAACCTCGTAGTCCTCGATGACGGTATTGGCCAGCAGCGTGGCGGCTACCTTCTCCAAGTCCTCTGCGGTGACGGAGTCATCGACCTCGAGCTCGAAGCGCTTTCCCTGGCGCACATCGCTGACACCGGATACCCCGATGCGACCCAGCGCGCGGACGACGGCTTGGCCCTGCGGATCCAGAATCTCCGCCTTGGGCATGACATTGACAACTACACGAGCCATGAAATATTTGCCTTACTGTATGGGGCTTTGGTCTGCGCGGCTTAGTTTAGTTGGCACCCCCGCCTTTTACCTAGACTCACCCCCGCAGTGTGGGTTTCACCCCGGTTGGGCAAACTCTACGTGAACCCCAAACGACGCTCTAGCAAACTTCGGCGTGCTCTCCAGCCTGGCCCGGCGCGGCGCTCTACTAATAGACGACGCACACTGTCGCTCTCTTTTAAGGTTGAAACTATGTCTTCTCGCCGTCTCGGCGCGCTGGCACTTGCCACCGCCTTGTCTTCTGCCGCCCTTGCCGTTCCAACTGCCACGGCCGCAACCGATGGCTCCGCTGCCGTCATCTCCGAGGTCTACGGGGGAGGCGGCAATAAGGGCGCTGCCTTCACCCATGACTTCATCGAGCTCTATAACCCCACCGATGCTCCAATTGACCTGACCGGATACACCGTGGAGTACTTCTCCGCCTCCGGCAATACCGGAGGCAAGGTGGAGCTTTCCGGTACCATCGCCCCGCACGGCTACTTCCTGGTGCAGGGCGCGGCCGGCAATGGCGCGGGCGAGGCCCTGCCTGCCCCAGATGCCGAGGGCAGCCTCAACATGTCCGGTTCTAAGGGCTCCGTGCAGCTTGCCGACGCCACCGGTACCCCCATCGATGCCATCGGCTACGGCGCCGCCTCCATCAAGGAAGGCACCGCCGCCGCGGGCCTGTCCAATGCCAAGTCCGCCTCCCGCGACGCGGAGGGCACCGATAGCGATGACAACGCCGCCGATTTCACCAGCGGCGCCCCTACCCCGACCAACTCCGGTAACGAGGCCCCCGCCCCGCAGCCTGAGGAGCCGGCAAAGCCCGAACAGCCGGCCCCCGAGGGCGTCACCGCCATCGCGGATATCCAGGGCACCGGCGCCGAATCCCCGCTCAAGGATCAGACCGTGGCCACCGAGGGCGTCGTCACCGGCGTATGGACCGAAGGCGGCCTTAATGGCTTCACCATCCAGACCGGTGGCACCGGCGCCGAGGCCACCGATGCTTCCCAGGCCATCTTTGTCTACATGGGTGATAAGCCGGCCGACCAGTACCCAGCCCTGGAAGATTCCGTCGAGGTAACCGGCAAGGTCTCCGAGTTCTATGGCTCCACCCAAATAACCGCCTCCGCGGTCACGCAGCTCGATACCCCGCTGGAGAAGGTCACCCCACTCAAGGTGGACCAGCTTCCCGATGGCGCCGAGGCCCGCGAGCCCTTCGAGCACATGCTCATCCAGCCCGGCGAGCACACCGTGACCAATAACTACTCGCTCAACCAGTACGGCGAGGTCGGCCTCGTCCCGGGCAAGGAAGCCCTGCGCCAGCCTTCCGATGTCTTTTCCCCCTCCACGGATCCCAACTCCGATATCCAGAAGCTAACCAAGGACAACGACGATAAGCTGGTCACCCTGGACGATGGCCGCACCCGCGACTATCTCAAGACCGACCAGAATACCCCGCTGCCGTACATCGCCCAGGATGATGCCCAGACCATCAAGTCCCTGCGCACCACCGATACCGTGACTTTCCAGCACCCGGTTATCGTGGGCTTCTCTCATGAGCAGTGGCGCTTCCAGCCCACCACCCCGGTCACCGGCAACACTGCGGGCGCAGACCTGCCTATCTCTTGGGAGGACTCCCGCGCGGCCGAGCTCCACGCCATCGATGACGTCAAGGGCGAGTACACCATCGGCGCCTTCAACGTGCTGAACTACTTCACCTCCCTGGGCGAGGAATTCGGCGGCAGCGCCTACACCGACCGCGAGGGCAATAAGGTCACCGTCAATCGCGGTAAGACCCGCGGCGCCTATACCCAATCCGCACTCGAGGACCAGGAACGCAAGATCGTCGCCGCCATCAACGGCCTCGATGCCGACGTCATCGGCCTTTCCGAAATCGAAGATGGCTACGCCGTCACCGGCGACTTCGCCCAGCGCGATAAGGCCCTCAAGCACCTGACGGAAAAGCTCAACGAGGCCGCCGGCTCAGAGAAGTGGGCCTTTGTCCCCTCGCCTTCCCAGGACGCCGTACCGAGCTCCCCGGACGTCATCCGCACCGCGTTCATCTACCACAAGGATGTGGTCAAGCCCGTCGGCGAATCGCGCATCTTCCAAGACGATCGCTTCACCGGCACCGCCCGCGAACCGCTCGCCCAAGAGTTTCAGCCGTTGAAGGAGGGCGAGGAATCCTTCGTTGCCGTGGCCAACCACTTCAAGTCCAAGGGCTCGGTGTCCAAGGGCGACGCCGATTCCGGCGACGGCCAGGGCAATAACCCGAACGTCCGCAACGCGCAGGCCCAGGCCGTCCTCGATGCACTGCACAAGCAGGAGGACTGGAAGGACAAGCCGCTATTCGCCCTGGGTGATTTCAATACCTACACCCATGAGACCGCGCTCGATGTCTTCCGCAACGATGGCTTCACCGTCCCTGCCGAAAAGTACGAGGCTGACCCTTCCTACCAGTTCTCCGGCCTGCTTGGCACCCTCGACCACGTGCTGGCCAATAAGGTTGCCACCGGCACGCTTGACGACGCCCAAGTGTGGAACATCAACGCCGACGAACCCGTCGCCTTCGAATACTCCCGCCGCAACTACAACATCGTGGACTTCTACGATGACTCCCCGTTCCGCGCCTCTGACCACGACCCAGTCAAGGTCGGCTTCACCCTCAGCGCGGACGACTCCGCCGGCCAGCCGGATGATCCTGCGGATGATCCGGCGGACAAGCCTTCCGATGAGCCAGGTAAGCCAGAGGACAAGCCCTCCGATAATCCTTCTGAAAAGCCGAATAAGCCTGCCTCCGGCTCTAGCTCCGGCACCAGCTCCGTCGGCGCAGGCATCGCCGCCGCCATCGCGGCCATCGTCGGCTTTGTCGCCATCCCTGGTTTCCTCGCCGTGACCGGAAACCTCCACAAGGCCATCTCGGCCCCCATCTGGGCCATGCTGCCAAAGGAAGTGAAGAACTTCATCACTAGCCTGCAGCGCTAATCACCCATTAGCCCTAGCCCCGCAACTTCGGAGGAAGACTCCCTAGCGGCGGGGCCTTTGGTCATTTCACGACTTTCGTCCATCTAAACCACCGCAACCGTCGACGGAAATGGGAGTTTTTATGGACGAAAATCGCGAAGCTGTGCTTATTGCTCCGCCGAGCCTCTGACGAGGGAATGCGCGGTCTATTTTGGAAGATAAGCGCCGTAATCGGCAGGGGTCGCGCCGGCGTTGATGGCCCGGTCGGCGGCTTTGACGAAGTCGTTGATTACTTTGCGGTCATCTAGGTTGCGGCCGGAAACCGAAAGGCGCACCGTATTACCACGCTGGGCGGAGCGCTCAGCAGCGCGAATAATGTTCTTGCGCCACCACTTGGCGGAACCAAAGCCTTCACCGAAAGAAAGGTTGCGGGCCTGGTGGAACTTACCGGAATTAATCTGGAGAATACCGCGGGTGGAGGCGGCTACCTCAAACTTGAACTGCGGCAAGACCTGCAAGGTACCGGGCGACATGCGCCAGCGAGGGGGCGCAAAGATGGTGGGCTCGAAGCCGATCTTGGCCATCTGGCGGGTAGCTCCGGCGAGGCGCAGCTTCGCCTCGTGTGAATCGAGGTTGGCGAATTCCGCGCGGCGGCCCTGCACTGAACGATCAAAACCGTTCAGGATAAGAACGCGGCCGGCATCGGCTTGGTCTTGAAGCCACTTCTTGGTGTCTTTGTCTTTGGCGAGGTGCCAATTGCCGTCGATATGCGGGGCAATCAGCAGGGAAACAGGAATCTCCTCCCGATCAAGGATCGAGAGGAGCCGGCTAGCCTGCTTCCGTGTGTCATCAAAGATGCTGGAGATAGATACCAGAAGGTGGCCATTCATAAGGAAAATTATCGCACAGGAATTTAGGATTCGCGCGTTGGCCCCCTATCCGGGTTTTACTTCTCCAAGCCGGTGGCCTTGTTGATGGTCCACGCGTACTCGAAGGCATTCTGGCGCCACTTTTCATAGCGACCGGACACGCCGCCATGGCCTGCGGCCATTTCGGTTTTGAGCAAGAACTCGCCGCCGGTGGCCGTCGTTCGCAGCTGGGCGATCCACTTGGCCGGCTCAACATAGAGCACGCGGGTGTCATTGAGCGAGGTAATGGCCAGGATGTCCGGGTAGTCCTTAGCCTCGATGTTTTCGTACGGCGAGTAGGACTTCATGTAGTCATAAACCTCTGGATCGTGGTACGGGTCGCCCCACTCCTCCCATTCAGGCACCGTAAGTGGAAGCTCCGGCATAAGAATGGAGGTCAGCGGATCGACGAACGGCACGACGGCCTGGATGGCGGTGAAGCGATCCGAGGCCATATTGGCAATCGCACCCATGAGCATGCCACCGGCCGAACCGCCCTCGGCCACCATCTGGTCAGCGGTGGTCACCCCGCGGGCAATGAGGTCATCGGCGACATCGATGAAGTCAGTGAAGGTGTTTTTCTTCTTGAGCATCTTGCCGTCGTCGTACCAGGTGCGTCCCATCTCGCCGCCGCCACGGACATGGGCCACGGCGAAGATCATGCCGCGGTCCATGAGGGATAGGCGGGTAACGGAGAATGCCGGATCCACGCTCACCTCATAGGAACCGTAACCATAGAGCAGGGTCGGATTCGGCTGAGTGCGGTCGAGGTCGGCGCGGTGGACAATGGATACGGGGATATCGGTGCCGTCGGCAGCCGTGGTCCACAGTCGGTAGGCCACATAGTCATCCGGGTTATAACCGCCGGGAACCTCCTGCTCCTTGAGGAGAGTAAATTCGCCGGTATCCACGCGGTAATCAAAGAGCTGGGAGGGCTGGGTGAAAGACACGTAGCTCACGCGCAGCACCGGTGCGTCCCACTCGGGGTTGCCGGATACGGCCACGGTAAAGAGTTCTTCGTCGAAGTTGAGCTCTTCGAATTCGCTAAAGCCGTCATTCACACGCATGATGGCGGCGCGGCCGATGCCGCCGCGGCGGTAGCCCACCACAATCTGATCGCGGTAGGTGTCCACGCCCTCGATGCGGGTGGTCTCCTCGTGCGGCAAGAGCGCCGGCAGGTCACGTAGGGTGGGCAGCTCATCCTTGGCCTTGGTATATCCAACCTCGAAGTTGGGGCCGGTGGCGTTGTGGGTGACGATCCAGTAATCCTCGCCCTTAACGACGGCGTGGTCGACGTCGTAGTCCACGCCAGATTCGCGCTCCCACAGCAGGCGGAATTCACCCTCGGGGTTGTCTTCTTCGAGGACCCACACCTCAGAAGTCACCTTGGAGCTCACACCAAGGAAGAGGTATTTATCGGAGCGAGCGCTGCCGATGCCGACGTTGAAGTGCTCGTCTTCTTCCTTGAACACCTGCACGTCTTCGGACTGCGCGGTACCGACCTTGTGGCGCCAGATGGCGTCAGGGCGCCATGCCTCGTCGACGGTCGTATAAAAGATATAGCCGTCGCCGGCCCAAGTGGCGCCGTAGAAGATGCCCTTGAGGTGGTCGTCGAGAAGCGCGCCGCTTTCCAAGTCCTTAATATAGAGCTCAAAGCGCTCGTCGCCGGCGAAGTCCACGGAATAGGCCAGGTAGCGGCCGGAATCAGAGATGGAGGCGGCGCCGAGGGCAAAGAAGTCCTTGCCCTCCGCCAGCGCGTTGGCATCAAGGATAATCTCCTCGCCTTCCGGGGTGCCTTCCTCTGGGATAACCGGGGCAGTCCATGGGTCAGCCCCCTCCTCTACCGGGAGCCGGCAAGAGTAGCCGTAGCTCTTGCCCTCCTCGGTACGGCCGTAGTACCAGTAATCGCCGCGGCGAGAAGGCACAGACATATCGGTTTGCTTGATGCGGGACTTAATCTCCTGGAAGATATTCTCCGTCATCTCATCCAGGTGCGCGGTCTTCGCCTTGGTGTAATCATTTTCTGCGTTGAGGTAATCCAGGGTTTCCTGGGATTCCTTATCGCGCAGCCACTCGTAGTTATCCACGAACTCGCGTCCGTGGAAGGAACGGGTCACGGGGTGGACGGCGGCCACGGGGGCGGAAAGATTCTCGTTGCTCATGCCGCCCCACTGTACGCGTGGCGTCGCGCGGGGCGGAAGCCCGTAGAGCGAGAGCTAGGCCTCGGGCGAGAGGAAGTCCGCGAAGCGCTCGCCGGAAAGCCGCTCGTAGGCCTCGATGTAGCGCAGGCGGGTGGCGGAAACGACGTCGTCGGGAAGCTGGGGCGGAGTGCCGTCGGCGGCTTGGTCCCACCCAGAGGCGTCAGAAGTCAGCCAATTGCGCACGTATTGCTTGTCGAAGGACGGCTGAACCTCGCCCTCCACGTAAGAATCGGCCGGCCAGTAGCGGGAGGAATCTGGGGTAAGGACCTCATCGGCCAGCACGAGGGTGCCGTCTTGGTCTAGGCCGAACTCGAACTTGGTATCGGCGAGGATAATGCCCTTCTCCTCCGCGAGCGCGGCGGCCTCGGAGTAGATGCGAAGGGTGGCCGCGCGCAACTCCTCGGCGCGCTCGGCACCCAGCTTGTCCACCACGAAGTCGAAGGAGACGTTCTCATCGTGCTCGCCCTGTTCCGCCTTGGTGGCCGGAGTGAAGATGGGCTCGGGCAGGCGGGAAGCCTCAACCAAGCCCTCCGGCAGCTCGATACCGCACACGGTGCCGTTGGCCTTGTACTCCTTCAGGCCGGAACCGGTGAGGAAGCCGCGGGCTACGCACTCGAAGGGCAGCATGTCCAGCTTCTTGACCACCATCGCGCGGCCAAGGCACTCGGCGGGGATGCGCTCATCATCGAGCGGGCCGGCCAGGTGGTTGGGGAAATCGATGGAGTCGAAGAAGAACTTCGAGGTTGCGGTCAGCACGCGGCCTTTATCCGGGATGGCCGGCTCGAGGGCGTGGTCGTAAGCGGAGATACGATCCGAGACCACCATCAGAAGAGTGTTCTCGTCTACATCGTAGATATCGCGGACCTTGCCGGAGGCAAGATGGGTATAAGAAGAAAGCTCAGGTCGCATGACCTTCATTCTAGCGCTCAGGGGTAGCGAGCACGTTTCGATCAAATAAGCCCCGAAATCCGCGCGGGATTCGGGGGCTTATTTGATCGAAATGCGAAAAAGGAAGGCGCACTGCGAAGAGAAAGGAACACCGCGACAGGAAGACGCCCTGCGCGGCTCGTTTTAAAGGATCTCGCCCGGGGTATAGGCCGCGGCCTTGGGGTGCTCGCCTACTAGCGCGTTGATGCGGTTGAGCACCTGGCTGACCTGGGACTCGGCGGCGCCGATGAAGGCGTGCTTATCGGCCAGGGCGGCCTCGAGGTCGGACTCGTCCATGGGCAGGCGGTCATCGGCTGCAAGGCGTTGGACTAGGTCCTGCTCGCCGCCGTTTTCGCGCATATTGAGCGCGACGGCCACGGCGTTTTCCTTGATGACCTCATGGGCGGTCTCGCGGCCCACACCAGCGCGCACGGCCGCCATAAGGATGCGGGTGGTGGCCAGGAAGGGCAGGTAGCGCTCCAGTTCGCGGTCGATCATGGCCGGGAAGGCACCGAACTCGTCGAGGACGGTGAGGAAGGTTTCGAATTGGCCGTCGAGGGCGAAGAAGGCATCGGGAAGCGCGACGCGCCGGACGACGGAGCAGAAGACATCGCCCTCGTTCCACTGCTGGCCAGCGAGGTCCGCGGCCATGGTCAGGTAGCCACGGAGGATGACCTGCAGGCCGCCGACACGCTCGCAGGAGCGGGCGTTCATCTTGTGCGGCATAGCAGAGGAGCCAACCTGGCCCTCCTTGAAGCCTTCGGTGACGGTCTCGTTGCCGGCCATCAAGCGGATGGTGGTGGCCAGGGAGGACGGGGCGGCGCCGAGCTCCACTAGGGCGGAGATGGCGTCGAAGTCGAGGGAGCGCGGGTAGACTTGGCCCACGGAATTGAAGATGCGGTGGAAGCCCAGGTAATCCGCGATGGCCGTCTCCAGGGAGGCGAGCTTGTCCTCGGAGCCGCCCATGAGATCGAGCATGTCCTGGGAGGTACCCATCGGGCCCTTGATGCCGCGCAGTGGGTAGCGCGCGAGGAGATCTTCGACCCGTTCGATGGCCAGCAGCATCTCATCGCCGGCCGTAGCGAAGCGCTTGCCCAGCGTGGTGGCCTGCGCGGCCACGTTGTGGGAGCGGCCGGCCATAACCAAGGACTGGTACTCGGCGGCGTGACGTCCGATGCGAGAGACCACGGCGATGGCCTTATCGCGGATGATCTCCAGCGAGGTGTGGATTTGCAGCTGCTCCACGTTCTCGGTGAGATCGCGGCTGGTCATGCCCTTGTGAATGTGCTCGTAGCCGGCCAGCGCATTGAATTCTTCGATGCGGGCCTTCACATCGTGGCGGGTGACGCGCTCGCGCTTCGCGATGGACTCGAGATTCACGTCCTCTACCACGGCCTCATAGGCATCGATGGCCTTGGCGGGGATGTCTACGCCCAGATCCTTCTGAGCGCGCATGACCGCGATCCAGAGCTTGCGCTCCAAGATGATTTTATGCTCCGGGCTCCAGATATTGGACAATTCCGCGGAGGCATAGCGGGAGGACAGGACGTTGGAAATCTTCTTCTTTTCAGCCACGTGGCTATTATTCCATGCCTGCCCCGCCGCGGGGTGAAAGGTTAGAGAGAAATCTCACCGTCTTCTGCTCGCTTGCCGATGTCCCGGCGCACAAAGCCACCCGCAAACTCGATGCCGTCGACGGTGGCGTAGGCGTCTGCTCGGGCGTCGGCAAGCGTGGCGCCCTTCCCCAGCACGCTGAGCACGCGGCCGCCCGCGGTGCGGTAGGCGCCATCGGTATGCACGGTGCCGGCATGGAGGACGCGCTGCGGATCGTCCAAGGCGGCGCCAGAGATGGCATCGCCCTTGCGCGGAGAAGCCGGGTAGCCCTCGGCCGCCATGACGATGATGACGGCGAAGCCATCCTCCCACTCCAGCGGCGGGAGCTCGGAGAGGGTGCCGGTGGCCGTGGCGTGGAGGGCCTCAGCCAGCGGGGACTTGAGCAGGGAGAGCACTGCCTGAGTCTCCGGATCGCCGAAACGGCAGTTGAACTCGACTACGGCCGGGCCTTCTTCGCCCCAGGCCAGGCCGGCGTAAAGCAGACCGGAATAAGGGGTGCCGCGGCGCGCCATCTCCTTGGCCACAGGGGTGCAGACCTCGTCCACGATACGCTGCACACCGTCCTCCGGCAGCCACGGCAGCGGGGTGTAGGCGCCCATGCCGCCGGTATTGGGGCCCTCGTCGTTGTCATAGGCGCGCTTGTGATCCTGAGCCGGCAGCAGCGGGACGACGGTCTCACCATCGACTAAGCAAAAGAGCGAGACTTCGGGGCCGTCGAGGAAGGATTCCAGCAGCACCGGGTTGCCGGCCGCGAGGACGGCGTCGACGTGGGCGCGGGCGGCGGCGCGGTCCGGGGTGACCACCACGCCCTTGCCGCCGGCCAGGCCGTCGTCTTTGACCACGAACTGCGGGCCGAAGCGATCGAGCGCGGCCTCAATGTCGTCCTCGCCTGCACCAGGGCGCAGCTGTTCTGCGCGAGCGGTCTTGACGCCAGCAGACTCCATGACGTCCTTGGCAAAAGCCTTGGATCCCTCGATCTGGGCTGCTTCCTTGTTGGGACCGAAGACCGCGATGCCGGCGGCGTGCAGGGCATCGGCCACGCCAGCGACGAGCGGAACCTCAGGGCCGATGACAACGAGGTCCGCGGCGATGCTCTGGGCGAGCTCCACCATGCGATCAGCGTTATCTACCTGGGAGTAGTCCGGGTGGACGGTAGCGAGGGCGGACATGGCCGCGCTGCCCGGCGCGGCGTGGATTTCGGTGCTCTTAGGGTCGGCAGACAGGCCCTTGACAAGGGCGTGTTCACGGCCGCCCGAACCAATTACGAGAATGCGCATGCCCACCATCATAACCAGCGGGTAGCCTGGCACACATGGCTTCTGTATTTACAAAGATCATTAATGGTGAACTACCCGCTCGCTTTGTCTACCGCGATGAGACCTGCGTGGCTTTCCTCTCCATCGAGCCGCTGCGCTACGGCCACACCCTGGTCGTGCCCATCGAGGAAGTAGATAAGTGGACCGACCTGGATCCACAAACCTGGGCCCACCTCAACGAGGTCGCCCTGGAAATCGGCGGCGCTATCAAGACCGCGTTTGATACCCCGCGCACCGGCTACATCATCGCCGGGTTCGATGTCCCGCACACCCATATTCACCTCTTCCCCACCGAGAAGATGGAAGAGTATGACTTTGCCAAGGCCTTCGACGCCGATAACACAGACGATGCCGCGATGGATGAGGCAGCCGCCCGCATCCGTCAGCACCTCGGCTGCAACGAGGACGGCGTTCGGGAGGACTAGGGCTCAGAGGGGGCGTCGGCAAGCGCGGGCAGGCGCACCGTAAAGGTAGTGCCGCGGCCGAGCTCGGAGTCGACGCTAATGCTGCCATCGTGCTGCTCCACTAGGGAGTGGACGATGGCCAAGCCCAGGCCAGAGCCGCCGGTATCGCGGGTGCGCGAGGTATCGGCGCGGTAAAAGCGCTCAAAGATATGCGCCGCGTCGTCTTGGGACATGCCCTTGCCATCGTCAATAACATCGACCAGCACATCATTGGCCTCGCGGCGCAGGCGCAGCGTCACCGTGGCATCCTCGCCGCCGTGGCGGATGCCGTTGGTCACCAGGTTGAGCAGCACCTGATGCAGGCGGCTGGCATCGCCATTGACCACCGGGATGGACTTGGCATCATTGGCCACCTTAATCTCACGGCCGGGGAAGGCCGCACGCGCGGAAGAGCCCACGGACAAGGCCAGCTCCAGCAGGTCTACGGGGTGCATGTCTAAGCGCGTACCCTCGGCGCGGGTAAGGGCCAACAGGTCCTCCACCAGCAGGGACATGCGCTTGGACTCATCGTCGATCTTAGAAAAGACCAGATCCACGTCCTTGGTGGCGCCCGAGCGATAGAGCTCGGTATAGCCGCGCAGGCTGGTCAGCGGCGTGCGCAGCTCATGCGAGGCATCGCCGACGAAGCGACGCATCTGTTCCTCTTTCTCCTGGGCGCGCACAACGGAGCGCTGCAGCTGCCCCAGCATGATATTGAGTGCGGCGGCCAACTGGCCCACTTCGGTGTGCAACGGCCACTTGGGGACTCGCTTGTCTAGGTCACCTGCCGCGATTTCCGACGCCGTCTTTTCCACCACCCGCAGCGGCCGCAACGCCCTGCGGATAAACCAGAAACCCACGGCCGCAATGGCGGCCAGGGCGATGGCGGCAATGGTCACTTGGACCATGGCTAGGCCGTGCAGGATTTCCTTCTCGTGGGTCATATCCTTGGCAATGACCGTGATGACGCCATTGGAATCCGCGAAGGCGAGGGCGCGCCACTTGGTGTTGTTCTCGATGGAGCCCACGGTGGTGGGGTAGCCGCCGAGCGGGATATTCTCCGCATTCGGGGTAGTCGACGATGGTCCCGAGTAGCGGATGGTGCCATCGGGCAGGTAGTTCAGCACCACGTATTCGGTAGGCGGGCGCTTGGTGTGGTCGCCGATGAAAAAGTCATTGCTGATATCGCGCGCCCATGTGGTCGACGCGGAGCGCAGCTCATCATCGACGTTATTGAAGAGCACGTTGCGCATGATGGAATTCACCGCAAAGGACGAGCCCGTAATGCCGAGCCCGGAGACCACAACGAGGAGGATGACCAACCACGTACGCAGCGGCATTGCCTGCGGAATCTGGGAAAACATCCGCCGCTTGGAGGACTTTTCCTCCCCTTCGCCTTGGCCCAGGCCTTCATGCCACATGGACTGCGGGCGCGCCGTCGCCGTCGCGGGCGCAGGTGCCTGGCCCTGGGTCTCCTGTGAATCTTCCATTACTTAAGCACTTTAGGAGCGCGGGGTGCGCAGTACATAACCCACGCCGCGCACGGTGTGGATCAGCTGCGTCTCGCCGGTATCGATCTTGCGGCGCAGGTAAGAGATATAGGACTCGACCACGTTGCCATCGCCGCCGAAATCGTAGTGCCACACGTTGTCCAAAATCTTGGACTTAGACAGCACCACTTCCTTGTTTTGCATCAGGTAGCGCAGGAGGTTGAACTCGGTGGGAGAAAGCTCGATGAGCTCACCGGCCTTGGTGACCTCATGGGTGTCATCATTGAGCGTTAGATCCGCGTAGCTCATGGTGGCATCGTTGGTGGATTCTTCCGCCGCTCCACCGCGGCGCATGATGACGCGCAGGCGGGTGATAACTTCTTCCAGGCTAAATGGCTTGGTCACGTAATCATCCGCGCCGATGGTCAGTCCGTGGATGCGCTGGTCCACACCGTCCTTAGCGGTGAGGTAGAGCACCGGGCCGTCCAGACCTTCTTGACGCAGCTTGCCCAGCAGCTCGAAGCCATCCATACCCGGCATCATGACGTCCAGGATGTAGGCATCTGGGTTTACTTCGCGGGCAATGCGCAGCGCCTCGTTACCGGAATTGGCGCTGTAAACCTCGAAGTTCTGGAACTTCAGCGATACGGTAAGCAGCTCCACAATATTGGGTTCGTCATCGACGACAAGCACCTTGGCGAGTTTAGTGTCTTCCATGTTCTCCTCAGACTCCCTTAAAGGTTGCGATTTTCTAACACGTCATCATGGCACGCTTGCTTCCCAGCCTACTGAAGAGTTTCTGCCTGAATCCTGTGAACGTGGATTAGCGCCCTGGTCGAGGCAAAAGAAAACCACGCCCCCTCCCCAGGTGAGGAAGGGCGTGGCAGCTAGCGCAGCGCGCTATTTAGAAGTCCTGCGGGCGCGGGATATTGCGCAGGTTGGACTTTGCCATGGTGATCATCTGGCCAACGCCACCGTCCAGAACGGTGCGGGTGGCAGCCTTGGAGAAGCCCATGAGCTGCTCGATGGTCAGCGTCGGTGGCAGGGAGAGGGCGTTGGGGTCAGTAACGACGTCGATAAGAGCCGGGCCGTTATAAGCCAGCGCCTTCTTGATCTGCTCCGGTGCGTCCTTCGGATCCTCGATGCGGAAGTGCTTGATGCCGGAAGCCTCTGCAATCTTGGCAAAGTTGACGGACTCGTGGTCGGTCTCGTGCTCCGGCAGACCCTGCACCAGCATCTCCAGCTTGACCATGCCCAGGGAAGAGTTGTTGAACACGAACATCTTGATAGGCAGGTTGTGCAGCTTCACGGTGAGCAGCTCACCCATCAGCATGGACAGTCCGCCGTCACCGGAGAAGGTGATGACCTGGCGGCCCGGGTTAGCGGCCTGTGCACCCAGTGCCTGTGGCAGGGCGTTGGCCATGGTGCCGTGGCGGAAGGAGCCGATCTGCTCGCGCTTACCATTGGCGGTGATGTAGCGAGCGCCCCACACGTTGCACATGCCGGTATCGACGGTGAAGATGGCATCCTCATCGGCGTTCTTGTCAATGAGGTCAGCAACGTACTCCGGGTGGATCGGGGTGTGCTTGTCCACGTTGGAGGTATAAGCCTCAACGACGTTCTCCAGCTTGTCGTAGTGCTTCTTGAGCATCTTGTCCAGGAAGGAGCGATCCTTCTTCTCATCCACGTGCGGCAAGATGTTCTCGATGGTGGCGGCTACGTCACCGGTGACCGGGTAAGAAATCTTGGTGCGGCGGCCGATGTGGGAGCCATTGATGTCCACCTGTGCCACGTTGGCATCCGGCAGGAAGTCGTTGTACGGGAAGTCGGTACCCAGCAGGATAAGCAGGTCAGCCTCGTGGGTGGCCTCGTGTGCCGCACCGTAGCCCAGCAGGCCGTTCATGCCTACGTCAAACGGGTTCTCGTACTGGATGTACATCTTGCCACCCAGAGCGTGGCCGATGGGAGCCTTGATCTTCTCCGCCAGCTTGAGCACCTGCTCGCGGGCGTCCTTGACGCCGGCGCCAACGAAGAGGGTGACGGACTTCGCCTCATTGATGGCCTGGGTCAGGGCAGCGGCCTCGGCCGGATCCGGGAAGACGACCGGGCGGCCAGCAGAGATCTTGGACTCGACGAAGGAATCATCCACAGCTTCCTGCATGGAGACGTCACCCGGGATAACTAGGACGGAAACACCGTTGCCCGCCATAGTGGACTGGATGGCGTGGTGCAGGACAACGCCGCCCTGCTCAGCGGAGTTAACCATCTCGCAGTAGCCAGAGCACTCCTGGAAGATTGCCTCTGGGTGGGTCTCCTGGAAGAACTTGGAGCCGATCTGGCGGGATGGGATGTGGGAAGCCAGTGCCAGCACTTTAGCGCCGTTGCGGTGGGCATCGTACAGGCCCTGGATCAGGTGGGTATTACCTGGGCCGCAGGATGCGGCACACACAGCCAGCTTGCCGGTGGTCAGGGAATCTGCCTCGGCAGCGAAGGCTGCTGCTTCCTCGTTGCGGACGTGAATCCACTCGATGGAGGAGCGACGAACGGCATCCACGATCGGATTCAGGGAGTCACCGACGAGGCCATAAATGCGCTCGACACCCTGCTTTTCCAGGGTGTCAACTAGCTGTTCTGCATAGTTACGTGCCATTAAAAATCATCCTTAACTCTTAATTGGTGTTAATACCACTGTGCTATCTAGACCGCAGGAAAGTCCACTCATCTCCTATACACTCACACACTGCGCCCAGCTGTGAGGAAGGTAATACTAACCTATCTTCGGCTGCAAACTGTAACGACCGTTCGGTACTGTTTACTGCGCTATGAGTATCCACCCGCCCCGCGCACAAGACCACGCCACTGCGGCCTCCACGGCCACCCAGCGGTGGTCTTTCTGCGCCGTCATCTCTCTGGGGTTACTCATGGTTGGGCTGGATAATTCCATCCTCTACACCGCATTGCCGCAGCTATCGCAGCAATTGCACACCACCGATACCCAGCAACTCTGGATTATCAACGCCTACGCGTTGGTGCTCTCTGGCCTCCTTCTTGGTGCCGGCACGTTGGGCGATCGCACCGGCCATCGGCGGATGTTTCTCATCGGCTTGGCCGTCTTCGGCGGCGCTTCCCTGCTCGCTGCCTATTCCCCCAGCGCTTGGACGCTGGTTTTAGGCCGCGCCTTCTTGGGCTGCGGCGCCGCCATCATGATGCCGTCGAGCCTGGCGCTTCTCCGCCTGACTTTTCCCGATGAGGTGGAGCGCAACACAGCCATTGGCATCTGGGGTTCTGTCGCCGTCATCGGCGCGGCGGCTGGCCCCACCGTGGGCGGCTTCTTTTTGGAGCACTTCTGGTGGGGCTCGGTCTTTTTGCTCAATGTCCCGGTCGTGGTCGTGACCATTGTGCTGACCTTGTTCCTTGCCCCGCCAAACGCTCCGAACCCCCTAAAACACTGGGACTTCCCCTCGTCCCTGTATTCCCTTATCACTCTCGCCAGCCTAGTGCTGTCCATTAAATCCCTGGCACACAACTGGCCGGTGAGCGCCGCCGCAGGCATCGTCTTCATCTGCGGCGCGCTCGCCTTTGGCCGCCGCCAGGCTCGCTTGTCAGATCCCCTGCTGACCTTCGACATCTTTGGCTCCCGCATCTTCAGCGGCGGGGCCCTAACGGCCGGCGGCGCCATGTTCGGCCTCGCCGGCCTGGAGCTGTTGAGTACCCAAAAGCTGCAGCTTGTCGACGCCCTCTCGCCCCTCCACGCCGGCCTCATCATCTCCGCCATGGCTCTATCTGCCATCCCTACCTCCATCTTGGGTGGTGCCACCTTGCATCGCGTGGGGTTCCTCCCACTCATTAGCGGCGGATTCTTTCTCATGGCCGCCGGCATGGCCCTGGTGGTGGTGAGCCGGGGTGAGACGCTTCCCCTACTCGTCTCCGCCCTAGTGCTCACCGGCTTAGGCGCAGGCCTGGCCATGTCCGTGTCCTCCACCGCCATCATCAATGCCGCTCCGCTTCATCGCGCCGGCATGGCCTCGGGTGTAGAAGCGGTCTCCTATGAATTCGGCACCCTGATCTCCATTGCACTGACTGGCACCCTCGTGCCGCTGCTCATGGCCCGCGAACTTCCCCCTCACCTCGCGGAATTGGGTACCGACGCGCTGCAGCACCCCGCTTCCCACGCGGCCGCCGCGAGCGCTTACAATTCCGGTTATCTTTCCACCATTGGTGGCCTAGCTTGCTTCGCCTTGCTCCTAGCCGCGATAACCGCCTGGTGTTTCCGCGATAACCCGAAATCAGGAGATCCCTATGCCGCGACTCAACAAAAAGACCGCAGCCCTTGAAGCTGCGCTCGACATCATCGCCGCCGAGGACGTCTCTGGCCTTACTTACGACTCCCTAGCGCAAGCAACCGGCATGTCCAAGTCCGGACTCATTTATCACTTCCCTACCCGCCACGATCTGCTCGTAGACTGCCATCGGTTTTGCGCCGCGCGCTGGGAAGCAGAACTCGAGCGCCTGGCCGGCGGCCGCCCAGCCAGCGAGCTCGGCTGGGCCGAGCGCTCCCGAGCGCTCGTATTGTCGATGGGCAAAAATGATCCCCTCATCAAGCTTTTGATGTGCGTACATTCCCAGACACACCCAGATTTTTCCGCCCAATGGGCCGAGGTGGATGCGCGCTGGATGGTCGATCCTTCCGCCCCCGAAACGGACGAGGATGATCTGCTGGTCATGCTTCTTAGTACCGGCCTGTGGGTGCACGATCACCTCAACCAGCGCAAGCTGTCCCCCGCCAATCGCCAACGCATGGTCGACCGGCTTTTTCGGCTTATCGACGCCCCCTCAAAAACCACCGAAGGCTAGGCCCACACCGGGGCCCAGCCTCCTTTTGAGCTGGAGACGAGACTTGAACTCGCAACCTACGCATTACAAGTGCGTTGCGCTACCAATTGCGCCACTCCAGCACCGCGGGAGAAATCCCGCTCGTTGCATAGTACCCGAGCACCAGCGCCGAAGGGAAAGCCGGTCCCCCATCTATGCATTGTCAGGGTGCAGGGGTTAAAGTTCAGGCAGAATCTATCCCACATTCCCAGCGCTTTTTCGAGGGTTATTTCCGTGTCATTTTTGTCCGCTATGCGGGAGCGCCTGCGCGCTTCCTCGGGCCAGGTAGCCATCATCGACGCGGCTAAAGCCGCACCGCCGCCATCACCACTCGCCCCGGTTGATCTCACCGACGCCGCCCAGGTCACCGGCGTTATGGAGATCGCCGCTCGCATTGGTGAAATCCTCATCGGAGCCGGCACCGCCAACTCGGATGCGCGCGCCCAAGTGCACCTGGCAGCGTCGTCGTATGGCCTGCACTACTGCCACGTGGACATCTTGATGAATACCATCACCATCCACACCACCATCGGCACCGGTGAGCAGCGCAAGAACCTGCACGTCTTCCGCGTGGTGCCGAGCATTGGCGTGGATTTTTCCAAGCTCGCGGCCGTCGATAAGCTCATTCGCTCCATCCACTCCGGCCAGATGCCGCCGGCCATGGCGGAGCAGCGACTAGACGAGATCGACCGCATGCCAGCGCCCTATAAGCCGTCCACGGTCATGCTCGGCTGGGGCGCGATGGGTGGCCTGATTTCCATGATGCTTGGCGGCGACCTGCTCGTCGGCGTGGTGGCGTTTGTGGTCTCCGCGTTCATCATGGGCTTGAACGCCTGGTTGGCTAATTACCGCCTGCCGCCCTTTTATCAGAATGTGGTGGGCGGCTTTTTCGCCGTCTTCCCGGCCGCCATTTTGTACAATGTCGCGGCCTCTTTCGGCATTAATTTCTCGCCCGCGCAGATCATTGCCTCCGGGATCATCGTGCTGGTGGCGGGGCTGACGTTGGTGCAATCGCTTGTCGACGGCATCACGCGCGCCCCCGTCACCTCCTCCGCCCGTTTCTTTGAGGCGCTGCTATCTACCGGCGCCATCATCGCCGGCGTCGGTGTGGGCATCCAGCTGGCCGATTCCCTGGGCTTTAATCTGCCGCCGCTGGCCACGCTGGCCCCGCCGGTCTACCACGAAATTCCACTGCTAGTGCTGCTTGGGGGCACGGGTTCTGCTGCCTTTGCACTGGCCTGCGGCGCGGCCTGGATTGAGGTCACCATGTCTGGCCTTACGGCCGCGGCCGGCATGATTTTCTATTACTTCGTAGTGGTGCCCTTCGGCGTCGGCCCGGTGATTGCCTCTGGTCTTTCCGCGGTGGTCGTTGGCCTGGCCGGCGGTTTGATGTCGCGCCGCTGGGGAATTCCGCCGCTTATCACCATGATCGTGGGCTATACGCCGATGCTGCCAGGCCTCATGCTCTACCGCGGCATGTACGCCTCGCTCAATGAGCAGATGATTACCGGCTTTACCAATATGGCGATGGCGCTGGCCATCTCCGGCGCCCTGGCCGCCGGCGTAGTACTGGGCGAGCGCGTGGCTCGCCGCCTGCGCCGCCCGCAGTACTTCCGCCCGTACACCGCCTTCAAGCGCATCGGCCGCTTCTCCTTCCATAAGGCCACGCATCTCGCGCGCAAGGCCCCGCGCATCCCGCGCGTGCCGATGTCCCCGTTTGCCCCGCGCGTCAATCGCCCGGAGTTACCACCCAAGCTCGGGCCGAAGCCGCCGCAGCAGCACCCGCGCCACGAGGCCCAAAATCATGCGCCGCATACCCGCTCGGCCGCGGACCTGTGGCCGGAGGATTCCCAGTGGCCGGCGCAGCCGCAGCAGCACGAGAAGACCACCTATACCGTGCCCGGAACCGAAACGTTTCGTGCCCAGAAACCGGAGCAGCCGGGCACCGAATCCGGACCCGAGCGGCCCTAAACGCCGCCGGTAGCGTACAATATTTGCTCTGATAGCTTTTCTTGCAAGCGCTTAAGTAGTTTCCACAACGTTCAGGAGGACACGTCGTGCCACCCAAGGTCCAAGACACCCACCCACAGGCTGACCAGAATCACGCCCTTGAGGAGGAGACCTCCCGCGCAGCCCGCCGCATCGTGGCCACCTATGCACAGGACTTCCTCGACGGCGTGACCCTGATGTCCATGCTGGGCGTGGAGCCAAAGGGCCTGGTGCACAAGAAGGTGCTGGCGGAGCAGGCCGATGCCGCTCCGAAGAAGTCGACCAAGAAATCCAGCAAAAAGTCCACGAAGAAGTCGACTAAGAAGTCCACCAAGAAATCGACGAAGAAGTCGACCAAGAAGGCTACAAAGAAGGCCACCAAAAAGGCTACGAAGAAGGCCTCCAAGAAGGCAACGAAAAAGCCCACTAAGAAGTCTTAAGTTATTCTTGCACCATGAGTGAGCGTGGCAATGACTTCGTGGTGGTGGCCAACCGCCTGCCGGTAGATCTGGAGACTCGGCCTGATGGCAGCCATACCTGGACGCCCTCGCCGGGCGGTCTGGTCACCGCATTGTCTCCAGTCCTCGAATCGCACCAAGGGTGCTGGGTGGGCTGGCCCGGTGTGGCCGATGCCGCACCAGAGCCCTTCCGCACCGATGCCGGCGTGCTGCTGCACCCGGTCAAGCTCACCGAGTCCGATTTCGAGGGCTTTTATGAGGGCTTTTCTAATGCCACCCTGTGGCCGCTCTACCACGATCTCATCGTCACCCCCACCTATGACCGCGATTGGTGGCACGCCTATCGCGAGGTCAACCTGCGTTTTGCAGATGAAGTAGCTGAGGTCGCCGCCGAGGGTGCCACCGTGTGGGTACAGGACTACCAGCTGCAGCTTTTACCTGGCATCCTGCGCCAGAAGCGCCCCGATCTCACCATCGGATTTTTCCTGCACATTCCCTTCCCTTCTGCCGATCTCTTCCGCCAGCTGCCCTGGCGCGAGGAGCTCGTGCGCGGGCTACTTGGCGCGGATCTCATTGGCTTCCACTTGGAGGCCAATGCCCGCAACTTCTTGGAGCTTGCCCGCCGCCAGGGCCTCCACGTGGAAGGCGAGGCCAGCACCCGCGAGGTCACCGCGCATATTCGCCTGCCGCAGGGGCGCACCATCGGCGTGGGTGCCTTCCCCATTTCTATCGCTGCAAAGGACTTTGCCGCGTTCACTGGGGAGGAGAAGGGGGACGTCGCCAAGCTGCGCGAAGAGCTGGGCTCACCCAAGCGAATCATCTTGGGCGTGGATCGCCTCGATTACACCAAAGGCATCCTGCAGCGGCTGACCGCCTTTGAGGAGTTACTGGACACCGGCGTGCTCGACCCGGAAGAGGTAGCGCTGGTGCAGCTAGCCACGCCGTCACGCGAGCGCCTCGACCATTACAAAGCCACCCGCTCCGAGGTGGAAGAAGCCGTTGGCCGCATCAACGGGCGCTTTGCCCGTGTGGGCCACCCGGTGGTGCACTACCAGCACCGGGGCGTGGCCAAGAGCCTCCTGCGCTGCTACTACCGCATGGCCGATGTCATGCTGGTGACCCCCTTCAAGGACGGTATGAACCTGGTGGCCAAGGAATACGTGGCCTGCCACGACGATGGCTCGGGCGCGCTGGTGCTCTCCGAGTTCGCCGGCGCGGCCGATGAGCTCAGTCAGGCCTACCTGTGCAATCCTTTCGATATCGAGTCTGTCAAGGCCGCCTTGCTCAATGCGCTCAAGGCGCTTGACGATGCCCCCTCCACCATGACCCAGCGCATGCTCACCATGCACCAGCAAGTCACCGAGCACGACGTGCAGCTATGGTCCCAGTCCTTCCTGGGCTGCCTGCGCCAAGCCGAAGAGCAGAGGGCGGACGCATGATGTCTCGCTTTCCCCGCCTGGCCGCAGCGCCCATTGCCGCAACCTGTGCCGCCGCACTACTGGCCGGCTGTGGCTCCAGCGACGAGGAACCGAAAGCCCCTGGCGATGAGCAGATCCTGGACAAACAGTGGCAGGTAGTCTCCATCAACACCACCCCGGATGCGGCCTCCACCATCCCGGAGTCCATTCCGCAGGCACCCACGTTGAGTTTTGGCGAATCCACGATGGTGGGCACCACCGGGTGCGCCCAAATGGTGGGCAAGGTGATCTATTCCGCCGATGATGAGCGCCAAAACATCCGCGAGGGCAACCGCCTCCACTTTGATGAGGTGGAGTTTGACGAGACCGCCGAAGATTGCCACGGCGCGTCCGTGTGGGCCGATAACCTGCTGCGCAACCTGATTTCCGCGGACCACGATTTCCACTACACCGTCAATTCCAATAACCAGCTGGTCTTGGAACTGGTGACAGATGAGGTGGACTCGCCCTCTATCAAGTTGGTTTCCCTCGGCGGTTAGTTGCGTAGGCTGGAAGCCATGACGCTTTCAACCACCATCAAGGCCCTTGCCGCCGCCGAGCACCTCGCGGTGGTCTCGGATTTCGACGGCACGCTCTCCCCCTTCGCCACGGCTATCTATGAGGTCGAAATGAACCAGGAATCACTGAGCGCCCTGGATAAACTGGCCCACCTGCCGAATACCACCGCGGCCGTTCTCTCCGGCCGCCATCTCGAAGGTCTCCAGGGCGTGTGCCCGCTGCGCGAGCCCGTTGTCTTCGGCGGCTCCCACGGTGCCGAATCCTCCTGGGAGGAGACAGATCTGACCCCCGCGATGCGCGAGCACCTCGCCACCAAGGAAGCCGAGATTCGCGAGATCATGGAGCGCTTCCCCGGCGCGGATATCGAGGTCAAGCCCTTCCAGCGCGTGTTGCACCTGCGCGCGCTCGAGGATTCCGATCCAGAGGCTGCCGCCCAGGCTTATGAGGCCGGCCTCGCGCTCGATCCGGGCGGCTTCCCGCGCACGGCCGGCAAGTCCGTCGTGGAGTTCTCCGCCACCCAGGCCACCAAGGGCACGTGGATTGAAAACCTACGCGAGCGCACCGGAGCCACCGCCGTGGTCTTCTTGGGCGATGACGTCACCGACGAGGATGGTTTCCGCGCCCTGCACCAGCCACCAGACGTCGGCGTCAAGGTCGGCGAGGGCGATACGGCGGCCGTAGTGCAGCTTGCCGACGTCGACGCCGTCGCCCACTTCCTCACCGAACTCGCCGCCGCCCGCGCGGCCCATGTCGGCCACCCCGACGCCGGCGGCGCAGCCTAGCGCAGCGCCGTGGAGTACAGCGCTCCTAGCGTGGCGGCGCCACCGTCCGCCCCGCCGCGAAGCTGGTCTGCAGCACGCGCCGCGGCACCGCAGGCTCCACCACCGCTGGCCCAGACATTGCCGGTTCCGCATCGGCCGCCCTTGCAACGGCCTGCTTGGCTGCAGCCGACTCAGTTGCAACCGCAGTTTCGCTCGCATCCGAACCCTCGGCACCGGCGATGAGCTTGGCGAGCATGTGGCCGGCGGCTGCGCCTTTGGCCTTATTGGGTTGGACGATCGTCGTCAAGCCAAGGCGCTGCGCCGCATCAATGCCGTCGAAGCCGGTAACGGACAGCTCACCGGGAATGTCGATGCCCCGCTCGCGCGCATAGGTCATCACGCCCAGCGCCATCGAGTCGGTGGTGCAAAGGACGGCGGTGAGGTCGGGGTGGGCGTCGAGAAGCAACTGCGCGGCCGCCCGCGTGGTGTGCGCATCGTTGATGTGCTGGGTGACCACGGGCACGGTCTCCGGCGCGATGCCCGCCCGCGCAAAGACGTCCATGGCACCCATGACCCGGGCGCGCTGCACGTGCATATCGGCGCCCTGTAGCTCACCCCACGAAATGGGGCCATCGTGGCGCTCGCGTTTGAGGCGAATCGCCAATACGCCAATCTTGCGGTGGCCGGCCTCCACCAGCGCGCGGGCGGCCGGGGCAATCGCCGCGCGGTCATCGATACCCACGAACGGCAGGCCCGAATCCGTTGGCTGATCACAGACCACGACCGGCAGGCTGCGGCCACGCGCCGCCTCCAAGTAGGCATCCCCCGCCGCCACGGAATAGACCACAAAGCCATCCACCGCGGCCGAGCCCACCAGGCTGGCCGCCTCCGCCTCGCCCTCCGGGCCGGCCGGGATGAGGGTGAGCGTGGTCTGCGCGCCGGCCGAGGCCTCTGCCATTCCAGCCAAGAAATCCACTGAGGCCATATCCTCGAAGGCATAGGAGAGGTGCTCGGTCAGCAGCACGCCCACCGAGCCTGCGCGACGGGTGCGCAGGCTGCGGGCCGTGGGGTCCGGCCCGGGGTACCCGCGCGCCTTCGCCGCCGCCAAGATGCGCTCGCGCGTTGCGGCGGAAAGCTGGTCCGGCCGGCTATAGGCATTGGATACCGTCGTGCGCGAAACACCCAGCTCGGCGGCCAGCGAGGCCAGCGTCTTGCGGGTGGGGCTGCGTTTCACCATGACCGCAAGCATACCCCGCGGCCGTATTTTCAATACATATTCAATTGACAATGGTTCCCATCAAACGCACACTGGAAACTATGCATACCTCACTTCGCGCATCCGCAGCCCTCCTCGCGGCCGGTGGCCTCCTGCTGACCGCCACCGCCTGCTCTTCCGACTCCGAGGACTCGGCCGCCGAGCCGGGCGCCCAAAAGAAGATCTCCATCGTCGCGTCCACCTCCATCTGGGCCGACGTCGCCCAAGCCGTGGCCGATACCGCCTCCGGCGTGGACATCGAGGTCAAGCCCATCGTCGAAGGCAACGGCGTAGACCCGCACCACTTCGAGCCTTCCGCGGCCGATATCGCCAAGGCCGAGGACGCGGACCTGCTCGTGGTCAACGGCGGCGGCTACGATTCCTGGATTTACCAGGCCGTCTCCGACCAGGACAACATCATCTCCGCCCTGCCGCTCACCGACCACGGCAAGCTGGCTGATGACCCCAATGTCGTGACCATCGACGCCGCCAAGGCCACCGCCAAGAAGGACCCGGAGAAGGTCACCAACATCGAGGGCAACGAGCACATCTGGTACGACCCAGCGGCGCTTGACGAGGTCGCAGGAAATATCGCTGACCAGATCAACGAGCTCAATACCGATGCTAATGCCAGCACCGAGCGCGTGGACTCCCACGTCGACCGCCTGCGCGACAAGCTCAAGGAGCTGCCGGGCGATCTCTCCTACGCACAGACCGAGCCGATTGCGGATTACATCATGAAGTACACCTCCGGCAAGGACGTCACCCCAGAGGGCTACCGCAAGGCCACCATCTCCGAGGGAGAGCCCACCGCGGCCGACCTCGCCGCCTTCACCAAGGCGATTAAAGAGGAGAAGGTAGACCTACTTATCTTTAACCCACAGACCGAAACCGATACCGCCGGCCGCATCAAGTCCGCCGCGGAGGATGCGGACGTCTCTATCGTCGAAATCGGCGAGACCCCGCCGGATGGCAAAGAATTCTGGACCTACTATGACGAGGTCACCGATTCCCTGGGGCAGCTCTAGTGCTCATCCATTTTCATGACGCAGCGGTTGCCCCGCTGTGGTCCAGCCTTAACCTCGCCGTTGACCGCGGCGAGTTTATCGCCGTTTTGGGCCCCAATGGCGTGGGCAAATCCACCCTGCTCGGCACCATCTTGGGCACCCGCAAGCTCACGGCCGGCAGCGTCGACGTTAACTGCCGCATGGGCTTCATCCCGCAGCAGCGCATGTTCCCGGCCGACCTGCCCCTGCGCGCCCGCGACTTAGTCTCGCTCTCCCTGGCACACGGCGCTTTCCGACGCCGCCGCCCGCCCCGCCGCCGCGTCGACGAGCTCCTCGCCGAGGTGGGCGCCACTGGCCTACGCGACCGCCGCGTCGGCCAGCTTTCCGGCGGCCAGCAGCAGCTCATCCGCCAAGCCCAAGCGCTGGCCAACGACCCCGAGCTCTTCCTCGCCGATGAGCCGCTGCTCTCGCTCGACCCGGCGCGTCAGCAGGCCACCGTGGACAAGCTGGATGCGCTGCGCCGCGAGCGTGGCACTTCCATTATCTTTGTCACCCATGGCATCAACCCCGTACTCGGCGTGACGGATAAGGTGCTCTACCTCGCCCCTGGCGGCCATACCTTCGGCACGGTGGATGAGGTCATGCGCTCCGATGTCCTTTCCGAGCTCTACGGTTCCAAGGTCAACGTCTTAAACGTCGATGGGAGGCTCATCGTTGTCTAGTTTTATGGAAGACACCCAGTACCTTCTCAGCGTGGATTTTGTGCAATCCTCGCTCATCGCCTCCGCGCTGCTGGGCATCCTATCCGGCGTGATGACCTCGCTCATCGTGCTACGCCAGATGTCTTTTTCCGTCCACGCCACCTCCGAGCTCGCGCTCATGGGTGCCTCGGCCGCGCTTCTCTTCGGTCTCAACCTAGGCTTTGGCGCCGTGGCCGGTGCCATCGTGGCCGCCATTATCCTCGCCGTGCTGGGCTTTAAGGGCCAGCAAGACAGCGCCATCGGCGTGGTCATGAGCTTTGGCCTAGGCCTCTCGGTGCTGTTTTTGCACCTCTACCCCGGCAATGCCAATACCGCAATGACGCTTTTGACCGGCCAGATCGTCGGCGTATCTTCCGCCTCGGTCTGGCTTCTGGCCGCAACCACCGTAGTGATCCTCGCCGCCGTCGCCATCCTATGGCGGCCCATGCTCTTCGCCTCGGCCGACCCAGTCATGGCCCAAGCGGCCGGCGTACCCACCCGCTTCATTTCCGTCACCTTCGCCGTACTCGTAGGCTTGGCGGCCGCACAGTCGGTACAAATCGTCGGCTCGCTGCTCGTCATGGCGCTGCTCATTACCCCGGGTGCGGCGGCCGTGCAGATTACCTCCTCGCCCCTGCGCGCGGTCATGTGGGCCACCATCTTTGCTGAGGTCTCGGCCGTCGGCGGCTTTGTCTTGTCGCTCGCGCCCGGCCTGCCGGTCTCGGTTTTCGTCACAACGATTTCTTTTGTCATTTACCTGGTGTGCCGCCTCATTGGCTGGCAGCGCAATAAAAAGGCGGTGCGCGACGAGGTCGCCGCTAGGCGCTTCCACGCCGACTGCCACAGCACCGCCGAGGAGCACCACGCCGACTAGACTGGACGGCTATGCACGTACACCGCCGCACCGCGGATGTGGATGGCCGCACCCGCCGCTTTCTCGTCATCGCGCCGGATAACCCCGGCCCGCGCCCGGACCTCTTGCTCTTCTTCCACGGCTCGCTGCAGTCCGGTAGCGTGATGCGCCGCTTTACTAACGGCACCTTTGACAAGCTTGCCGACACCACCAATACCGTCCTCGTATACCCCGACGGCGTCGACCGCCATTTCAACGATTGCCGCAGCATCCTGCCCGTCACCGCCCGCGCGGAGAACGTGGACGACGTTGCCTTCGCCGCCTTCCTCGTCGAGGAGATGCGGCGCGAATTCGGCACCGCCCGTACCTTTGCCTGCGGCTACTCCAACGGCGGGCAGATGGTGCTCCGCTTGCTTTTCGACGCCCCCTTTAGCCTCACCCGCGCTTGCATCTTCGCCTCCACCCTGGGCGAGGGCGATAACCACGCGCCCAGCAACCCGGCCAGCTACCGGCCCACGCCGCTGCTGTTTTTCCACGGCACCGCCGACCCATACGCGCCATACGAGGGCGGGGTCGCCGGGCTGGACGCCGAGCGCACCCGCGGCCGCGTGCTTTCCGCGCCGGCCACCGCCGAGCACTTCGCACTGGCCAATGCCTGCCAGCCACCCCGCGACTACCACCCCACCGCGGATGTCACCGCCACCGCATACGGCGGCGATTTTCCCGTCGAACTGTGGACAATGGAGGGTCTCGGCCACGTGATTCCCTCTAGCATGAAAACCGACCCACGCATAGGCCCAAATACGGATTCCTTCCGCGCTGTGGATAAGGTTCGCGAGTTCTTCGGCCTCGACGACGCCCAGGCCTAGTTATCCACACCCGCACCCAACGCACCGCGCGCCGGCTTGCACCCGCACTTAATGTGTGGAGCCGTGAACGCGCTACAGAAATTCTTGACGGGCCTGGCCGCCGGCATGGACATTATCGCCGACTGCCACGGCCTTACTAAGCGCGCTTATCGACGCCGGCTGCCCCGACACCACCGCCGCCCGCCTCCTTGCCCTCGCCGATACCTACTTCGGCCCCACCGCCTTTAGCCGCCTCCAGCGCGAAACCGCCGCCGCAGCCCGCACCAACGAGCACAGCCTCACCGCGCTGCTGGCCATCGAGCGCCACGCCACCAAGCTGAAAAATAAGCGCCAGGCCTGGGCGCTGCGGCGGGAGCTATGGGGGATGAAGGGGGATGCGTCGGACGTCGATAAGCAGGGGCGCAAGCGCGTGCGTGAGATTAAAGGCCCGCCGCAGCGCACACCCGGTGTCAAGCTCTACCGTCGCGCCGATGGCCCCTGGACCATGACAATTACCGGCAAGTCTGCGGACATCGCGGATATGCACGCCGCGCTTGATAAGGACGCCCCGCTCGATTCGATGCGCAAGATTTTCCAAGGCACCGCCGCAGCTTCCCCGGCGGTCGTGACCACCAATGTGGTGCTGCGCCTAGACGAACTCGACCGTGTCGTCGACACCGCGGGCGATGACATCACCCTGCAGCTCACCAATGGTGCCCGAATGACCGGCGCGGACTTGGTGCGCCGCGCATTTACCGCGCACGGCTACGTCACCTTGATCCACCCCGTGAAGGGCCCAGTAAACCTGTACCGCAGCGAGCGGCTCGCCTCGCCGAAGCAACGCACCATGGCCGCCGCGGAAAATCCCACCTGCCCGTGGCCGCAGTGCAACTACCCCGCCGATGAATGCCAAGTCCACCACCTCACCGCGTGGCGCCACGGCGGCGAAACAAACCCCGAAAATCTCACCATCGCCTGCCCGTATCACAATGGCGTCAACGACGATAACCCCAACGCCCCGCCGCTACGCGGCCGCCTAGCCCGGGTAAATGGCACCATTAAGTGGCTGCCGCCCTGGGCGGAAAACGGCTAGAGATTACTGGGCCGCGCGGCGCTGGCGTGCGAATTCGGAGAGCACGGAGCCCGCTGCGACGGAAGCATTGAGGGACTCGACCCAGTCCGTCATCGGGATGGACATGATGACGTCACAATTCTCGCGCACGAGGCGGGAGATGCCCTTGCCTTCGGAACCAATGACGATCACCACGGGATCCGTCGCGCCGTTATAAGTATCCAGCGTGTGCTCGCCGCCGGCATCCAGGCCGACGACCTGGTAGCCACTCTTTTGGAATTGCTGCACGGTGCGGGTGATATTCGTCGCGCGGGCAACCGGCAGGCGCGCCGCTGTACCGGCCGAGGTACGCCACGCCACGGCGGTTACGGAGGCGGAGCGGCGCTCAGGAATGATGACGCCATCGCCACCGAAGGCCGCCACGGAGCGGATGACCGCGCCGAGGTTGCGCGGGTCGGTGATGTTATCCAAGATGACGAACATGCCTGGGCGTGCGTTCTCGGCCGCACGGGCGATGAGCTCATCGACGTCGGCGTACTTATACGGCGGGATCTGCAACCCGATGCCTTGGTGCATGCCGTTTCCGGTCATGCGGTCCATCTCGTGGCGCTGCACCTCGATGATGGGGATATTGCGGGTATTGCACATGGCCACGGCCTCGGACAGCCGCTTGTCGTTGCGGGTACCGGCCACGATGTAGAGCGTGGTAGCCGGCACCTTTGCGTGCAGACACTCGATGACCGGGTTGCGGCCCACGACCATCTCGGCGGTCTCCTTCTGGTGGCGGCCGGAATTGCGGCGCTCGCGTTCCAACTTGGCCTTGTGCTTGGCGTGGTAGATGCGGTCCTCTGCCTTGGGCGTCGGGCCCTTACCGGCCAAGCCCTTGCGGCGCTGGCCGCCGGAGCCCTTGGTTGCGCCCTTCTTATTGGTCTTGCGGATTCCCGCGCCACCGCGGCCGTGAGTACGTGCCATAATTTATGTCCTTTCGGAGTGCTTAACGCTGCGCCAGCGACCAAGTCGGGCCGTCTGGGGTATCGGTGATGGTGATGCCGGCGGCCGCGAGGCGGTCTCGGACGGCGTCGGCAGTAGCGAAGTCCTTGTCCGCGCGCGCCTGGGTGCGCCGCTCCAGCTCAGCTTGTACCAGCGCATCCAGCGCGGCATCCGCCCCGCTAGCTTGCGCTCCATCTTCCCACTCCAGCGGGTCAAATCCAAGTACGTGCGCCATCGCGCGGACCTGGCCAGCCAGCGTGCGTGCCTCGGCCTCATCGCCGGCCGCGAGCGCCTTATTACCGGCTCGGACGGTGGTGTGGATTTCCGCCAAGGCCTTGGGCACACCGATGTCATCATTCATCGCGTCTGCAAAGCCCTGCGTCCACTCGCCCAGCTCTAGGTCATCGAAGTGAGCGAGGAAGTCCTCGATGCGGCGGTAGCCAGCGGCGGCCTCGGTCAGCGCGGCCTCGGAATACTCCAGCACGGAGCGGTAGTGTGCCGAGCCCAGGTAGTAGCGCAGTTCCACCGGGCGCACCAGCTCCAACATATTCGGGATGGACAACACGTTGCCCAGGGACTTCGACATCTTCTCGCCCGACATCGTCACCCAGTGATTGTGCATCCAGTAGTTGGCGAACTTATCGCCGGCCGCATGCGACTGCGCGATTTCGTTCTCGTGGTGTGGGAACTGCAGGTCTAGGCCGCCGCAGTGGATATCGAAATTAGAGCCCAGGTAATAGGTGGACATGGCCGAGCACTCTAGGTGCCAGCCAGGGCGGCCGTCGCCCCACGGGGTAGGCCAGCTGGGCTCGCCCGGCTTCGCGGCCTTCCACAGGGCAAAGTCCTGTGCGCCGCGCTTGGCGGAATCCTCGCCTTCGCCCTGCTCCATTTCCTCTACCTTGTTGCCGGACAGCGAACCGTAATCAGATCCTTCGGCCTTGGTCCAGGCGGCGACATCGAAGTAGACGGAGCCGTCGGCGGGGTAGGCAAAGCCGGCGTCGATAAGCCGCTGCATATAGTCGACCATCTGGGTGACAAAGCCGGTCGCACGCGGCTCGACCGAAGGCGGGATGACGCCCAGGGTGTTATAGGCCTTAGTGAACTCGCGCTCATAGGTGGACACCCACTCCCACCAGGGGCGATTTTTCTCGGCCGCCTTGGTGAGGATCTTGTCATCGATATCAGTGACGTTGCGCACCAGGGCTACGTCATAGCCTTGGGCGAGCAGCCAGCGGCGCAGGATGTCGAAGGCGACGCCGGAGCGCAAGTGCCCGATGTGCGGCTGGGCCTGCGGGGTGGCGCCGCACAAATAGATGGAGGCGTGGCCAGGGCGAATCGGCTCGAAATCGCGTTGGCTGCGGGTGGCTGTGTCATAAATGCGCAAAGTACTCACGCCACCCAGTCTAATTGACGCGTGCGCGGGGTTAGTGCGGTGGGCTAGGCGCGCCAGACGACGGCCGTGGCAACCGCCGCGCGGCCCTCCTTACGGCCGGTGAACCCCATATGGTCCGTCGTCGTGGCAGAGACGGACACGGGGGCACCGAGGATTTCGCCCAACACAGCCTCGGCCTCTGCGCGGCGCGGGCCCATTTTGGGGGTTTGGCCGATAAGCTGCGCGGCGGCATTGCCGATGATGAACCCTTCGGATTCGAGCAGTTCGCGGCATTCGCGCAGCAGTTTCGCTCCGGATACGCCGTCGTATTCGGGCCGGCCGACGCCCACGAAAGAGCCGAGGTCGCCGTGGTGGGAGGCGGATAAGAGGGCGTCGACAAGCGCGTGCGCTACCACGTCCCCATCGGAGTGGCCCTCGCAGCCATCCACGTCCTCGAAGAGTAGGCCGGCGATCCAGCAGTCCTTGCCGGCCTCGATCTGGTGGGCGTCGGTGGCGATGCCAACGCGCGGGATAATCGGGTTAGTCATGGTTCTCCTCGGTCAGGGCGTGGGCCAGGGTGAGATCGATGGGCGTGGTGATCTTGAAAGCCCGGGTATCGCCCGGCACGGTCGCTACGCGCTCGCCGTGCCATTCCATGAGGCTGGCGTCATCCGTGGCGGTAAATTCGGGCTGCTGGGCCCAATAATCGAGGTTGGCCTGGCGCAGCGCGGAAAGGCGGAAGGCCTGCGGGGTTTGCACGGCGCGCAGGCGGGAGCGGTCGGGCGTGCTCAGCACGGCGTCGGCCGCGACTTCCTTGATGGTATCGGCCACGGGGACCACGGGCACGGCCGCGGGGGCGCCTTCGAGCACACGCTTGGCGACGTCCCGCACCATCGCCGGCGGGGTCAGCGCCCGGGCCGCATCGTGGATGAGTACCACGGCGTCGTCGTCGGGGATTGCCTGGAGTCCGGCCCACACGGAATCAGCGCGCTCGCTGCCGCCGTGCACGAGGCGGATAGGCGCGGCGTTTGTAGCGCTTTTTGCGCCTGCGGTGTCGATGCGGCCGATAATGTTCGCGGCTTCGGCCTCCATGTCTGGGCTGACCAGCACAATGACCTCATCGACCACGCCGGAGGCCAGCAGCGTGCGCACGGAGCGCTCTAGGAGGGTGCGCCCACGCAGCTCGACATAAGCCTTGGGCACCTCAGCACCGAGGCGGGTGCCCTGGCCGGCGGCCGCGATGAGCGCGATGACGCGCGGTTTAGTCTTCGTCGTCGAAGGAGAGGTCATCGAGATCGATGTCGTTGTCGATATCGGTGGTGATGGACTTATCGTCTACCAATCCGGCCGCGCGGTGGCGCTCGATGGTGGCATCGATCTCTTCCATCATGGTGTCGGCCTTCTTCTCATCAACCGGCTTGGCCAGCGCGAGCTCGCCCACCAGGATGGTGCGGGCCTTGCCCAGCATGCGCTTCTCGCCGGCCGAGAGGCCACGGTCCTGGTCGCGACGCCACAGGTCGCGAACGACCTCGGCGACCTTATTGATATCGCCGGAGGCCAAGCGCTCCTGGTTAGCCTTATAACGGCGGGACCAGTTGCCAGCCTCTTCAACGTCCTCGTCACGCAGCACGGAAAAGACCTTTTCCAGGCCTTCCTTGCCCACGACGTCGCGCACGCCGACGTTATCGGCGTTCTTGATGGGCACGCGGACGACTAGGTCGGACTGGTTGATGTGCAGCACCAGGTATTCCAGCGTCTCGCCACCCATCTCGCGGGTCTCGATATCCTCGATGACGGCCGCACCGTGGTGCGGGTAGACGACGACCTCGCCGACCTTATACTCCATTGCCACTCCTTGTTTCCCGTTTTATCCCGGTTGACTAAGGCCGTCATTTTATCACGAGCGGCCGCCCCGCCTGCGGATACCCCCGTATACCCCCACGGTCTACCCGCCCGGTTTGGGACTAACTGTGTACTTTATTGCCAAAGGGACTAGGCTAAAGCGTTGACAAGCCCTGTGATCGCAATTGATGGAGGATGCTCAACGTGCAGTCCCTGAAGTCCGCCGCCCGCCGCGGTGCCATTATTTCCGTTACCGCCGTCTCCGCTCTGGCGCTGGCTTCTTGCTCGGCGGGTCAGGTCACCCAGACCGCCGATAAGGTGGCGGCGGTCGATGGTGCTTCTGCAAGCACGGATGATAACAAGGTTGCAGTTCGCGATGTCACCATCTTGGTGGAGCCGGATGGCAGCGCAGCGTTGAAGTTTAGCGCGGTCAACCAAGGCTACGACACCGATGTCATCTCCCTGGAGTCCGTAGAGGTCGATGGCCAGCGCGTAGAGATGGACAAGGCTCAGCCGCTGCACCGCGACCAGTCCATCATCGCGGATTCCCAGAAGAACCTGGAGGCTCACCCCCAGCAGGATTCCGAAACCGTCCAGTACATCGCCACCAAGCTGAAAAACGATGACTTTGGCTATGCCGGCGACCGCCCAGTTACCTTCGAGTTCTCCAATGGTTCCGTCGACGTGGACGCCACCATTGCCGCCACCCAGATGCAGTCCGGCGAATTCGACCGCGACGTCGAGTCCGCTGAGGGCTACTCCTCCGAGGCCCCGAAGAACTAAGCCGCAGCGCTTCCGCCCCCAGCCTCCCTTTCCGGGCTGGGGGCGTTTATGTGTTTTAGGCTAGAAGCTATGGCCAAGAAATCTCGCCCCATCCATACCTGCTCCGAATGCGGCTACGTCTCGCCGAAGTGGCTGGGGCGCTGCCCCGACTGCGGATCCTGGGGCACGTTGGAGGAAAGGGCGCCGGTGGTGGCGGGGGCGTCGGCAAGCAAGGGCGTAGCGCCGTCGAGCCCGGCACAGCCGATTACCAAGATCGGGGCGCAGGCGACAAAGACGGTGCGCACCGGCATCGGCGAGCTCGACCGCGTGCTAGGAACCGGCATCGTGCCCGGCTCAGTGGTGCTCATGGCCGGTGAGCCGGGCGTGGGCAAATCCACGCTGCTGCTGGAAGTAGCCTCGCGGTGGGCTCAGCTCGGCCGTACCGTGCTCTATGCAACGGCCGAGGAATCCGCCGGCCAGGTCCGCTCCCGCGCCGAACGCACCGGCGCCCTCCAGGAATCACTGTACTTGGCGGCCGAGTCCAACTTGGATGCGGTCTTTGGGCACGTGGATAAGCTCAAGCCGAGCCTGATCATCGTCGATTCGGTGCAGACCATGCACGCCGTGGGCGTAGAGGGCGTATCCGGTGGCGTGGCGCAGTCGCGCGCGGTGACGGCCGCGCTGACCTCGCTGGCAAAGTCCACCGGCATTCCGGTGCTGCTGGTAGGTCACGTGACCAAGGATGGCAACGTGGCCGGCCCGCGCGTGCTAGAGCATCTTGTCGACGTCGTCTTAAACTTCGAGGGTGACCGCCAATCCAGCCTGCGTATGCTGCGCGGTATTAAGAATCGCTTTGGCGCCACCGACGAGGTGGGTTGCTTCGAGCAGACGGCCGGCGGCATTCGGGAAGTCGCGGACCCTTCCGGGCTGTTTCTCTCGCATCGCGGAACGACGCCGGATGGCTCGGCCGTGACGGTCGCGATGGACGGCGTGCGGCCAATACTCGCGGAGGTGCAGGCGCTCACGGTGGACCCGGTAGCCAAGAACCCGCGGCGCGTGGTGACCGGGCTAGATTCCAACCGCGTGCCGATGGTGCTCGCGGTGTTGCAGGCGCGCGCGGGCCAACGCACCAACGATAAGGATGCTTATGTCGCCACGGTGGGCGGCATGCGGATTACGGAAACCGCCACGGATCTGGCGGTGGCGCTGGCAACGTGGTCCTCGCTGCACGAGCAGCCGCTGCCGGCCAAGACGGTGGTCATCGGCGAGGTGGGTCTGGCCGGAGAGTTGCGGCCGGTGTCCAATGTGGAGCGGCGCTTGATGGAGGCCGCGCGGCTGGGCTATAAGAACGCGATTATCCCACGCGGGGATATCGAGCCGGTAGAGGGCATGCGCGTGCACCAGGCCGGGACGCTGGGGCAGGCCATCGCCGCGGTGTCGGGATAGCGCCTAGCGCAGCGTGAAGTCCTGCGGCGGGGAGGAGTTATCGCCGATGACGGTGTGGGCGAAGTAGGCCCCAGGTTCGGCCACGGGGCGGTCGGTGCACTCGCCCGGCTTGGACCCCTGGCGGGACCACTCGGCCTCGAATTTCACGTCCTTGCCGGCCGGGAAGGTCTGCGAGCCGGTCTGTACGGAGGCGTAGCAATCCGTATCGGACCACACACGCTGGTTATCGGCCATCTTGTAGACCTCGAAGCGCAGCAGGTTCTTGTCCAGGTCGATCTTGCAGTCCGCGGCCGTGGGGTTGGTGACCGTCATGAAGAACTTCGGTAGCTCGCCCTCCGGCACGGAGTAGTTCAGCATGGAGGTGCGCACCTGGAGGTCCGCGAGATCGCAGGTCTTCTTGGCTGCTTCGGAGCTTGCAGGCGCAGCGCTCGACGGTTCGCTTTCGGCCGCCTTGCTTTCCGATGCCCCCTCGGACGCGGCCTCTGCAGCCGTCTCCGAGGCAGCCTCGGAGGTCTCTGGGGCGGCGGAAGACGAGGTCTGCTCCGGCGTGGGCGCAGGGGCGGCGGTATCGGCCGACTCATCGCTGCTGCCCCCGAAAGCGGCCACGGCCGCCCAGATCAGCACCACGGCCAACACGAGCACGATGATGAGCGCCGCCACGCGGCGGCGCTTGTAGATCTCTTCAGGTAGGGGCTTTTTCTGCGTCACGCTGTCAATTTTAAGCGGTGGGTGCGGGCCGGTACGCTAAGCCGGCGCCGCGTGTCAGGCTGGGTTATTCCACCCCGAAGGTCTGCAGGGTTTCCACGCTGGAGTCCTCCAGCAGGTAGCGCGCGCCAATAACGCCCAAGGCGCCCTCGTCCAATAGGCGGCGCACGTTGGGCACGCTGGCCACCAGTTGGGCGACGGTCTGGCGGGTGTGTTCCCGTTCGACGTCGTCAGTCGTGGCCTTAGGACCTGCCACCAGCGCGGAGGCAGCGACTTTCTCGATAATGGGTCGCTGCAAGCCGGTGGGTAGATCGCCGCCGGCCACGAAACCGGTAGCCGCGCCCACCGCGCCACAAGATTGATGGCCGAGGACCACCAGCAGGTTGGGTTTGAGGGCGGCGAGGGCGTAGTCGAGGGAGGCCAGAACGGCGTCGTCAAGAATGTGGCCCGCGGTGCGGATGACAAAGGCATCGCCGAAGCCGATATTAAAAACGTGCTCGATAGGGGCGCGGGAATCGGAACAGGAAATGACCACCACACGGGGATCCTGACCATGGGTCAGGCCCTCTCGGTTATAAATCTCGCGCACGTCGACGGTCTCGCCGTCCAGCACGCGCTGATTTCCCGCCTTAAGGGCCTCCCATACGGCCTGCGGTTCGTGGGCAACATTACGTAAAGGCATAGGCCACATTCTAATGCCCTAGACTATCTCCCACGATGGATTCGCAAGCTCTTCTTTCCTGGTTCGATGCCAATGAACGCGACCTGCCGTGGCGCCGGCCTGGCACGAGCGCGTGGGGTGTGCTGCTCAGCGAGGTCATGAGCCAGCAAACCCCGGTCGCGCGCGTGGCTCCGGTGTGGGAGGAATGGATGCGGCGCTGGCCCACCCCGGCGGACTTTGCCCAGGCCACCCGGGCGGAGGTACTGCGCGCCTGGGGCAAGCTGGGCTATCCGCGGCGTGCGCTGCGCCTGTGGGAGTGCGCGGCGGCCATTGGCGAGGGTGAAGTGCCGGCGGACGTCGATAAGCTGCTGCGCCTGCCGGGCATCGGTGACTACACCGCGCGCGCCGTGGCGTGCTTCCACTTTGGGATAAACGTGCCGGTGGTCGATACCAATGTGCGCCGGGTGTATGCGCGCGCGGAGGACGGGAGGTTCTTGGCGCCGCAACCGTCGAAGCGGGAATTAGCGGCCGTGGCGGAGCTGTTGCCGGCCGAGAATGGGCCGCGTTTTTCGGCCGCACTCATGGAATTGGGAGCGCTGGTGTGCACGGCGAAGAATCCTTCCTGCGAGCAGTGCCCGCTGCGCGCAAGCTGTGCGTGGCAGCTCGCTGGCCGGCCGCAGCCCAGTGCAGAGGAGCAGGCACGGGCGAAAAAGCGCGTGCAAAAATTCGTCGGCACGGACCGGCAGGTGCGCGGCAAGATTCTGGACGTGCTGCGCGCGGCGGAGCGACCGGTACCGCAGTCCGAGATTGACGTGGTCTGGCCCGATGCGGCACAGCGTTCCCGGGCGTTGGCTTCGCTGCTTGCCGACGGCCTCGCCGAGCAAAACGACGCCGGCCTGTTCCACCTACCCATTTAGAGGGTTAATAATGGCCGGCTATAATCGCAGGTCGCGATCCAGGGCGTGTGTTCTGGTTAACGCCAGCGGCCGCGGAAATTGAATCCGCCCGGCAGGTTCACCCACATGCCGCCGCGGGAATTAAAGGTGACCGGCCCTACCTTGGTAGACATCGACGCACCGGATCCGGAGACGTTGATCCAGCTATTCTTGCCGGTCTTTTTTCTTGAACGATACTGAAGTCCCATAAGCATTTATTTTAGCAATTTCACTTCCACCGTTCCTACTACGCAGTAGGTTTTGGACATGGAAAAGATTTGTATGAGACTCCTCACAATTTGTTCACTAATCCTCGGGTCGCTCCTCCTACCGCCGGCCGCGAATGCGGCAGTAACCTCGACCCGGCCTTCGCCGCACGCGCTCGATGGCGTCGGCCGCGGGCAGGTATTCACGTATGACACCACCACGGATGATGGTCGGCCGATTCAGGCCTCGGCAACCTTATACGAGCCGAATACACCGTGGCACGGCAAAGGCGAGCGGCCCACCATCATCTTCGCGCCTGGTACCCGCGGCGCAGGCGACCAGTGCGCGCCGTCGCGTGCCGGCATGGGCTTGGGTTCGGTAGGGCTGAGCAAGGTCGGCTCCCCCACCATCAACGCGAACTACGAGTACGGCTTCTACATGGGTGCACTCCAGCATGGTGCCCGAGTCATCGTGGCAGACCTCATCGGCCTTGGCATGCCAGGGCACCACACCTACGTCAATCACATTGAAGAAGCGCACGCCATGCTCGATGCCGCCCGCTCCGGCCTAGAACTGGCCCACGCTCCAAAGGACGCCCCTATTGGCTTTGCGGGCTACTCGCAGGGCGGCGGAGCCTCGCTGGCCGCCGCGGAATTCGCCGATTCTTATGCACCCGAGCTGAACGTGGCCGGTACCTACTCCGGCGCCCCTCCGGCCGACCTACCAAAGGTGATGAAGGCCATCGACGGCTCCTCCATCGTCCATGTGCTGGGCTACGCCATCAACGGCTTTGCTGAGCGCGACCCCAAGTTCCGCGATGCGGTCCTAGAAGAGCTCAATCCACGCGGCATTGATTTCCTGCGTTCGGCAGCCACCAGCTGCACGGGTGACTCCATCCTCATGTGGGGCTTTAGCAATACCCGCCAACTCACCCGTACCGGGGAATCGCTATCCGAGCTCGTAGAGCGCAAGCCTGTCATCAAGGAAACCTTGCTGCGGCAGAATCAGGGCAAGCACCCGCTCAGGGGCCCAGCGATGATCGCCAGCTCGCCGCACGATGACCTCATCCCGCACGAGCAAGTTCGGTCTACAGCAGGGGCGTACTGTCAGATGGGCGGGACCGTGGACTTCATGGCCGCGCCTGGTACCGCAACGATTCCGGGCGCCGGCGCCGATCACGCGTTGCCGCTATACGTTAATTTCCCAGTGGGCTTGAAGTATCTTTTTGACCGCTTCGACGGGAAACCGGCGCCGTCGAATTGTGCGGGCTAGGCGACGTCCAGAAGCTCCAAACCGCACACAACGCAAGACCACCCAGCCTCGCAGAAAGCGAGATGCTGGGTGGTCTTTACTCGTGTTCCTGTTTACATCGGCTGGCCGGCGCCTGCTGGCGGCGGGTTGTGACCGTCGTCATCGGAGTCGGAACCGGAGCCGGACTCTAGGTCGGTTCCGGCGGCGGTGGAGCCGCCATCGCCCGGAACGTCCGGGGTGATGGTGTCGGGCTCGTCGGCATCGGTGGAGTCGGCGTCGTTGTCGCGCACCTCGGCGTCGTCAAGCTGTGGCTCCTCAGTGTCCTCCGGCAGAGGCTTCGGACGTGGACTGAAGGTGAACTTCGCGCCCGTGTTGTCCTTGGACTCGCCGTCCCAGCCCTCGACGTCGACGGTGATGATCTCACCGGCGCCGATTTCGCCGAAGAGGATCTTCTCGGAGAGCTGATCCTCAATCTCGCGCTGAATGGTGCGGCGCAGCGGACGAGCACCCAATACTGGGTCGAAGCCGCGCTTAGCCAGCAGGTCCTTGGCCTTCTGCGTGAGCTCGATGCCCATATCGCGCTCATCCAGCTGCTTGGCCACGCGGCCGATGAGTAGCTCGACCATCTCCACAATCTGCTCCTGGGTGAGCTGGTGGAAGACGACGATGTCATCGATACGGTTCAAGAACTCTGGGCGGAAGTGCTTCTTCAGCTCGTCGTTGACCTTCTGCTTCATCCGATCGTACTGAGCATCCGCATCATTCTCGGAGGAGCCGGTAAAGCCCAAGCCCACCGGTTTCGAGATGTCCTGCGTGCCCAGGTTCGAGGTGAAGATAAGTACGGTGTTCTTGAAGTCGACGACACGCCCCTGGCCGTCAGTAAGGCGGCCATCTTCCAGCACCTGCAGGAGGGTGTTGTAAATCTCCTTGTGGGCCTTCTCGATCTCATCGAAAAGCACGACAGAGAACGGCTTGCGGCGAACCTTCTCGGTCAGCTGGCCACCCTCTTCGTAGCCAACGTATCCCGGAGGGGCACCGAAGAGGCGGGAAGCGGTGAAGCGATCGTGGAACTCACCCATGTCGATCTGGATGAGGTCATCATCCGAACCGAAGAGGAAGTTAGCCAGGGACTTCGACAGCTCGGTCTTACCCACACCGGACGGGCCGGCGAAGATGAAAGAGCCGGATGGACGGCGCGGATCCTTGAGACCTGCACGGGTGCGGCGGATGGCGCGGGAGACGGACTTGACCGCCTCGTCTTGGCCAATGATGCGTTTGTGTAGCTCCTCTTCCATGTTGAGCAGACGGTTGGATTCCTTCTCCGTCAGCTTTAGTACAGGGATGCCGGTCCAGTGCGCCAGAACCTCGGCGATCTGATCCTCGCCTACCTCCGCGATTTCCTCAAGGTCGCCGGAGCGCCATTGCTTTTCCTTTTCCGCGCGCTCCTCGCCCAGCTTGCGCTCCTTATCGCGCAGGCCGGCTGCCTTCTCAAAGTCCTGGGCATCGATGGCCGCTTCCTTTTCCTTGCGGACCTCAGCGATGCGGTCATCGACCTCACGCAGGCCCTTCGGCGCGGTCATGCGCTTGATGCGCATACGAGCGCCAGCCTCATCGAGGAGATCAACGGCCTTATCTGGCAAGAAACGGTCATTGATATAGCGATCCGAGAGGGAAGCTGCAGCGTGCAGCGCTTCGTCCGTATAGGAAACGCGGTGGTGCGCCTCGTACTTATCGCGCAGGCCCTTCAGGATCAGGAAGGTGTCATCCAGGGAAGGCTCGTCCACCTTGACTGGCTGGAAGCGGCGCTCCAGGGCGGCATCCTTCTCGATGTGCTTGCGGTACTCATCCAAGGTAGTAGCACCGATGGTCTGCAGCTCGCCACGAGCCAGCTTCGGTTTGAGCAGCGAGGCGGCATCGATGGCGCCTTCGGCAGCACCAGCACCAACCAGGGTGTGGATCTCATCGATGAACAAGATGATGTCGCCGCGCTGGTTAATCTCCTTGAGCACCTTCTTCAGGCGTTCTTCAAAGTCACCGCGGTAACGGGAGCCAGCAACCAGGGAGCCCAAGTCGAGCGAGTAAAGCTGCTTGTCCTTAAGGGTCTCCGGAACCTTGCCATTGACGATGTCGAGCGCCAAGCCCTCGACGACGGCGGTCTTACCAACGCCCGGCTCACCGATGAGGACCGGGTTATTCTTCGTGCGGCGAGACAGCACCTGCATGATGCGCTCTACCTCGGACTCACGGCCAACGACCGGATCGAGCTTGCCGTCCTTAGCGGCCTGGGTGAGGTTGCGGCCGAACTGGTCGAGCACCAGGGAATTGGAACGCTCGCCGGAACCGCCGGAGCCACCACGGCCGCCCGAGCCGGCACCAGCACCCGCGCCGACCGGACCGGAGCCCTGGCCGTTGGAGGAACCACCCTCCTGCTGGCCGCCCTCATAACCGGACAGCAGCTGGATAACCTGCTGGCGCACGCGCGGCAGGTCGGCGCCGAGCTTGGTCAGCACCTGGGCGGCAACGCCGTCGCCCTCGCGAATGAGACCCAATAGCAAGAACTCAGTACCGATGTACTTGTGTCCCATCTGCAAGCCTTCGCGCAGGGAAAGCTCCAAGACCTTCTTGGCGCGTGGGGTAAAGGGGATGTGACCGGTGTGTGGCTGGCTGCCCTGGCCGATGATTTCCTCGACCTCGCGGCGGACATCCTCCAGGGAGATACCCATGGATTCCAGCGCCTTGGCGGCTACGCCTTCACCCTCATGGATAAGGCCGAGCAGGATGTGCTCGGTGCCGATGTAATTGTGGTTAAGCATGCGTGCTTCTTCCTGCGCCAAAACGATGACGCGGCGAGCACGATCGGTAAACCTCTCGAACATGATTCCCCTATACTTTCGCTTCTAATGTGATACCCACTCTAACGCGGCAGTCCGCCGATAATTTCCGGTTTTGTTCCCAGATGCCCGCAATACCGCCAGAATCCACCATATGCGCAGCTCACACGGGTGTACGCCGGTAGCGAACAGGGGCATGGGCATGTAATCTAGAATCGTTTTATCGTTCCCTGCTCCTCCCCACTATTAAAGGACGTCGCGACCGTGCCCCAGCTTCCTGAGTTCTTTGCCACCCAGCACAACCTGCACGAATTGGCCGTGTTGGATGAGGCTCCATCGTCTATCCTCTTTGCGGTCGAAGATGGAACCACGCACCAGCAGCTAAGCGTGGAAATCTTCGCGCCAGAAATTACCGGCGTAGTGGACAAGTCCACGGCACTGCATGGGTTGCGCCACCCAGCCATCGCGCCGCTGGTGGGCACGGGCACCACCGCGGACGGGCAGGAATTCATCGTGCGCGAAGGGGCTTCCGGAACCCAGCTTTCTGAGCTGCCCAGTAAGCTCAGCCGCGAGGAGGCTGCCGACGTCTTTGGTCCGCTGGCGGGTGCGGTGGACTTCTTAGTGTCGCGTAATCGGGCTGATTTTGCGGTGCATGGGCTAAGGGAGGCCCGGGTGGGCGTCGATAAGCAACGCCAGGTTTCGGTGCTGGCTGCGGCCGGTCCGTCCGGCGAAGAGCACGGCGATGCAGTGGCGGCGTTTGAAGAGCTCGTTGCCCGCAAATGCCCAGAATACAAGCCTACTGGCACGGCGGAGAGCGCCAAGGATGTGGTGGCTCAACTGCGCCCGCAGCGCGAATTCGATACCGCGCAGATTCCGCGCGTGCAGGAGCCAGAGCCGCGCCCTCAGCAGCAGTTCGCCCCGCCGCAACAACCGCAGCCGCAACCGATGGCCCAACCCATGGCACCCGCCCCGAAGAAGAAGGGCAAGGGCGGGCTCATTGCGCTCATCACGGTGCTGGCGGTGGCCGCGATTGCTGCTGCGGCCGCGCTGTGGTTCTTCCTGTCCCACCCCAGCTGGAATGATAAGGAGCAAAACCTCGCGGATGCGTATCCGGACTTGGTGGGCTCCCGCAGCGGCCAGGACGGCTTCGATGGGGCTAAGTGCTCCTCGCGCGAGCCGGAGCCTGGCCAGGAGGCCAAGATTTCCTGCGTGGGCGATGGGTTCAACTACATCGTGACCTACTACCCCAGCGTGGAGGAGCGCGATGCCATGCTTCCCGACGCCGAACCGGTCGAGCTTTCCAATGATCAGTGCACTATCCAAAGCTTTGAGACCACCGCGGATGTTCCGACCTACGTGATGGCCGTGGAAGGCACCCAGTCCGCATTCCTGGTGTGGGGCGATAAGGCTGAAGAGGAGCGGCTGAACCTGCCGCTGTGCGCCTCTTAACTCGCGCCCGAAAGTTAAAGGCCCGCTGGTGCGGGCCTTTATTTTGTCCTTGTGCCTATTCCGCGGAGGGCACGCGCTTGAGGAACGGAGCGAGCACAACGACCACCAGCGAAAGCACGCCGGCAAAAAGGAAGGCCCAGTGCGCCCCGTGAGCCGTCGCGGCTGCCTCGTTCATACCTTGGACCGCACCGGACTTGGTGCCACGGGTCAGGAACGTCATCAGGAAGGCAGTGCCGGCCGCGCCCGCCAGCTGCTGCAGGGTATTGAGGATGGCGGAGCCGTGCGAGTAGAGCTCGTCTGGCAGGGAGGCCAGGGACGTCGTCATCAGCGGCGTCATCATAAGCGCGATGCCCAGCGCAAAGAGGATGTGCATGCCAATGACCATCCATACCGCACTGTCCTCGTTGAGCAAGGTCATCAGCCACGTGCCCGCGGCGAGGAGGAGGGCGCCTGGGATCATGAGCGGGCGGGGCCCGTGGACGTCATAGAGGCGGCCAACCATCGGCGAGATGCCGCCTTGGAGCAAGCCGCCAGGCATGACGACGAGCCCGGTTACCAGCGAGCTTACCGCCAGGGAGGTCTGCAGGTAGATGGGCAGGATATTGACCACGCCGAGCAATAGCCCAAACATGAGCAGCATGCCCAGTACCGCTACGGTGAAGTTGGGAACCGTAAACGGGCGCATGTCCAAAAGAGCGCGATTGTCTTTTGCCAGGCGCAGCTGGCGGCGGGTGAAAAGCGCCAAAGCCACGAGACCAACGATGAGAACGACGATGTCTACCAGGCCTTCGCCCTCCAGCATGTTTTCCAGGGACGATACGGCGTAGACCAACCCGCCAAAGGCAATGACGGACAGGACGACGGACGGGAAATCCAGCGGGGTATCACGCTTATCTCCCACGTTGACTAGGCGGAAATAGCCGGCGGCGCAGATGAGGCCGAGCAGCGGCACCATGGTCCAGAAGATGACGTGCCAGCTAGACATGCTCAACACGAAGCCACCTACAGTGGGCCCGAGCGCCGGAGCCACGGAGATCACCACGGAGATAATGCCCATCACGCTGCCGCGGCGCTGCGGAGGGACGAGGGTCATCGCCACCGTCATCAGTGTAGGGATCATCAAGGCGGTGCCAGCCGCCTGGAATACGCGCCCCACCAGCAGCACGCCGAAGGCCGGGGCAAGCCCCGCCAGCACCGTACCGGCAAGAAATACGCCCGACGATGCCAAGAAGATCTGCCGGGTGGTGAACTTATCCATGAGAAAGCCGGTGGTCGGGATGACCACGCCCATGGTGAGGAGGAAACCGGTAAGCAGCCACTGGGCAGAGGTCGCGGGGATGCCGAAGTCCGCCATGATGGTGGGCAGCGCCACCGACAGGGCGGTCTCGTTCAAGATCATCACCATCGCGCCGAGGACGAGGATGGTGAGGTTGATTTTTACCTCTGCGGAAATGCGGGGATCTGGTTTCTGAGACACCCAGACAGGATACTGAGGCCGCGGGTGCGGGGAAAGTCGAGGAGTATAGTTTTAGTGTCTTCATCCGCGCGGTGAGACCGCGCCACCCGAGCCTAAAGCGAGGTACACCCCAGTGCGTTTTCTCAACGATTCCCATCCGCCGTACGAATTGACCTACTCCGACGTATTTATGGTCCCGAGCCACTCCGAGGTGGGCTCGCGCCAGTCGGTAGACCTCACCACTGAGGACGGCACCGGTAATACCATTCCGCTCATCGTGGCCAATATGACCGCCGTGGCCGGGCGCCGCATGGCCGAGACCATCGCCCGGCGCGGCGGGCTGACCATCCTGCCGCAGGACCTCTCCTTAGAAGCGGCCGCAGAGACCATCGCCTCTGTGAAGGCGGCGGACTTGGTCTATGACACCCCAATTACCGTCAAGCCGCACCACACCGTGGGCTATACCAGCAACCTTTTGCACAAGCGCGCCCATGGTGCCGCCATCGTGGTCGAGGGGGACATGCCCATCGGCATCATCACCCCGAAGGACCTGCGTGGGCAGGATAACTTCACCGCTGTCGGTCAATTGATGACCACCGACTTGGTCACGCTGCCGGTGGGCATTGACCCACAGGAGGCTTTTACCAAGCTGCGCAAAACCTCCCGCAAGCTGGCGCCAGTGGTCAACCCGGATGGCACCTTGGCCGGAATCCTCACGAGGAAGGGTGCGGTGAGGGCGAAGATGTACCGGCCGGGCGTCGACAAGCAAGGCCGCTTGCACATCGGTGCTGCGGTGGGCATCAACGGTGATGTGGAAGGCCGCGCCCGCGCCCTGGCGGAGGCCGGTGCTGACGTCCTGGTCATCGATACCGCACACGGCCACCAGGAAAGCATGCTTACCGCGCTGCGCAAGGTCAAGGCGCTGGAACTGGGGCTTCCCATCGCTGCCGGCAATATCGTCACGGCCGAGGGCGTGCGCGAGCTGGCCGCGGCCGGCGCGGACATTATCAAGGTCGGTGTGGGCCCGGGCGCGATGTGCACCACCCGCATGCAGACTGGCGTGGGCCGCCCGCAGTTCTCAGCCGTCCTAGAGTGTGCTGCGGCCGCCCGCGAGGTAGGCGCCCACGTCTGGGCCGACGGCGGCGTGCGCGACCCGCGCGATGTCGCCCTCGCACTTGCCGCAGGTGCCTCCAATGTAATGATCGGCTCCTGGTTCGCCGGCACCTTTGAATCCCCAGGTGACCTGCACAAGGATGCCGACGGCGCCTTTTATAAAGAATCCTTCGGTATGGCGTCGCGCCGGGCGGTGCGCGGCCGCAATTCCGATACCGAGGCCTTTGAGCGTGCCCGCCGCGAGATGTTCGAAGAGGGCATTTCTACCTCTCGCATCTACCTCGACCCCGAGCACGGCGGCGTGGAGCACCTGGTGGACCGGATTGTCTCTGGCGTGCGTTCCTCGTGTACCTACGCCGGTGCCGATTCCCTGGCCGCCTTCCGCGAGCGCGCCACCGTGGGCGTGCAGTCCGCCGCCGGCTTTGCCGAGGGGCAGCCACGGGCCACGAACCGCTAACAGGCTGCATGCTACGTTGACAGATATGTTGACTCGCTATGACCAAGCGGCCTCCCGCGCGGCCGCGCAGGTTATGGGGCAGTACTCCACCAGCTTCTCCCTGGCCACGCGGCTTCTGCGCGGGCGGGTGCGCGCCGATATCCGCCATCTATACGCTGTGGTGCGCATTGCAGACGAGCTTGTCGACGGCGCCGCAGCGCAAGCCCACACCGACCCCGCCGCCGCGCTGGACGCCTACGAACAGACCATCTTGGCCGCTCCGCAACGACGACTGCACACTGACCCGATAGTGCACGCTTATGCCATCACTGCTCGCCGCTGCGGCTTCCACCGCGAATACCTTGCTGCCTTCTTTAACTCCATGCGTGCGGATCTCACCCAGCGCGAGTACTCCCCATCGGAATTGCAGGACTATATCTACGGCTCAGCGGAGGTCATTGGGTTATTGTGCCTGCAAATTTTCTTGGCCGAAGAGGACGTCTCCCCCGCCGACCGCGCCGCGATGGAGCGCGGTGCCCGCGCTCTAGGGTCAGCCTTTCAAAAGATTAATTTCCTGCGTGACCTGGGTGAGGATAGCTCCACTTTGGGCCGAACCTATTTTCAGCAGGCCCCATCGGGACGGATTGATGAGGCCACCAAGTCCGCGCTCATCGCAGAGATCCGCCAGGAGCTCGCCACCGCCGCGCTCACCATCGACGTACTCCCGGCTTCCGCGCGGGTCGGTGTGAGCGCGGCGGCGGATATCTTTGCTGAGCTCACCAATCGCCTCGCCGCCACTCCGGCTACGGCACTTGCCACCACGCGAGTATCCGTGCCGAACCACACCAAGGCTTGGCTCGCGGCCCGCGCGGTGCGCCGTCGCGGCCACATCAACCTGACCCCGCCCCTAGCCGGAGATTAAGGAGAACAACATGCACGCCGTTGTTATTGGAGCCGGCATCGCCGGCCTCGCCACCGCCGCTTTGCTCGGCCGCGAGGGCTACGAGGTCACCGTCGTGGACTCGCTGGATGAGGTAGGCGGGCGCGCCGGCAGCTTTGCGGAGGCCGGCTTTCGCTGGGATACCGGCCCGTCGTGGTACCTCATGCCCGAGGCTTTCGATCACTTCTTTGCGCTGTGTGGCACCTCCACCGAGGCAGAGTTGGATCTAGTGGATCTCTCCCCTGCCTACCGCGTTTTTCATGGCGATGCGCCGGTGGACGTGCGCTCCGGGATCGAGGAAGTCACCGCGCTTTTCGAGTCACTGGAGCCCGGCGCGGGAGAGAAAGTCCGCGCGTACTTAGCGCAGGCCAGCGATACCTATGAGATGGCGCTTAAACACTTCCTTTACACCACCTTCTCCGCGCCGCTGAACCTGGTGCACCGCGATATCCGCACCCGGATTTCGCGCCTCATTGCTCTGCTGACGGTAAACCTAAAGCAGTACGTGGGCCAAACGTTTTCTGATGCCCGCCTGCGCCAAATCTTAAGTTATCCGGCGGTCTTTTTGTCCTCCAAGCCGGCCGCCGCACCGGCACTGTATTCTTTGATGAGCCACACCGACCTGGTGGAGGGCGTGCGCTACCCGCAGGGTGGCTTCGCCGCCGTGGTCCAGGCCATCTACCGGCAGGCACGGAAGTTTGGCGCCACTTTCCGCTTAGGCGAGGAGGTGACCTCCATTAAGGTTGCCAACCGGCAGGTCACGGGCGTGCGCACGAATAAGGGCGCTATCCACGCCGATATCGTGGTCTCGGCGGCGGACTTGCACCACACCGAGACCCAGCTTTTGCCGCCCCAGCTGCGCACCTACCCAGAGCGCTACTGGGGTCGGCGCAATCCGGGCCTGGGCACCGTGCTCGTTTTGGCCGGGGTGAAGGGCGAGCTGCCAGAACTAGCACACCATACGCTGCTTTTTAGCCAGGATTGGGATCCGGATTTCCGCGCCGTCTATTCCGGTCCGGAGCCTTCCCGGCCGTTGGGTTCCTCGGAGTCCATCTACGTGTCCAAGACCTCAGCCACCGACCCGAACGTAGCGCCCGCGGGCCACGAAAACCTGTTCATTCTGGTGCCGGTGCCGGCCGCGGAGGCGCCCGGGTTCGGCAATGCCTACCACGCAGAGGAATCCGAGCGCGTTGCCGCGATTGCCGACGCCGCCCTTAACCACATTGCAGCCACGACTGGGGTGCCGGATTTGGTAGACAGGGTCGTCGTCAAGCGCACGCTCGGCCCTGCCGATTTTGCCGAGCGCTACCATGCTTGGTCGGCCGGTTCTATCGGGCCCGCGCACACGCTGCGGCAATCGGCGTTTTTGCGCGGGCGCAATGCCTCGCGCAAGGTCGATGGACTCTACTACGCAGGAGCCACCACCGTGCCGGGCGTGGGCGTGCCGATGTGTCTGATTTCGGCCGAGAACATTATTAAGCGCCTGCGTGGCGATACCTCCGCCGGGCCACTTTCGCACTAGCCCAGGCACGGCAAAAGCCGCCAGCCACGTGAGCTGACGGCTAAAGATGGGCCGCTGGGCGGCTACTTCTGTTCCGGCTTAACCAGCGGGAAAAGCACGGTTTCGCGGATGCCCAAGCCGGTCAGGGCCATCAACAGGCGGTCCATGCCCATGCCGGTGCCAGCTGTAGGAGGCATGCCCTGCTCCATTGCGGCAAGGAAGTCTTCATCCAGCACCATGGCCTCGTCATCGCCACCGGCGGCCAGGCGGGCCTGATCCTCAAAGCGCTCGCGCTGGATAACCGGGTCCACCAGCTCGGAGTAGCCGGTTGCCAGCTCGAAGCCGCGGACGTAGAGATCCCACTTCTCGGTCACGCCCGGCTTGGAACGGTGCTGACGGGTCAGCGGGGAGGTCTCAACCGGGAAGTTCTTGACAAAGATGGGGCCTTCCAGCTGGTCCTCGCACAGGACCTCCCAGATTTCCTCCACCAGCTTGCCGTGGCCCCAGCCGCCGTCCTTGGGGACGTCAAGGCCGATGACGTCGGCAATGCCCTTAAGCGTTTCAACGTCGGTATCGATGGTGACCTCCGGCTGGCCCGGGAACTTGCGCTGTAGGGCCTCATTGAGGGAGGGGTACATCTCGATTTCGGGCCACTCTTCGCCGCCGAAATCGAACTCGGTGCCATCCGCCAGGGTGACGGTGGTCGAGCCAAAGACGTCGCGCGCTACGGCCTGGATGGACTCGCGCGTCATGCGGGCACAATCGTCGTAGTCGCCCCATGCAGCGTAGGTCTCGAGCATGGCGAACTCCGGCGAGTGAGAGCGGTCCACGCCCTCATTGCGGAAGTTACGGTTGATTTCGAAGACGCGGTCAATGCCGCCGACGACGGCACGCTTCAAGTACAGCTCCGGCGCAATGCGCAGGTAGAGTTCAATATCCAGCGCATTGGAGTGGGTGATAAACGGGCGAGCGGCCGCGCCACCGTGCAGGGTCTGCAGCATCGGGGTCTCGATTTCAACGAAGTCCTGGCTTTCCAGGTAGTTTCGCAGCGCGCGCATGACCTTCACGCGGATCATGGCGTTCTTGCGGGCTTCTTCGCGGATAATGAGGTCGTTATAGCGCTGGCGCACACGGGTATCTTCTGCCATATCGGCAAAGGACACCGGCAGCGGGCGCAGGGACTTAGCGGCCATGGTCCACTCTGAGACCATGATGGACAGCTCGCCGCGGCGGGAGGAAATTACGCGGCCGCGCACGGAGATGAAATCGCCCAAGTCAACATCGGACTTCCACGCGTCGAGGCGCTCCTTGCCCACCTCCGCTAGGGAAAGCATGGCCTGCACCTGGGTGCCATCGCCATCCTGCAGGGTGGCAAAGCACAGCTTGCCGGTATTGCGCATAAAGATAAGGCGGCCGGCAATGGCGTGGGTTACCTCGGTTTCCTCGCCTGGGGCCAGGTAGGTCACGCCTTCTTCCGTGCCCGGCTCTTCGCCCTCGGCCACTACGCGGAAATCGTGGCGCAAATCCTTCAAAGAGATGGTGCGCTCAACGGTGACCGGGTAGGCCTCTACGCCGGATTCCAGCAGGCGATCGCGCTTCTCGCGGCGGATGCGCAGCTGCTCAGGGACATCGTTTACTTCATTATTCTTCTGCTCGCTCACGTTAGCCTAGGGTAGTCGATCCCCACCGCAGCACGCGATTTAGCCCACGCCACCCTCACCCCGGAAAAGATTTACGCATAATTCACTTCACCGTCACCTCCGCGCCAACGCACAGTTACTGAGATCTCCTTATATATATGGCTGCCCCCGTGTCTAAACAATATTTTCAACCCATTTGGAGCAGTAATAATGGCGCTTAAAGGCCGCAACCTTCTCTCTAGTCTCTTTGCCTCCTCTCGTTCCAGCCTGACCTGCACCTACAAGTGCGGTAATGCTTGCTTTGGCGAGTGCGAGAACAAGTCCAATAACCCGTACTTTGCTGACCAGTTCTCCCGCCGTACCGCGCTGCGTGCGGGCAGCCTGTCCGTCGTAACCGTTGGCGGCGGCGCCGCTTTGGCGGCCTGCTCCAATCCGGATGATGCGTCTAATGAGGCTTCTTCCTCCGAGGGCAAGGGCGGCAAAACCTCTGAGGCGAACGTTGAGCTCACCTCCGCAGAGGGCATGAAGTTCGACCCAGTACAGCCAAATGAGAAGGACGAAGTGGTCATCCCGGATGGCTACGAGCAGTCCGTCCTCATTGCCTGGGGCGACCCGCTGTTTGAGGACGCACCGGAATTCGATGACAAGAACCAGACCGCCGAGGCAGCTGAGAAGCAGTTCGGCTTCAACAATGACTTTGCGGGCCTTATTGAGCACCCGGACGATGACAACCGCCTTATCTACGTCTGCTCCCACGAGTACACCACCGAGCCGCAGATGTTCCCCAACTACGATGCGGATAACCCCACCGAGGAGCAAGCCAAGATCGGCTGGGCTGGCCACGGCCACTCCATCGTGGAGGTATCTAAGGTTGGCAAGACCGGCGAGCTCAAGCGCGAGTTCGGCCCTCTCAACCGCCGCATCACCGCCACCACCGAATTCACCCTGGTGGGCCCAGCTGCCGGCTCCGATTACGTCAAGACCTCCGCCGATAAGACCGGCAAGAAGGTCAAGGGCACCCTGAATAACTGCTCCGGCGGCATCACTCCGTGGAATACCATGCTCTCTGGCGAAGAGAACTTTGACCAGTACTTCGCCCACGCCAAGCTGGATGACAAGAAGGCGCAGGAGTCCCTGGAGCGCTTCGGTATGGAAGACGGCGAGTCCCAGCGCAAGTGGGAGCGCTTTGATAAGCGCTTCGACGTCTCCAAGGAGCCGAACGAGCCGAACCGCTTTGGCTGGATCGTAGAAATCAACCCGCTGGACCCGAAGTCCACCCCGGTCAAGCACACCGCGCTGGGTCGTTTCAAGCACGAGGCCGGCAACATCCACATCGCATCCGATGGCACCGTCGTGTGCTACTCCGGCGATGACTCTCGCTTCGAGTACATCTACAAGTTCATCTCCACCAAGAAGTACAAAGAAGGCGACATCGAGCACAACCTCACCATCTTGGACCACGGCACCCTGTACGTGGCCAAGGTAGAGGGCAACTCCCCAGAGGACGAGATTGACGGCTCCGGCGTGCTGCCAGAGGATGGTGCCTTTGACGGCAAGGGCGAATGGATCAAGCTGCTGACCTCCGATACGGAGAACAACAAGTTCGAGTCCCACGTTGATGGCATGTCTGCCGAAGAGGTTGCCGTCTACACCCGTGAGGCCGCCGATAAGGTGGGCGCCACCAAGATGGACCGTCCTGAGGATATGGAGGTTCACCCAGACTCCGAGAAGGTCTACGTCGCCCTGACCAACAATAAATACCGCGGCGCTACCGGAGAGAACGCCAAGAAGAACAAGGAAGAGCCGATGGAGTGGGCTCCTATCAAGGAGAACAAGAACGGCTTGGTCATGGAGATTGAAGATGACCATGCTGGCGAGAAGTTCACCTGGAACCTCTTCTTGGTCTGTGGTGATCCGAAGGAGGCCAATACCTACTTCGGCGGCTTTGATAAGGAGAAGGTATCCCCGATTTCCTGTCCGGATAACTTGGCCTTTGATAGCCACGGCAACCTATGGATCTCCACCGACGGCAACGCCCTTGAGTCCAACGATGGCCTCTACGCCGTGACCACCGAAGGCGATACCCGCGGCGAGCTCAAGTGCTTCCTTACCGTTCCGGCAGGCGCCGAGACCTGCGGCCCCATCGTCACTGATGAGCGCGTGATGGTTAACGTTCAGCACCCAGGTGAAACCGATGACGCTACCTTTGAAAAGCAGACCTCCCACTGGCCAGAGGGTGGCAAGTCCACCCCTCGCCCAGCAGTGGTTGTGGTGTGGAAGAAGGACGGCAACATCGGCGTCGATAAGAAGTAAGCACCACCTGGTTTAAGCACCCACCGCGCGGCCCTCGTTCCTCCACTGGAACTGGGGCCGCGCTGTTGTTTTCCCTGCCGGCAGCATGAGGTACTGCGCCGCCTGCGCCTTCCAAATATAAATCCACCCGCCGGTCTCCCCCACGGGCTAATACCTATGTGAGTTATGGCATACTATCCGCACGTGTGAGACACGCCACCCACCTGCCCATGAGGAGACGCACACCATGAACTCTCTAGTCCTCGCCATCATCGGCATTGCGATGATGGGCGCCGGCTATCTGCTCTATTCCAAGTTCCTAGGAAAGGGCATTTTCCGGCTATCCCCGAACTACTCCACCCCGGCCCACACCATGGAAGACGGCGTGGACTTTGTGCCCACCAATAAATACGTCCTGTGGGGCCACCACTTCACGTCCGTGGCGGGCGCCGCCCCCATCATTGGTCCGGCCGTAGCCGTCATCTGGGGCTGGGTTCCGGCGTTTCTCTGGGTCACACTCGGCACCGTCTTCTTTGCCGGCATACACGATTTGGGTGCGCTGTGGGCGTCGCAGCGCCACAAGGGCCAGTCCATCGGCACTTTGTCCGGGCGCTACATTGGCAAGCGCGGCCGCAACCTCTTCCTCATCGTGATCTTCCTGCTGCTATTGATGGTGAATGCGGCCTTCGCCGTGGTCATTTCGAACCTGCTGGTCTCCACCCCTACGGCCGTAATCCCCACGTGGGGCGCCATCGTCGTCGCACTGCTTATCGGCCAGGCCATCTACCGCCTGAACTGGAACCTGCCGCTGGTCTCCATCGTGGGCGTTGTCGCGCTCTACGCGTTGATGATCATCGGTGACCGCGTGCCTGTGGTCCTACCAGATACTGTCCTGGGCATCCCCGCCAACGGCGTGTGGATCATCTTGTTATTCATCTACGCCTTCATCGCTTCGCTGCTGCCGGTGTGGGTGTTGCTGCAGCCGCGCGACTACATCAACGGCCTCCAGCTCTTTGTGGGCCTGGCCATCTTGTACGGATCCTTCCTCATTACCCGCCCTTCGCTGGCCGCACCGGCGCTGCGCGATAACGTGCCGGACGGTACCCCGGGCATCTTCCCGCTACTTTTTGTCACCATCGCCTGCGGCGCTATCTCCGGCTTCCACGGCGTGGTGGCCTCCGGCACCTCGTCCAAGCAGGTGGATAAGGAAACCGATGTGCGCTTTGTGGGTTATTTCGGCGCCGTGGGCGAGGGTCTGCTCGCACTAGGCACCATCATCGCCACCACCGCGGGCTTTAAGTCTCTGCAGCAGTGGGAGGAGATTTACTCCGAATGGAATGCCGGCGGCGTGGAGGCTTTCGTGCAAGGCGGCGGCGCGCTCATGAACGAGGGCATGGGCATTCCCACCTCCCTCTCCGGCACCATCTTGGCCACCATGGCCGTGCTCTTTGCCGCTACCACCATGGACTCGGGCGTGCGCCTGCAGCGGCTTGTGGTACAAGAACTCGGCGAGTTCATGGGCGTGCGCATCAAGGCCTTGGCCGCCACCGTCATCGCGGTGGGCTTGGCCTTCGGCCTGACCTTCTCTGCCGGTGCGGATGGCTCCGGCGGTATGACCATCTGGCCGCTATTCGGCACCACCAACCAGCTCATGGCGGGCCTTTCCTTGGCCATCGTGGTGGTCATCCTTACCCACCTGCGCCGCCGAACGTGGCCGGTAGTCATCCCGCTCATCTTCGTTACCGCCATGTCACTGTGGGCCGCACTACTCCAGCTGAAGTCCCTATTTACCAGCCAGAACTGGCTGCTATTCTGCATGGACGTCATCATCGTGGTCGCCGCCATCTGGGTCATTGTGGAAGCCGTTGGCGCCATTTCCCGCGCCCGCAAGGAGACCCCGCTGGAATGGTCCGATGATGACCTTGACGCCCCGCTGCCCGAGCATGCTCGACAAGCTTAAGGCACTTGCGGCCGGGCTCAATGAGTACTACCAGGCCCCGTATCGCGCCAGCTTTGCCAAGGCCCAGCAGCAAGAAGACGATCTCTTCTTGATGCTGGTTGCCTCGGAGGCGCTCGGCATCCCCAACCCCGCCAGCTACTACACCCTGGAGCTTTTGCCGTTGGTCTATGAGGATTTCCACGCCTGGCATACCCGCATGGGAATGGATAAATCCCCGCTGGAGAATATTCAATGTTGTTAGAGACCGCACCCATCATGTTCTTTGGCGGCAAGGGCGGGGTGGGTAAAACTACCCTGGCCACCGCTACCGCGCTGCGCCTGTCCCGCAATCACCGCGTCTGCCTGGTGTCCACGGACCCGGCGCATAACCTGGGGCATATTTTTGGTACCTCGCTTGGCGACGCCCCCGTAGGCCTCACCCCTACCCTGTCCGCCATCGAGATCAACCCTGCGCGCGCGACCGAGCAACACCTAGCGCAGGTAGGGAACTCGATGCGCCGCTTTATGCCCGAACACCTGCACGGTGAGGTGAAAAAGCACCTCGACCTAGCCCGGCAATCGCCCGGCACGCAGGAGGCGGCGCTATTGGAACGCATAGCGGCGCTCGTAGTGGGGGAGCCGAGCTTCGACTACCTCGTCTTCGATACCGCTCCCTCTGGGCACACTTCGCGGCTGATGGCCCTGCCGGAGATCATGGCTGCCTATAGCGATGGGTTACTCTCCCGGCGCGAGAAATCCGATAAATTCGGCTCGCTGGTGCGCGGGATGTCTAGCGGCAGCGGCGCAGATAATGACCCGGTGGACCGGCGCAATCAGGAAATTCGCGCCACGCTTTTCCAGCGCCGCGAGCGCTTTGCCCAGCTGCGCACCGCGCTTACCTCCCCGCGCACCGTATTCCACATTGTGCTCACCGCCGAGCGCCTGCCCGTACTGGAATCTGCTGAGTTCCATGCGGATCTTAAGAGCAACGGTGTGCGGGTGGGATCCATGCTGGTTAACCGACGCACCCCGGCCGGCCAAGGCGAGTTCTTAGCCGCCCGGCGCGCCGCCGAGGATGAGGCACTCGCGCTCCTGCGCACCCAGCTGCCTGATACACCAGTGCGCGAGGTTCCGTGGTTGCCGGAGGAAGTGGGGACTCCGGGGGCCGTCGGCAAGCTGGCGGCATTCCTCTAGCTCCACCCGCCCGCGCCGCTGTGGGCCCGGGTCTGCTAAAACCGAGACTATGACTTTGCTCACCAACGAATACCTATCCCACTTGCGCGAGGAGGCTGCGGCCGATTCCCGGCTGCGCATCGCCCGCAACGCCATCACCAATGTCGGGGCGGCTAAGGCGGCCCTAGACCGCGACCGTATTACGGCCCTCTACCCCACCACCGAGGTCAAGCTAGATAGCTTGGGCGTATCGGACCAAAAGCGCTCGGGCCGCTGCTGGATGTTCGCGGCGCTGAACGTCTTCCGTCACCGCGCGGCCAAGGAACTCAATGTAGATAACTTCGAGTTTTCCTTCACCTACCTGCAGTATTTTGACAAGCTAGAGCGCGCCAACCTGGTGCTCAACCAGCTGCTGGATAAAAAGGGCGCTGGCTGGGACGAGCGCACCGTGGCCGCGGTACTCGATCACGCCGGCGCCGATGGCGGCTGGTGGTGCTTCTTTAGCAACCTCGTAGACAAGTACGGTGCCGTGCCTGCCGAGGTCATGCCGGAGGTACGCTCGTCTGGAAATACCGCAGAGATGAACCGCGATCTTGCTACCGTGGTACGCCGCGCCGCCGCACAGGACGGCCCGCGCGAGAACATCATCGCCCAGGCACGCACCGATTTCCACCGGATCCTGGCCATCCACCTGGGCACCCCGCCGGAGGAATTTACCTGGGCGTATCGCACCAAGGACGAGCAATTCGTGCGCCTGCACTCCACCCCGCGCGAGTTTGCCGATAAGTACCTGCCAAACTTGGACGAGTACGTGGTGCTGGCCGATGACCCCCGCTCCACCAACCCCAAGCATCGCGTATTCAGCAGCGCCGATGAAACCAATGTCCTGGGCGGTGCACCGCAGGAGTACCTCAACGTCAGCGCGGTCGAGCTGAAGGAAGCTGCCAAGCGCAGCCTGGCGGCCGGCGAGCCGGTGTGGTTTAGCTGCGATGTCAACCGCCAGTTCTCCTTCCTCAACGGCGTATGGGACGAGGGATTGGTAGATACCGATGGCCTCTACGGCATCGATTCCTCTATGAGCAAGGAGGAGCGTTTTACCTCCGGCGAGACCGCACCTACACACGCGATGGTCCTCACCGGCATCGATGGTGACCGCGCCTGGCGCGTGGAAAACTCCTGGGGCTCCAAACCACCGCGCAAGGAAGACGGCGAGGATGTGCCCGGCAAAGGCTTTGCCACCATGGCCGATGCCTGGTTTGACCAGAACGTCTTCCACATCGCCGTGCGCAAGGAGCACCTGAGCGACAAGCTGGCCGAGGCGCTTTCCACCGAACCGATTGAGCTTCCCCTCTGGGACCGGATGAACTAAGGAGAATCGAGAAATGACAGAGATTAAACCGAACGAGGTTCATGCCGCTACTGCCGAGCTCACCAGCGATGCCGCGCTGCGCCTAGTACGCAATGGGGTGGCCCAGGAGGGCGTCGACAAGCTCAGCCTCGACCGTGAGCAACTACGCGGCCTCATCCCCGTGACCAGCCACAAGCTAGATTCCTGGGGCGTGGCCGACCAGAAGGCTTCGGGCCGCTGCTGGATTTTTGCCGGCCTCAATTCCCTGCGCGGCGGCCTAATGGACAAGGCCAAGCTCAAGGATTTTGAGCTCTCGCAAACCTATATTTACTTCTTTGACAAGCTGGAAAAGGCCAATTGGTTCCTTACCGCCATGGCTGAGCTCAAGGACCGCGACATTACGGACCGCACCGTAACCAAGCTCATGGATGATCCCATCGATGACGGCGGCCAATGGTCCATGTTCGTCGCCCTGGTGGAAAAATACGGCGTCGTGCCGCAGTACGCCATGCCAGAAACCGCGTCTTCCGAGGCCACGGCGACGCTTAACCGCAACCTGCAGACCGTGCTGCGCCGCGCCGCCCACCGCATCCGCAGCGGCGAAGAGGGCGCGCATGAGCAGGCGCTTGCCGACGTCTACCGTATCCTCACCGCCAACCTGGGCCTGCCACCCGAGGACTTTGTATGGCAGTATCGCGATAAGGACGATGAGTTCCACCGCGCGGGCACCTATACCCCACAGGAGTTTGCCCAGGAATACCTGCCTGCGGACCTAGGCGAGTACGTGTGCGTGGTCAACGATCCGCGCAATGCCTATGGCGAGCTCTACACCGTGGAGTACTTGGGCAACGTGGCTGGAAAACGCGTGACCTATTTGAACGCGCCTGTGGAGGTGCTGCGCGATGCCGCGCGTGCCTCCATCGAAGACGGTCAGCCGGTTTGGTTCGGCTGCGATACCGACCAGCAGTCCGATGATGAGCACGGCGTGTGGGCCAAGCACCTGCACGATTATGAGGCCTTCTACGGCGTGGAGATGGATCTGGACAAGGCGCAGCGTTTGCGCCTGCACGAGTCCATGATGACCCACGCGATGGTGTTTACCGGCGCCGATATCGCAGACGACGGCACCGTCAATCGCTGGCGCGTAGAGAATTCCTGGGGCCCGAAAAAGGCCGATAAGGGCTTTTGGACCATGGCCGATGACTGGTTCGACGAGTTCGTCTTCGAAATCGCCGTGCACCCCTCCCGCCTGCCGGAGCAATATCAAGCGGCGCTGCAGTCCGAGTCTGTCACTACCCTGCCGGCCTGGGATCCGATGGGAGCGTTGGCGCGTTAAGCCTGCGGCACGCTAAGACTGCGGCGTGCCAAGGCGGCGCACATAGAGCATGCACACCAAGTCGCGGTCCTCGTTGACCGCGATGGTGCGCTCGCCCACCTGAGTGAAACCGCGGCTGTCATAGAACTGATAAGTGCAGCCGTCATCGGTAAACAAGTAGACATTCTTTCCCTCGTGACGGGCTTCGAAGGCCTCGAGCAGCGCCGTGCCCACGCCGCTCACGCCGGAATTGGGATCCGCGACGAGGAAGCCGATTTCGCCATCAATGGGGTGCTTACCCAAGTACTTGAGCAGCATGTCCTGATTGGCGGCATCGTAATCATCGCGGTGTCCTCCTGGGCGCAGGTTGTTGAAGATTTCTACCGCGCGGACATAGGCCTTGCGCCACCACGGATACGGCAAGGCAGGCTTGCCCTTCATGGAGGCCAACAGCACGCCGAGGAAACGGTCGCCATCATAAGCAGCCAAGATATCGGTGGCCTTGGCGCGCTCTAAATCCCAAAAGTAACGGCCGTATGCACGCTCAAAGCGCGGGTTCTTCACAAACCAGTGCAAGTGCATGCCCTCGATGGCAAAAGAAATGGCTTTGGGCTCATCGCGCGGGTCAAGGTCGCGGATCTGGATATCGGTCATTAGTCCTCCGATGGCTGCTGGGAAGCGGTATCCTGCGCGCGTTGTTGCTCGCGCTCGAGCTCGGCCTTGGCTTCGTGCTCTTCAATATTATTAAAGCCGATGCCCAGCGGCAGGCCCACATTATCGATGAGCCGGACGCCGCCGATTGTGGCGGCGACGAGCAAGCGGGCATCACCCTCCTCGGGAGGGGTGCCGAGGTCGCGACCGCGCACCTCGAGGTATTCGGGCTCAACGCCGGCTGCGCGCAGAACTTCCGCGGCGACTTCACGGACCTTCTCCGCACCGGCTTCGGCGGCATGCGCGCCCGCGGTCAGCGCGGCGGATAGGGCCGCTGCCTGGTCACGGGATCCGGCCGGGACGCTGGTATTGCGCAGGCTCATCACCACGCCATCGGGCATGCGCACTGCTGGCACGCCCTGCACGCGCACGCCTAAGTGGAAGTCTTGGACCGCGTGGTGGATGGCGAGGAGGAGCTCATAGTCCTTTTCGCCAAGGAGAACGTCGGTAGGCGAAAGCGTCAGGATGAGCGCAAGGTACAGGGAGAGGTCCTCGCTGAGGTCCGGCTCGAGGGTAGTCGCGGCGTCGACAGGGGCCACGGCGATCCGGCGGCCGTGTGGCCACAAGGTTTCTGTCGAGTAATCCCAGACTATGTCCACGCCCTCGGCTCGCAAGAGCTCAAGGTCCTCCTCGTGTGGAGACTGCAGGGCCACGACGGTAACCGCGCCGCGGATGTGCTTGGCCGCGCGCACTAGCGCGATATGGCCGGCGTGTACGCCGTCGGTCAGCGGCACGAAGGCGACTGGGCGGCCAGTCTTATGAAAGGCGCTGCCAACCATACGGATGCGCTCAATCTCACTGATGACAGTGGCGTTTCCCAGTTCTAGGCTCATCGGCTCTCCTCTTGTAGGGCCCACATTTCCAGCTCCTCGCGGCCGTCTACCTCACCTAGGCGGCGGGCAACCTCCACGTAGCTGCGGCGCAGGCCGGGGTCGGTGGCACCGCGGTAGGCGGCGATGATTTCTTCGGTGTCCATATCCTCACCCACCAGGGGTGGCTCTTCTGAGGGTGAGAGGAAATGAGCATCAACTGCAGCAGAGATATGCAAGCGCCGAAGCATCTCGGCATAGTAGGCGCGGGCAGCGAATGGGGCACGTTCGGCGTCGGAAAGCGCTACGGTTTCTGCGCGAAACTCGGCGATATTAAGTTCCACGACGGTCTCGCCCAGCTCGTCCAGGGTGGTCACCGCCCAGCGCTTAAGCGTAAATGGGGCGAGTGCCGCAACGACACACCCGCGGGTTTCTAGCGGATCTAGCACTTGGACACCGCGCGAAAGGCAGGTGTGGAAAACGATTAATCCTCGATGTACGTGTGGCTCAAGCAACTCCACGGTAGCTTCCAAGCGGGAATCGCCCACGGCGATAATGAGAGTTTCGAAGGAAGAAAGCTCGGCTGGGTCAGAGAGCATCTGCACCTCATGGCCGGCGCTTTCCATGGCATTGGCCAAGGTAAAGCCGGCCAGGCTCCGGCCAAAAAGAGCTACCCGCATGCGTGGCGGGCGCATTTATTTGTCCTTCTTTTTCTTTGCCTGGGCCAAAAGCTCGGCCACGGAGACCGCCCCTTCGCGCTTATCGTCGCTGCGACGGCGTCCGCGTGTCTGCTCCTCCGGTTGAGGTTCAGCCGCATGGTGATGCGGGCGGGCTGCCTTCTGGCGTACTGGTTCGGCCGATTCCGGAGCCACATGTTGACCCGAGCCTGGATATTCCGCGCGTTCATCGCGCTGCGGCACCGCCTGCTGCGGAATGTCCTGGGTCTCATCATTGGCTTTGGTGGCAGCCTCCGGCTTGCGGTGGCTGCCATGGTGCTCGCTGGCCGCGGACGTGCGGGTATTCTTCAGGGAATCATCGCCGCCGGTATCCCAGCGCACGGCCTGGAAGCCACCAGTATTGAAGGTGGAGGCGCCAGAAGACTTGCCGGAGGTACGCTGCGCGCGGGTCTTTTCGCTAATGATGTCATTAAGCGGGTTGGACTCGGCGTGAGCCGCGGACGGCTGGTTACCCAAGCGGCCGGCGATAGCATCGGCGGACGGGGCTCCGGAAGAGGACTGGGTGAAGTCCACATTGCCTTCCTCAGAGCCAGGGCGAGCAGCGGCCGCGGTCTCGGCCTCGAGCTGCATGATGCGGCGCGCCTCGGCGTGCAGAGCTGCCGGTTCATAGGTGAAGTTCTGGCCGGAAAGATCCTCAATCTGCTTGCGGATGGAAGCCAGCTCGGTGCGAATCTCATCCAGCAGTTCCTGATCCGGCAGAGGCTGGCCATCGGCTGTGCGGGCTTGCTTGAGCTCGGCGCGGTGAGCGCGCTCCTGCAGCTCCAGCTTGGTCACGGACTCCTCGGCCTGGCGGCGGTAGCGCATCACCAGGAAGAAGCCAAGCACAGCGGCCCACAGGGCAGCAATGAGGGCAATCTTGAGCGCGGCGGCAGAGCCGGAAATCAGCATGACGATGCTGGCCACCACGGCCAGCACCACGAGGACGATGAGGCCGATCTGGCCCAGATCCGGCTTGGTCGTCTTGGCGGAAGTATTGCTAGAAGAAGAGCGAGGCTCAGTCATGCTCACTAATGTACCGCTTGAACCCCATCTGGTGGGGGCGGGGTCTCGCAGTGTCGCTCTAGCCGCAGGCCAGCGGCGGCCATCGCGAGGCCGCTGAGCGCGGAGGCAATGACCCCCACGAGGTCATCGGAAGCTGCCGCGAGCGTGCCGGCATTGGGGATGACATAAACGGCAATGCCGGCATAGATGCCGCCCACGATGGAACCCGTCCATGCCGAGGCCTTACCCACCAACATGAACTGCGTGATGGTCATGGGGTTGAGCTGCGAATTATCCAGGCCAATGCCATGCTCATCCTCGGTGGCTTGGTCCACCTTCCAGGTCAACGCCACACAGATGACGGCCATAAGCCACAACGTGGCCGAGACCGTTACTGGGATTTGCAGCATGGAGCCATAAAAGCGCGTGGTGAGGATGGCCGCCGCGGCGGCAAAAAAGACCCCGGTGCCGATGAGGGCACCCAGCGAGGTCCGTGTCATAGCTCCTCCATCATGCCCAGCCGGCGAATCTCGGCGCGCTCTTTCGGGTCGAGTGCTGCTACCCGCTTGGCGACGCCCTCCCCACTCAACCTAGCACTAGCATCCGCCGCCAACCACGGAATCAGCACGAAGGCACGCTCGTGGGCATAAGGATGCGGGACGATAAGCTCTGGGTCGTCGGAGGTGAAGCCCTCAATATCGACGATGTCCACATCCAGCGTGCGCGGGCCCCAGTGGCGCACGCGGACACGCTCGGCGGCCTCTTCAAGCTTCTGCCCGCGGCGCAGGAGTTCCTTCGGAGTCTCCTCGACGTCCACGATGAGCACCGCGTTGAGGAATTCGTCTTGGTCCGTCACGCCCCACGGCGGGGTGGCATAGACGGGCGAAGCGGCAACGATCTCGCTGGCAAACTCGTCGAATACCGTGCGCAAAAGCTCCACGCGGTCATCCATATTGGAGCCGATGGAGAGCACCGCGCGCATTAGAGGGTCCTCGCGTGCTTGCGGGAGCGGCGGGCGACCACGGCGACGTCGGCAAAAGTGCGTGGAATCGGCGCCTGCGGCTTGTGCAGGATGACCTCCACGGCATGCAGGCCTTCGAAGGTCTCCATGATGGTATCGGCCACCTCGCTGGCGACGGTCTCAATAAGGTCGCGGGCGGGGCCTTCGATGATTGTGGCGGCGACGTCGGCAAGCTCGGCGTAATTGATGGTCTTGGTCAGATCATCGGTGGCGGCGGCCTCGGCGAACTCGGACCAGCAGGTGATGTCCACGATGAAGGGCTGGCCGGTGCGCTTTTCTTCTTCGAAAACGCCGTGGTAGCCAAAGCATTCTAGGCCGGTGAGCTCGATGCGGTCTGCCATGTATTACTCCTCAGGGTTGCGCGGTAGGGCGGTGGATTTCATGGTGCCATTGCCATCGGCGCCATTGCTATAGCTGCCGGTCGCCCGGGCGCCGCCCGAGTAACCGTTGCCGGCGTTCCACGCGGCCGCAACATCGACGGCATCGCGCGAGACGGCGACCTCGTGCACGCGCACGCCCCACGCGCCCATCTGGGCGGAAATGGCGGTCACGGCCGCAGTCGCGGGATCTGCCAGCAGCGGGCTGGACTCCACGCCGCGGTCCTCCCGGATGGCGGCGAGGAAGCGCTTGCGCGAGGCTCCCACCAGCATGGGGAATTCGGCGTCGAGAAACTCCGGCAGGGCCTTGAGCAGCGCCCAGTTATCCTGCGGGGTTTTGGCAAAGCCCAAGCCCGGATCGAGCACGATATTATCGCGGCGTACGCCAGCCGTCAGCGCGTTATTCGCCAGGCGCTCGAGGGTCTCATGCACATCGCGCACCACATCGCCACCGTGGTCGGCGCTACCGGCCGCGGAGCCAAAGGCGCCTTCCTGCAGCGTGCGCCAGTGCATCAGGCACACGGGCACGCCGGACTCGGCCATCGCGCGATACATCTCCGGATCAGCCAGGCCACCGGAGACGTCATTAATCATGTCCACACCGGCCGCTGCCGCCGCGCGGGCCACCGAGGCGCGCATCGTATCCACGGAAGTGCGGATGCCCAGCTCACTCAGCGCCTTAATGACGGGAACCACGCGGCGCTTTTCCACATCCGCTTCTACCCGCACCGCACCCGGCCGGGTGGACTCACCACCGACGTCAATCATGTCCGCGCCCTGCGCCACGAGTTCGCGGGCGTGGTTGATGGCGGCATCGACGTCCAACCACTTACCGCCATCGGAGAAGGAATCCTCCGTGACGTTGACAATGCCCATCACCAGCGTGCGTTGGGCAATGGTCAGATCCGATACCGAGGTTGCCTGCTGCATGGCGTGCTCCTTCTCGCTTTCGTGGTAACCGGGGTGGGATTAGCTGCGAATCAGGCTGAGCACCTCGGCGCGGGAGGCGGCATTATTTTTGAAGCCGCCGCGCACCGCGGAGGTGGTCGTCGTCGCCCCCGGCTTGCGGATGCCGCGCATGGCCATGCACAAGTGCTCGCACTCAATGACCACGATGACGGACTGCGCACCGAGGACCTCCACCAAGGCGTCCGCTACCTGCTGGGTGAGGCGCTCTTGGACTTGGGGGCGCTTTGCGTACATATCCGCCAGGCGGGCGAGCTTACTCAAACCGGTGACGTGGCCGTCTTTGCCCGGGATGTAGCCAATATGCGCCACGCCGTAGAACGGCACCAAGTGATGCTCGCAGGTGGAATAGATGGGGATATCGCGCACCAGAACTAATTCTTGGTGGTCCTCGGCGAAGGTTTTGTGCAGGACCTCGGTGGGGTCCTCGTGCAGGCCAGCGAAGACCTCGCGGTAGGCGCGGGCCACGCGGGCCGGGGTTTCGCGCAAGCCCTCGCGGTCAGGGTCCTCCCCTACCGCAAGAAGCAGCTCACGCACCGCTGCCTCCGCTCGGTCTTGGTCGAAGGCGGCGCGAGCGGGAATGTGATTATCAGGCATTAGTTATCTTCTTGCTTATCGTCCTCGCGCGCATAGGGGTTCTTGCGGCGATCCTCCTCGTCCCAGCCAGGGGTAAACCACTGGCTGGTATCAGCGTACTGCTCTGCACCGGAATCCGGTTTGTGGTGCTTGCCACCGCCGGTAGCGGGGCGTGCGGCCGGACGGGCGGTTGGCTCGGAAGCCGGAGCAGACTGAGCGTCGTGATCCTGCTGGGCAGGCTGGCCCGGCGTGGAGTCCTCAGAATCCTTTACGGGGCCGCTGCCCAGCTCGCGGGCGGTGTCCGGGTCGACGTAATCGCCGGCGTGCTGGCCAAAGTTGAAGCCCACCTCACCCTTCGGCTCTTCGCCGGCGAGGCGACGCTCGCGGGCGGCCCGGGAGGCATCGAGAAGCGTCATGCGCTTAGGCAGCTCCTCGCCGCGCTCCTTCGCCAGCTCAACCGGGGTTTTTACTGGGGCGTAGCCAATCTGGCGCGGGAAGCGGTCGTCCTCACCTGGGAAGACATCGAAGGCCTCGCGCGGCTCGATGCCGTCAAAGATGCGCTCCAGGTCAGGGCGGCGCAGGGTTTCCCTCTCCAGCAGGGCCTCGGCCAGCTTGTCCAGGTAGTGGCGGTTATTGCGCAAGATGTCATAAGCCTGCTCGTGCGCGCGCTCGAGCAGGTAGCGCATCTGCTCATCAATCTTGGAAGCAACCTCATCGGAGTAATCGATGGAGCCACCGCCACCCATCTGGCTGAAGGGATCGCCCTGCTCCTTGCCGTACTTCACGGTGCCCAGGTCCGGGGAGAAGCCGTACTCGGTGAGCATGGAACGAGCAATCTTGGTGGCGTTTTCAATATCGGAAGACGCACCAGTGGTAGGCGCACCGAAGACCAGTTCCTCTGCCGCGCGGCCGCCCATGGCAAAGACCAAGCGGGAGAAAAGCTCGTCACGGGTGTACATGCCCTTGTCATCTTCCTGCGAGGTCATGGCGTGGCCGCCGGTACGGCCACGGGCCAAAATAGTGACCTTGTAGACCCGCTCGATGTCCTTGAGCGCCCACGCGGATAGCGTATGTCCGCCCTCGTGGTAGGCGGTGACCTTCTTCTCGTGCTCGGAGATAATTTTGCCTTGGCGGCGCGGGCCGCCCACCACGCGGTCGGTGGCCTCTTCCAAGGCGTCATAGGTAATGACGTTGCCGCCGATGCGGGCGGTAAGCAGGGCGGCCTCGTTGAGCACATTGGCCAGGTCCGCGCCGGACATGCCAGCGGTGCGCTTGGCCAGCTGCGCTACGTCAACCTCTTCTGCCAGTGGCTTATTCTTCGCATGCACGCGCAGGATCTCCTCGCGGCCGGCAAGATCCGGGTTGGTGACCGGAATCTGGCGGTCGAAGCGGCCCGGGCGCAGCAGCGCCGGATCGAGGATATCCGGGCGGTTGGTGGCGGCGATGAGGATTACGCCTTCGCGGTCACCAAAGCCGTCCATTTCCACCAGGAGCTGGTTGAGGGTCTGCTCGCGCTCATCGTGGCCGCCGCCGGTACCGGAACCGCGCTGGCGGCCCACGGCGTCAATCTCGTCCACGAAGATAATGCAGGGGCTATTTTCCTTCGCCTGCTTGAATAGGTCGCGCACGCGGGAGGCACCCACGCCGACGAACATCTCCACAAAGTCAGAACCGGAGATGGAATAGAACGGCACGCCGGCCTCGCCGGCCACGGCGCGTGCAAGCAAAGTCTTACCAGTACCCGGAGGGCCGTAGAGCAGCACGCCGCGCGGGATCTTGGCGCCCAGGTCGTGGTAGCGGGTGGGGTCTTCCAGAAAGTCCTTGATTTCCTGCAACTCATCTACGGCTTCGTCCGCGCCGGCCACGTCCGCAAAGGTATTGGTCGGCATATCCTTGGTCAGTTCCTTGGCCTTGGAACCGCCGATGCCAAACATTCCGCCAGCACCCTGCTGCATGCGGGACATGAGCCAGAAGAGCACGCCGAAGAGGATGATCATCGGCAGCAGCATGCTCAGCATGGAGCCCAAGAAGGATTCCTGCGTGACATTGGTCTGGTACTTCTCGGCGCCGGAATCCTTGACGGCGTTAAAGACCTGCTCAGAGGCGCGGGCCGGGTACTTGGCCACAATCTCTTTCACGCCTTCGCGCTCGTCTACCGTGATTTCATCCTTGAGCTTGATGCGCAGGCGCTGCTCGCGGTCATCAATTTCCACCTCATCGACGTTTTTGTCTTTGAGCTGGGTCAGCGCAACCGAGGTATCCGCTTGCACGTAGCCGCGGGCATCGTTGCTAAAGAAGGTAAAGGCGTACAGCGCGATAAGGATGAGGGCCGCAATCCCGCCGTAGCGAAGAATCTTGTTGTTTTTCATTACTGCGCGATTTTAGTTGGTGGTATAGACATCGGGGTGGAGGGTGCCCACGTAGGGGAGATCGCGGTAGCGTTCCGCATAGTCCAAGCCATAGCCGATGACGAATTCATTCGGGATATCAAAGCCCACATCCAGCAGATCAATATCAGCCTTGACTACTTCGGGCTTGCGCAGCAGGGTGACCACATTCAGCGAAGCAGGGCTGCGGCCTTCCAGGTTGCGGATGAGCCACGACAGGGTGAGGCCGGAATCGATGATGTCTTCCACGATGAGCACGTTGCGCCCGGCAATATCGCGGTCCAAATCCTTCAAAATGCGCACCACGCCGGAAGAGGAGGTGGAGGCACCGTAGGAGGATACGGCCATAAACTCCAGCTCGGAGGGGATGGATAGCTTGCGCGCAAAGTCTGTGAGGAAGAATGCGGCGCCCTTGAGCACGCAGACCAACAGCAGGTCGTGCTCAGAGTCGGCATACTTTTCCGAAACCATATCCGCGAGTTCTTGGACGCGGTTTTGCAGTTCCTCTTCTCCAATGAGGATTGCTTCTACATCGTCACCGTAGCGGTTTGCGGGAACGGCGAAGTCTTTCTTGTCGTGCACGTGTGCGCTCCTTTAATGACCAGACAATAGTGCCAGTTTGCCACCTATACGGGCTACTTCCAACCTCTGCCCCACCTGCCGGGCTGATCGCACGGCCACCGGTCCTTGCCCATGCCAGTGGGTACATAGCTTGCCGACGTCTCCCACTGCCCTCCTTGTCACTTCTACCCCCTCGCTGACCAGCCACGCCGCGATTGCCCGCCGGCGCCGCGGTTCTGCCATCGCCGCCAAGTCGGCACAGTCCGTGGTGGGTGGGGTGCGCAGGGCGGCGTCGTCAAGCGCCGCATCGCCTGCTGCTTGAGCCAGCGCTGGCACCGCATCCCCGCCGATGATACGGCTCAACTGCGGAATGACCTCGCGGCGCAGCGCCACGCGGCGGAAATGGGTGTCCGCGTTCTGCGGGTCCTGCCACGCCGATAGGCCCAGCTCCGCGCAGGCGCCCTCGGTATCGGCGCGGCGCACGTTCAGCAGCGGCCGCACCACGCGGGCGCCTTCCACCTCGCTGCGCTCACTCATGCCCGCCACTCGTCCGCGCAGCGCGCCGAGCAGCAGCGTTTCCGCCTGGTCATCGGCCGTATGCGCAACGGCAACCTCTAATCCTTCGTCCGCGCACGCGGCGGCCAGTGCTCGATACCGCGCTACCCGCGCGGCCGCCTCCATCGACTTCTGGCCCGTTGCGCCGGCCTCAACGTTCAGCACTCGCGCTCGCGCGCCTAGCTTTCGCGCCTGTTCGGCCGCGCGCTCGGCCTGCGCCCGCGAGCCGTCCTGCAACCCGTGGTCCACACACAGCGCGAGCACATCGTGACCCTCCGCCACGAGCGCGGCCATAAGCGCCAGCGAGTCCGCGCCTCCGGATAGCCCAACGGCCACCGCGTGGTCGAGGGCGGCGGCGCGCACGCCGCGCCGACACGTTAGAAAGTGCGGCGAAACCCGCGGCCAAAAGGGCTTTTTAGAACTCATGCAGTGCAGAAGCCAACGCGTCTTGAGCCTTGCGGGCGGCCAAGATATCGCCGTCATTCACAAGGAAGGCAAAGGCATACACGCGCCCGGAATTACCCTGCGCGGTGCCGGCCAGGGCGGAGACCCCAGTCAGCGTGCCCGTCTTGGCGCGCACATAGCCCTTGGCCGCGGAATCCCCGTAGCGCTCGTACAAGGTGCCATCACCGCCGGCTACTGGGAGGTAAGACACCAGCGGGCGCAGGCGCGGATCATTGACCGCGCCATTAATGAGCTGCGTCAACAGCCCGGCGGTGAGCCGATTGTCCACCGATAGCCCGGAATTATCCTTAATATCCACGCCGTCGACGTCGAAGCCCTCTTCCCGCAGGACATCCAGCGTGGCCTGCGTATCGCCTTCAAAGCTGGCCTCCTTGCCCCGGGAAACCGCCAGCTCACGCGCAATGGCCTCGGCCATGACGTTATCCGAGTGGCGCACCATCTCCCGGGCGCGGTCCGCTAGCGGCGGCGAATCCACGCTCGCCACCTCCTGTGCATTCTCCGCGACGGAGCCCATGCCTACCTTGCCCGCGCCGAGGCGATCGCCTAGCTGCTTAGCGACGTCCAAAGCAGGCTCATGACTCCTCGGCACATCCCCCGTCGTCGCGCCCAGGCGACCGCCGTAGAGCATGGCCGGTTCCATCGGCGCGACGAAGCCGCCGTCCACGTTTTCCGGATCCCAGCCCGGGGCCTGCGCCTCGCCGGACCACACGGAGGTATCGATGTAGACACCATCGACCTGTTCGACGTTCTTCGAAATCTGCTCAGCTAAGTCATCGAGCTGTTCGTGCGTCATCCACACATCACCCGCGGCCTTGATGACCACGTTCTTTTCGTTCGACCCGCGGTAGACCTTGGTGGTGATTTTCTCATTCTCATCCAGCGCTAACGTCGCTGCCGCAGTGGTGAGGACCTTCGTGGACGAGGCCGGGGTAAGCCGCTTATCCGCCTCGCGCTGCCACACTACGTCACCGGTTTCGGTATCGATCACCTCGCCGCCGAAAGTGGCGAGGTCCTTATTCTTAGCGAGCTCATCCAGCTTCGCCCTCAGCGCATCCAGGTTTGCCTCGCCCGGCTCTACTGCGCTCAACGGCTCCTCAGGAGCCTCGACCGTCTGCGCCTCTCCGTGCGAGAGATCGCCGTATTCGCGCTGAAGGGTAACGCCCAGCGCAGCCGTACCTCCGACCGCTGCCGCTACCACGAGCGCGGTCGCTGACCACCAAACATGCTTTGCTTTCATTGCCTTTAACCCTAGCGCGAATCCGCAACGCGCTAGACTATGGGCAGTAATTGATACCCAATCCCCCATGGAGGACATCGCTGTGAGCGTTGAAGTAACCATTGAAATCCCGAAGGGCTCCCGCAACAAGTACGAGGTTGACCACGAGTCCGGCAAGGTCTACCTCGACCGTTACCTGTTCACCCCGATGGCTTACCCGGCTGACTACGGCTTCATCGACCACACCCTGGGCGAGGACGGCGACCCGCTCGACGCCCTGGTCATCCTGCCGGAGCCGGTCTTCCCGGGCGTAGTCGTTGAGGCCCGCATCGTCGGCGTCTTCAAGATGACCGACGAGGCCGGCGGCGACGACAAGCTGCTCGCCGTCATCGATGACCCGCGCTGGGAGCGCTACCAGGACATCGACGATGTGGAGCAGCACATCAAGGACGAAATCGAGCACTTCTTCGTCCACTACAAGGACCTGGAGCCGAACAAGGAAGTCACCGGCTCCGGCTGGGGCGACAAGGCCGAGGCAGAGAAGATCCTCGACGAGGCAAAGGCTCGCTTCAAGTAAGATTTCTGGGCGCGGGCCCGCGGGCTCCCCTTAAGGCGTGGGCTCCCCTTAAGGCGTTTCGATCAAATAGCACTGCGTAAGCGGCGGTTTTCAAGGTCGTATTTGATCGAAACGCCCCCTTTTTGTCTTTTTCACACCCGCAAGGCCCTCCCCGCGACACAATCCCGTCCCCGCAGTACAATTCGATCACATAGCAGGCCGAAACCACCGGCCTCGGGGGCCTAAATGATCGAAATGAACGCCTAGGGGTGGGCGCATGAGAATCTTCACCACGCGCACGGCCGCGCGCCGCGCTATCGACAACCAAGCCGTGAAAATCTGCCACGGCCTCTATGCCGAACGGAAGCCCTCGCCGCGCGAACTGGCGGAAATCGTCTCCCGCCGCTGGCCCGATTCGGCGCTCGACGGCTACTCGTGCGCCCACCACTACCTCGGCCACGCTTTAAGTTTCCCACTCCATTTCCTGCGCGCGGGAACGATGGCCTCCAGCCCGTACTTCCGCAGCCGCCGCGCCCGTCCGAAGGCGCTGGGCCAGCTCAATGGCATTAACGTGTGCAATCCACTGCAGGCCACAGAAATCATGGCAGAGGAAGACGCCGTCGCGTTCCTTGAAGCCTACTTTGCCGGCCGGTACGGCGCTTCCCAGATGGAAGGCCACATGCTCGACTTCCAGCGCTTTCCGCAGCACACCCGGCGCGTACTGGAAAACACCATCCTCGGCGCTGATAGCGTCCCCGAGCGCAACCTCACCCGCGCGCTTCGGCCCCATGTCACCGTGCACAACAACAAATACATTGGCCCGTACCGCTGGGACTTACTCTTGGAGGAGCACAAGCTGGCCATCGAGGTCGACGGCTACGCCTACCACCAGGGCGAGAACCGGCAACGATTCGAAATTGACCGCCAGAAGCTTAACGACGCCGTCCAAAGAGGCTACAAACCCCTCCACTTCACCGCCGCCACAATCGAGCACCACCTCGACGTAGCCGTAAACCAGGTACTCGCCATTGTTCGGGGGAAGGGCGAGCATATAAACCCACCGTGGCAGTGGCACCACTACTGGCGGTTCCAGCATTAGCACAAGGCCACCGGTCGGCCGATCCACAAGCGCGCTAGTAACTAAGGTGAATGGCATGAAAAACGTTCAACCAACTGAAGTACCAGAAGGCGCACAGCTCATTGATGTCCGCGAGAATGACGAGTGGGCGGTGGAGCGCGCGAAGGGCGCGACCCATATCCCAATGAGCGAGATTACGGGTCGCATCCAGGAAATCGATCCGGACAAGGATATCTACGTCATTTGCCACGCAGGCGGCCGCAGCATGCAGGTCTGCCAGTATTTGGAGCATGCGCTGGGCTGGGACACCATCAATGTGGAGGGCGGCACGGATAATTGGAAGGCTTCCGGGCTTCCTATTGAAACGGATTAATTGGCCTTAACCAATCTTTTGGGATTATGATGATGGTATGTCTTCCACGAATAATTCTGTAATCCCAACGACCCTACTCGAATCCCCGTCGTTCCAGTTGGAGCGCCTCCGCCGCCGCACCCGCGATGGCGTCGAGGCCGCTCTGCAGACCAAGCAGACGACGCTGCGCGAGTACTGGGTCCTTACCTGCCTGGTGGACGCGGATGCCGCGTCGCAGTCCTACCTCTCCGAGACCCTGGCCATTGACGCTTCTGACATGGTGCGTCTTATCGACGCCCTCGAGGACCGCGGCTGGGCCAAGCGCGAGCGCGACCCGAAGGATCGCCGCCGCCAGATCGTCGCGTCTACCAAGAAGGGCGCAAAGGTCCACAAGGACTTGGCGGAGCTTGTTTCCGCCGCCGAGGACGAGGCTTTGGATGAGTCCACCAATAAGCAGCTCAAGCACCTGCGTAAGTTGGCCAAGTCCATCATTGCTGCGGACGAAGAAGAGGCATAAATGGCAGGACCCGAATCGTTCGTCCCGCAGCAGTACCTTCTAGGTAGCGCGGCGCCGCAGCCGCGCACGCTGTGGGACATCATCACGGCCACCGCGGAAATGCATCCAGACGCCGCCGCGCTTGACGACGGCGAGATCATCACCTACTCCGAGCTCATCCACGAGGTCGAGCTGTGGGCCGCCGAGCTGCACGCCAATGGCGTCCGCCGAGGCGATCGCATCGGCATCCGGATGACCTCCGGCAAGCGCGAGCTCTACCTCGCCATTTTGGCGACCCTGGCGGCGGGCGCGGCCTACGTGCCTGTCGACGCCGACGACCCAGACGAGCGCGCTGAGATGGTCTTCGGCGAGGCCGATATCGATGGCGTCTTTACGGACGAGGGCTTCCGCTTCCTGCGCGATTCCGCGCGCCCGGACGCCCCAGCCGAGGAGTCCAATGCCCCGCTCCCAGAAGACACCGCGTGGATCATCTTCACCTCCGGTTCTACTGGCAAGCCGAAGGGCGTGGCCGTGAGCCACCGTTCCGCGGCTGCCTTCGTGGATGCCGAGGCCAGCCTCTTTTTGGTAAACCACCCGCACGGGCCGCTCGGCCCGGAGGATCGCGTGCTCGCCGGGCTGTCCGTCGCCTTCGATGCCTCCTGCGAGGAAATGTGGCTGGCCTGGGGCCACGGTGGCTGCTTGGTCCCGGCGCCGCGATCCCTGGTGCGCTCCGGCATGGATTTGGGTCCGTGGCTCATCCGCCGCGATATCACCGTCGTGTCCACCGTGCCTACCCTGGCGGGCCTGTGGCCGGCCGAGGCGCTGGATAATATCCGCCTGCTTATCGTCGGTGGCGAAGCCTGCTCGCAGGAACTGGTAGACCGCCTGGCCACCGAGGACCGCGAGATGTGGAATACCTACGGCCCTACCGAGGCCACCGTCGTCGCCTGTGCGCAGCAGATGCTGCCCGGCCGGCCGGTGTCCATTGGCTTGCCGTTGAATGGGTGGGACCTGGTGGTCGTCGATAAGCAGAGCATGCCTGTGGAAATGGGCGGCGTCGGCGAGCTGGTGATTGGCGGCGTGGGACTGGCGTCCTACCTGGATCCGGCCAAGGACGCGGAAAAGTACGCCCCGCTGGAGTCGATGGGCTGGCAGCGTGCGTATCGCACCGGTGACCACGTGCGCCTGGAGGAAGACGGACTGTACTTCGTCGGCCGCGTGGATGACCAGGTGAAGATTGGTGGGCGTCGCATTGAGCTCGGCGAGGTTGAAGCGAACGTCGCAGCGCTGGATAACGTCTATAACTCGGCCGTGGCCGTGCAAAAGACCCCGGGCGGCGAGTCCGTTCTGGTGGGCTATGTTTCCCTCGAGGATGAGGCCAAGGGCTTCGATCATGAGGCCGCGCACGCTCGCCTGGCCGATACCATGCCGGCCGCGCTCGTCCCGCGCATCTGTGTGATGGAAGAGCTGCCGGTGCGTACCTCCGGCAAGGTGGATAAGAAAGCCCTGCCATGGCCGCTGCCTGGAGTGGGCGTGGAATCAACCACGCTGACCGAGACTGAGAAGTGGCTCGCGGAACTGTGGGTAGAAACGCTCGGCGTGTCGGTGGAGGACGAGAACGCCGATTTCTTCTCGCTTGGCGGCACCTCGTTGGCGGCCGCGACCCTCGTGGGTCATATCAGAGAGCGCTACCCCAACGTGGCGGTGCGCGACCTCTACGACCACCCGCGCTTGGGTTCGCTGGCCGAGCTCATCGCCGGTGCCGAGCCGCGCCCCGCGGCTGCTGACGTCCCCATGCGCGAGGTCACCAAGGTCGACTTCGGCACCCGCCTCGCCCAGACCCTGATTCAGATCCCCGTCATGACGCTGGCCGCATCCAGCTGGCTGGCCTGGCTCATGTTGGGTTCCACCGTGGCGGCATCGCTGGGTTTCGAGTGGGCCACTGCTTTCCCGTGGTGGCTGGTCATTGCCATGCTCATCGTCTTTGTCACCCCAATCGGCCGCATCCCCATCGGCGGCTACGGCGCGCGTCTTATTACGGCCGGCATCAAGCCGGGCGATTACCCGCGCGGCGGTTCGACGCACCTGCGCATCTGGGCGGCCGAGCGCTGGGCTAATGCCTCCGGCGCGAGCTCCCTGGCCGGTGCCACGCGCGTGAATAACTACGCCCGCGCGCTCGGCGTCAAAGTCAAGCGCGGCGTGGATCTGCACTCCCTGCCGCCGGTTACCGGCATGCTCACGCTGGGCAAGCACGCCGCCATCGAGCCCGAAGTGGACCTTTCCGGTTATTGGCTGGACGGCGATATCTTGCATGTGGGCACCATCGACGTCAAGGAAGGCGCTCGCGTGGGCGCGCGCTCCACGCTGCTGCCTGGCACCGTGGTGGGCAAGTATGCCCACGTGGAGGCCGGTTCCACCGTTACCGGCCGCAAGAAAATCAAGGACGGCCAGCGCTGGTCGGGCTCACCTGCCAAGAAGGTGGGCCGCTCCAAGCACCGCTTCCCGTCCCATACGCCAAAGCGCCGGCCGTGGTGGGTGGCTATTTATGACGCCACCTCCGTCCTCCTCGCCATCCAGCCGGTTGTTGCGCTGGCGATAGGCGCGGCCATCGTCCTCGCCCTTGTGCATTCCACGGGCGGCGATAGCTTCGTCGGCGCGATCTTCTTCGCGCCCGTCGGCGCGCTGGCGGCCTTTGCCACCTATATGCTGCAGACCTGGCTGGGCGTGCGCATTCTCTCGCTGGGTATTAGCCCAAGCGTAGCACCCGTGCGCTCGGTCACGGGCTGGCGCCTGTGGGCCATCGAGCGCCTCATGGACGAGGCTCGCACCAAGCTCTTTCCGCTCTATGCCTCCCAGCTGACCCCAGCATGGCTGCGCTCGCTCGGCGCGGAGATTGGCGCCAACGTGGAAATCTCCACCGCGGTGATGATCCCCAAGCTCACCGAGGTCAAAGAGGGCGCCTTCCTGGCCGATGACACCATGATCGGCGGCTACGAGCTCGGCGGCGGCTGGATGCGCACCGGCGAGACCAAGGTGGGCAAGCGCTCCTTCGTGGGCAACTCCGGCATCACCGCACCCGGCCGCAAGCTATCCAAGAACTCGCTGGTTGCCGTGCTTTCTTCTACCCCGAAAAAGACGAAGGCCGGCGCCAACTGGTGGGGTGCGCCACCAGAGCGCATGCGCCGCGTGACCGTGGAGGTGGACTCCCCCGCCAACTCGGGTGAGGCGCTGACCTATAACCCGGGCTTTGCCGTCAAGGCCGCCCGCGGCGTGGTGGAAACCATGCGCCTTTTGGCACCGATGTTTTCTGCCATGCTGCTCGCGGCAACCCTCAGCGTCTACAACTTGCTTCTCGACTCCCTCGGCTTCCCCCTCACCTGGCTCCTCTCCGGCCTCGTGCTCATGGGCATGGGTGCGGTGGCCATGGCCGTCACCGTCGCGGTGAAGTGGATCTGCGTGGGCAAGCACCGCGCGGCCGACCACCCACTGTGGTCCGCCTTTGTCTGGCTCAATGAGCTGCAGGATACCTTCGTGGAGGTCGTCGCCGCGCCGTGGTTCTTCCAGCACACCTACGGCTCCGGCGAGATCAACCTGGGGCTGCGCGCCCTCGGCGTGGAAATCGGCCGTGGTGCGTGGATCGATTCCTACTGGTTCCCGGAAACGGACCTCATCCGCATCGGTGAGGCCGCCACCGTGGGCCCTGGCACCGTGGTGCAAACCCACCTTTTCCAGGACCGCGTGATGAGCCTGGATACCGTCACCGTCGAAGCCGGATCTACACTGGCCTCCCATTCGGTGGCGCTGCCTGCCTCACTGATTGGCAAGGCCTCCACCGTAGGCCCCGGCTCGCTGGTTATGCGCGGCGACCGCGTTCCCACCAACGCCGTATGGCAGGGCAACCCCATCGAGCCGTGGAAGCGCTAGGCCGCCGGCAGTAACCTGCGCCCTACCGCGCGAAGTCCTGATACTTAATCATTTCGCCGGACTTGAAGTCCCAGGCCTCCACCCGGACACGGTCAACAAAGACCTTGACCCGCAGTCCGGTGGAGGCCTCTTCCTTTTCCTTGACGATTTTCTCGTCATTATCGCCATCCGGCAGGTACTCATTGAGGATGGCGCCGGTGTTGACCACCGGGAAGCCGGTGCGGCCAGCCTCACCGGTACCGTCGTAGCGGCGGGTTCCCCACCAGTTATTTTGGTGCAGCGAGGAATGGCTGTGGCTGCTAAACCACACGATGTTGTTGTATTTATTAACCACATTGGATAGCGCCTCGAGGTCCTCAAAGTCATTCTGGTACCACGCCGAATGCGACATCGATACCGTCTGCGGCAAAAGAGGATGACTAAAGACCAACGCCGGAGTGCCCTTAGCATCCCAATAAGCCAGGCGCTCATCTAGCCAATCGAGCTGCTCCTTGCTGATGCGCTGGAACGGCTCCTTGCCGTGGCGCAGAATATCGGAATAAAACTCGGTATTCACCGAAATCAGTGGCACTCCGTCAACTACCTCTTCCTTCCACGGTTTATCCTGGCCGGAGTATTTGAGGAAGCGCTCGAGGTACGTCTCAGATCCTTCCTTGCCATACATTTCGTGGTTGCCGATGGTCCACAATTCCTTGCCCGAATCGTGCGGCACCTCGCTGTGCGCAGCCAAGAAATCATCCCACTGCTGCTGCGAGCCATCATCGACGAGGTCGCCGTTGAGCACCAGCGCCCCGGCCTTGTCCTCCATACCGTTCAACTGGCGGACCGCGTCTTTGTAGTCTTGGGGGTCACCCTGGACGTCGGAAAGCACGTCCACGGTAGCCTGCGGCGAGCCTTTGAGCTCACCCAGCGGCTTGACGACGCCCACGTTATCCACCGCCCACCACCAGTCATCATTGCCGTTGTTGTAGCTGAAGCTAACCTGCATATTCTTCGCGCCAGCCGGCACGTCCACGCCAATGGACTCATGCTTGGAGAAGACATCCTTATCAAAGACGGCGATTTCCTGGGCTTCCCCACCATCGAAGGAGACAGTCACCGTGGCATTTTGCCCGTCCTTGCCCTGGCGGTAATGGTGGTCGAATTCCAAATTCACCCGCTCCTGCCCCGCTACAGGGATAGCCGGGCTTTCCAACTTGGCGGTCATGGAATCGCCCTCGGCCAAGCGCTGCTGCTTGTTGTCGATGATGGCGAAGGTGTCATGCGCTTGGGTGAAGTAGTGGCGCATATCGGTACCGGACGCCCAAGTCCAGTGGCGCATATCGCCAAAGGTCCAGCCCTTCCAGCGGGCCTCGCCCGAGTCCACGCCCTGCACGTCGGTCTTCCACCCCTCCGGCGCGTGGTGGGTAAACCATGCCGGGGTATCCACCCCGTCGAAGCTTTCCTGCCACAGCACGCGCGATTCTGTGCCTTCCCCCGGCTGCACATCGTCTCCCGCCGAGGACCCCTCGGACGAGCCCTGGGAGGACCCCCAGGAAGAGCCCAACGACGAATCCAAAGAAGAACCAAAGGAGGAACCCGGAAGCGAGGACTGGGCCGCTGCAACGGGCGCGCCCACCATTCCGGTGAGCGCCAGGACAGATGAGAAAGCACAGAGTTTATTTTTCATAATTCAATTTCTATCCGGCCTGGGCAACGACACGGTTACATATACGTAAACTCTTGGCAAGCACTACATGCCTGCCAAGAGTCCTCGCTTTGAGTTCAGCGTGAATTTAGGCGTGACGGTCTAGCCAGTCCACGACGGTATCGAGAGCCTGATCGGCAGCAGGCTCATTAAAAACCTCGTGCTTCTGCCCCTCCCAGGTCACGTACTCCACGTCCTTGGAGGAGATGGAGTTATACCAATCCTGGGAGAAGTACGGCGGAACGATGCCGTCTTTGGTGCCGTGCATGATGAGCGTCGGTGCGGTGAAGAGGTCCGCATTGACGGCGTCATAGTTTGCAATCGCCGCCAGCTGCAGAGCGGTACCTGCGCTGGTCTTCTGCGCGATGAGCGGGCTCGAGGCATACTCGTCTTTCACCGCTTGGTTAGTGGAGATGCCATCCGTAAACGGATTAGAGAACTTAATGTCCTTGCTCCACTCCGGCGATTGTGCGCCGATTTCAGTGCGGTGCGGAATCAGGTTCTGCGCATAGTGCGCGTTAAAGCTGGTGAGCTGGGCTAGCGGCAAGCGCTCAAAGATGGTGGGATCCAGCTTCTTCTGGGTCTCCGAAATATCATCCGGGGTGATATTCTTTCCGGCCACATTTTTGCCCGAAAGGTTCAGCGGCGCCCCGCCACCGTTGGTAATGATGCCATCGACCTTGCCCGGCTCACGGATGCCATAGGCCTCCACGGTCAGCGAGCCCATCGAGTGGCCCAGCAGGAAGGTCTTTACTCCCTGATTTTCCTCCTTGGCCATGTCCACCACATGGTCAAAATCATCGAGGATGTACTGGAAATTATCGATGTGCCCCAGAGGCACGCTGCCGCCAGCGGACTTGCCGTGCCCGCGGTGGTCTACACGGTAGACGTTGTAGCCCGCATCCAGCAGGCGCTTGGCGACGTAATCATATCGCCCCGAGTGTTCAGAAACACCGTGCGCAAGAACCACCGCACCGCGTGGGTTGGCCACCTTCTGCTTGCGGTAGTAGATCTTGACGCCCTCGCCGTGAGCGCTGTCGAAGTAGCCCTCCTCATCGGATACCTGCTTGTCAGAGACGGTCGGGCGCCCCAATACATCTGGTTTCTGGTCTGCCGCTGGCGCCGGTGCCTCTTGGGCGCCCGCGCCTACTGTAAGCGTTCCGGATACCGCCACTGGTGCCGCCATGACAGCAGCCGCCGTCAAGCAAGCGGTTAAATGCTTCTTCATCATCACTGTCTCCTCTTGGTGTTGTAACGCATAATCATTTCCCAGATGAGATTGAGATAACAGTGATGCTAAATATTCTGAGACGGAGACCACAAATAGTTTTCGACAATGCTACCTACGTTTCCGTAACATAACCGCACGGAAATAGCCCTTTAAAATCCCCAAATTTCCGGGAAACTATTCCTCTCCATTTACCCCCTTTTGGTACCCCTAAAACAAAAAGCGGGAAACCCGGACTTACCGAGTTTCCCGCCTAATGTGCGGCTAATTTAGCTCAACCTAGTCACCAATCTGGTCGCGACCACGCTTCACGATGTTCTCATCAACCTCGCCCACCAGCTCGTGGTCCTTGTTCGTGTACTCGAACTTGGACAGTACGTAGCGCATCGCATTAATACGGGCACGCTTTTTGTCGTTGGACTTAATGGTGATCCACGGCGACTCTTCCGTATCCGTGTAGCGGAACTGCTCTTCCTTCGCACGGGTGTAGTCATCCCACTTATCCAGTGAAGCCAAGTCCATCGGGGATAGCTTCCACTGGCGCACCGGGTCGATCTGGCGAATGGCGAAGCGGGTGCGCTGCTCCTTACGGGTAACCGAGAACCACAACTTGGTCAAGGAGATACCCGAACCCAGAATCATGTTCTCCAGCATCGGAACCTCGCGGAGGAACTCCGCGTGCTGGCTTTCGGTACAAAAGCCCATCACGCGCTCCACACCGGAGCGGTTGTACCAAGAGCGGTCAAAAAAGACGATTTCGCCACCGGCTGGGAAGTGTTCAATATAGCGCTGGAAATACCACGAGGTGGACTCACGCGGCGACGGCTTCTCCAATGCCACGGTGCGAGCACCACGCGGGTTCAGGTGCTCATTAAAGCGCTTGATGGTGCCACCCTTGCCGGCCGCATCGCGACCCTCAAAGATAATGATGTGGCGCTGGCCAGTTTCCTTGGTCCAGTTCTGCCACTTCAGCAACTCAATCTGCAGCGCGCGCTTAACGGACTCGTACTCATCGCGAGTCATACGTTCATCGTAAGGATAATTTTCACGCCAAGTCTGAACCGGGGAACCGTCCGGCATGATCAGCGAAGGATCATCCTCATCAGTTCCATCGACGACGTAGCCGTCAGTTTTTGCCAGGTCGATCTCGGGAAGGTCGTCGTCTTTAATATCAGCCATGCATTAAGTGTAACCCGAATATAGACATCTAGCGCGCTAAATTTTCGCTTTTACCCCTGCACGGAATGGTCCACAAAACAAAAAAGAAGGCCTACCAAAATGGCAGGCCTTCTTGCTTCAGTGAGCTTTAAAGCTCAGAGCTGAAGTAGTTCTTATGCGAACATACCGATCAGCTGGGAAGCACCCTTAGCAACCTCGGTCAGCGGCTCAATGAGGGTGTAAGCAGCATTGAACAGGCCACCGAAGATGTCGAAAGCAAAGTTCAGAGTAGAGGAAAGGTTCTCCATTTTAGTGTCTCCTTAGAAAATTAGAGCTGGTTGAATTAGTTGGAGCTGAGAGCCGGAAGAGCTGCGTCAACTACCTCAAGGGAGGTCTTGAAAGAGTCGAAAGCATTAGCAATGCCAGCCCAGTTGGACAGACCCTCGACAACCTTGTGCCAGCCTTCCCAGGTGTTGACGAAGTTGTCCAGGTGCATCTGGATGGTGGAGAGATCCATGTTTGAACTCCTAAAATAGATCCGAAGCTATCTTGCCCCGGAGGGGTTTGCAGTTTGCAGACACCCTCAGTGGGCGTCACAAGAGATATTTTGGCACAAGTTTGAACGAAATCAAGTCAAATTTGCATAGATATCCCGATACGCAGGCAACTTAATAAGGATAAGTTTATACCTTATAGCAGTCGTTAAATATTTTTACCTTAATTGAAAGCCCGCTGAACTGGGCTTTTATTTCACACTTTATATAGCTAAGCTAAATAGGACTTAACACTGTAACGCTTTCCGGTGTAACGAACGATAGGTAGGCGCAAAACCCACCCCCTGAGAGCGAAAAACTTTTTTAATTTCCGCCCCTTCAGTTACCCCTATACGGGGTCAATGGGGCGCATGGTTCGCGTGTTAAAAGTTGTGGCGGCGATTGTCACACCACTTTCCGCGGTGGATTGCCTGAGTTTTCTTTGCATTAAGGACCAAATCGAAACCGTCTATGACGAGCGATTTTCGGAAAACCTTTCCGTAAAGCAGTGCTGCCATATCGCATTAATTAACCAAAGTGCTGCAGACACGCCGAAGCGCCCCGCTTCATGCGCTCAAAAGCACAGAAACGGGGCGCTCAGAAGGGGCTAGAGGGCTCTAAAAGTGCCCTAATACCTCCCTTTCGGGACCTAGAAGCCCATGCCGCCCATGGCGTCAGCATCCGGCATGCCGTTGTTGGCGCCGGCCGGCTCAGGCTTATCGGCGACGACAGCCTCGGTGGTCAGGAACAAAGCTGCAATGGATGCAGCATTCTGCAGTGCGGAGCGGGTGACCTTGACCGGATCATTGATGCCAGCCTCCATGAGATTGACGTACTCACCGGTAGCAGCGTTCAGGCCCTCGCCTGCTGGCAGGGAGGCAACCTTATCTGCCACAACACCCGGCTCCAGACCAGCGTTGTGTGCAATCTGCTTCAGCGGTGCGGACAGGGCCTCGCGCACGATCTTGACGCCAGTAGCCTCATCGCCCTTGAGATCATCCAAGGAATCCAGGACGGCAGCAGCCTGCAGCAGTGCTACGCCGCCGCCGGCAACGATTCCTTCTTCCACGGCAGCCTTTGCATTGCGGACTGCGTCCTCAATGCGGTGCTTGCGCTCCTTGAGCTCAACCTCGGTAGCGGCACCGACCTTGAGGACAGCAACGCCGCCGGAGAGCTTAGCCAAGCGCTCCTGCAGCTTCTCGCGGTCGTAATCGGAATCGGAGCTTTCGATCTCGGCACGGATCTGCTTGATGCGGCCATCGATCTGCTCCTGGGAACCAGCACCCTGAACGATGGTGGTCTCGTCCTTGGTGACGACAACCTTGCGTGCCTGGCCCAGGTACTCGAGCTCGGCGGTCTCGAGGGAGAGGCCGACCTCCTCGGAGATAACCTGGCCGCCGGTGAGGATGGCCATGTCCTGCAGGGTGGCCTTGCGGCGGTCGCCGAAGCCCGGTGCCTTAACCGCAACGGACTTAAAGGTGCCGCGGATCTTGTTCACAACGAGGGTGGATAGGGCCTCGCCCTCAACATCTTCAGCGATGATGAGCAGCGGCTTGCCGGACTGCATAACCTTCTCCAGCAGCGGAACCAGGTCCTTGATGTTGGAGATCTTGGAGGAAACCAGCAGGATGTACGGATCCTCCAGGACTGCCTCCTGACGCTCCATATCGGTAGCGAAGTAGCCGGAGATGTAGCCCTTATCAAAGCGCATACCCTCAGTTACTTCGAGGTCAACACCAAAGGTATTGGACTCTTCCACGGTGATAACGGAGTCCTTGTTTACGGAGCCGTTGCCCACGGTGTACATAGCCTCAGCGATCTTCTCGCCGATGGCCGGGTCAGCAGCGGAGATGCCAGCGGTGGTAGCGATCTGCTCCTGGGTTTCTACTTCCTTGGCGGAAGACAGCAGGGAGTCCACAACCTTCTTGGTTGCGGTCTCGATGCCGCGCTTGATGCCCATTGGGTTGGAACCTGCGGCTACGTTGCGCAGACCCTCGCGTACTAGAGCCTGTGCCAGCACGGTTGCGGTGGTGGTGCCGTCGCCTGCGACGTCGTCAGTCTTCTTAGCAACTTCCTTGACCAGCTCGGCGCCGATCTTCTCGTAAGCATCCTCGAGCTCGATTTCGCGAGCGATGGAAACACCGTCATTGGTAATGGTCGGGGCGCCCCAGGACTTTTCCAGGACAACGTTGCGGCCCTTGGGGCCGAGGGTGACCTTGACGGCGTCGGCAAGCGTGTTTAGGCCGCGCTCAAGGCCGCGGCGGGCCTCTTCATCAAAAGCGATAATCTTTGCCATTGTGTTTGTGCTCCTTGGTTTATTGAGGACGACACTCACGTCTTTCTCGCTGCGGACGCCCGCGACGGCATGGCTGGTGAGTGTGAACCAACCTCAACCACAACGATGTAGATTTATCTAGCACTCATACTGTGCGAGTGCTAACGACCATTCTGGCACTCTCCCACCGCGACTGCAAGAAAAAATGGCGCCCCCGCGAAGGGACGCCATTATATAAGGAATGGTTCAGAGACTAGGAGCTCTTCACCGTGCGTTTGGTCCAGCGGTAGATAAACGTTAGCGCGATAATAAAGAGGACCACGCCCACCACGGTGGCGGAGGCGCCACCCTCAAAGATTTCCAGTGGGCTCTCGCCACCCGCGGCGGCGATGATGCCGGCGTTGACCACGCCGAACAGGGACTCACCTACAATGAGGCCGGTGGCCAGGAGGGTACCCATACGCTTGGCAAACTCCGGGTGAGATTGCTTCGCGGCCCACTTGTCATAGAAGGTGCCCAGGATGGCACCGATGGGGATGACGATGGTCAGGGCGGCCGGTAGGTACATGCCCATGCCGGCGGCCAGTGGGGACAGCGAGTACTTATCGGTGAACTTGCGCAGGAGCTCGTCAATAATAATAAGGACAGCGCCAATGGCCATACCGATGAAGATGAGGTTCCAATCCAACGAGCTATCGAAGATGCCGGAGGCAACGGAGGACATCAGGGCGGCCTGCGGGGCGGCCAAGGCGTCTTCGCCGGCGCCTTCCATACCTTGGAAGCCGAAGCCGTTGAGCATGACCTGCAGAATCGGCGGGATGACCAAGGAGCCAAAGACCACTCCGATAATGAGCGCTACCTGCTGCTTCCACGGAGTAGCGCCGACAAGCTGACCGGTCTTGAGGTCCTGCAGGTTGTCATTAGAAATGGTAGCAATGCCAAAGACGATGGCCGCGGTGAAGAGCGTGTAGGCCACCAAAGACAAAGGATCCGCAGTGGTGCCGCGGGTGACGGCCGCGATGAGCAGCGAGGCAGCGAGCACGGCAATGATGCCAATGGAGGAAATTGGCGAGTTAGATGCACCAATCAGGCCGGCCATGTAACCGCACACGGAGGCGATAATCAGGCCCACCAGCAGGGTAAAGAGGACGGATACAGTAATGAGCACGGCCATGTGGTCGTGAATATCAGTACCGCGCACAAAGTCCCACAACAGCAACGCGATAGGCACCATGAACGCCACGATGGTGGTGGCGACATAGGGGAAGGGAATATCGCGCTCGGTGACGTCCACGGCGGAACCGGACTTGCGCGCACGCGAGGAGGCTAGGGACTGGCGGATGCCCACAGCAATGGGAGCGGCAATCTTCAGCAGGGTCCATATGGCGGCGATGGCCATGGTGCCCACGCCGATGAAGCGGATGTCATCGGAAAAGGTGGTATCGACGACGTCGGCAAGCGCGGTGGCCCCCGTAATATCGCCGGTGGTGAAAATGGGCAGCAAAATGAAGTAGGAAATCACCACGCCGACCAGCATGGCAATGCCTACCGGCAGGCCCACCAAGTGGCCGACGCCGATAAGGGCAGTAGAAAGGCTTGTACCCAGGGTGGTCGCGCCGGCGCCGAGCTTGAAATAGGCGGTGACCTCGGAGGCGGCGGCCTTCATTGCGGTCAGCAACGCCATTACGGCCGAGGTAATGCCACCGGCGACGATGACGCGCAGGCCCTTGGCATTTTCTTCCTGGCTGGTGCCGGAAGTATTTTCATCGCCCACCTTGAGGACCTCGGCCGCAGCCACACCCTCCGGGTAGGGCAGATCGGAGCCGGTGACCAAAGCGCGGCGCAGCGGGATGGAATACATCACGCCCAGCACGCCGCCGATGATGCACACGCCGGCCGTCTGCAGGAAGCCAAAGCCCTGCCAGTACCCCACCATCACCAGGCCCGGGAGGACGAAGATGATGGCGGACAGGGTGCCCGCAGCAGAGGCGATGGTCTGCACGATGTTGTTTTCTTTAATGTTGTGGCCCTTGAACCGGCGCAGCACCGCCATGGAAATCACGGCGGCCGGGATGGAGGTAGCAAAGGTCAAGCCCACCTTCAGGCCTAAGTACACGTTGGCAGCGGTGAAGATGAGGGTAATCAGGCCACCGATAATGATGCCGCGCAGAGTCAGCTCGGGCAAGGTGGCCTTGGAACCTGCGGCGGATGATGCGTTCGCCATGCCAGGTCCTTTCTATTCTCGGCTATGAAAGTTTCTCGTTTCACCCTGCGTAGCAAACCGCGGCCTGCCACGTCCGTTTCTGTCTGTTTGGCGCCGGTTTCTTCCCGGAATAGGGTCCGAACGGGCAAAATCCGCACAGGGTGGAATGAAAAAATTTTAGTTCACCACCCCAGTGTTTTCCTATTCCGGTTGCTCTATAGCTTGGGGCGGGCGGGTACCGTAGAGAACATGACTGCACTTAATGAAAGCATTCGCAACGATCGCGAGACCATTTTCCGCCAGCTCAGCGAGCTCGTGGCCTTTAATTCCGTCCACGACGAGGAAGGTTTGGAGGACCAGACCAAGGGCGCAAGCCAGTGGGTTAAGTCCGCACTGGAAGAAGCCGGAGTGAGCGTGGAAACCATCACCACGGCCGATGGCTCCACCGCCATCTTGGGCGAGCGCAAGGGCGATGAAGGCGCCAAGACGGTACTGCTGTACTCCCACTATGACGTGGTGCCGGCCGGCAACCGCGAGGCTTGGGAATCCGATCCGTTCACCCTTACCGAGCGCGAGGCCGCCGATGGCTCCACCCGCTGGTATGGCCGCGGCGCCGCCGACTGCAAGGGCAATGTGGCCATGCACTTGGCCGCTCTGCGCGCGGTGGACAATAACGGCGGCACCAAGGCGAACCTGAAGTACCTCATCGAGGGCTCCGAGGAGCGCGGCGGCGAGGGCTTGTCCCAGCTCATCAAGGACCGCCCGGAGCTTTTTGCTGCCGACGCCATCCTCATCGCCGATGCGGGCAACGCCGCTGTGGGCCAGCCGACCTTGACCACGTCCCTGCGCGGCGGCGCGCAGATTGGCGTGCAGGTCGATACCTTGGCCTCCGCCGTGCACTCCGGCCAGTTTGGCGGCGCGGCACCGGATGCCGCCAAGGCGCTGATGCGCGCCATCGACTCCCTGTCCGATGAGTACGGCCGCACCGTTATCGACGGCGTGGGTACCACCGCCGAGTGGTCCGGCCAGGAGTACCCGGCCGAAGCCTTCCGCGCCGATGCGCAGCTGCTGGAGGGCACCAAGATCATGGGCGAAGACGACCCGGCCGGTGCCACCCCGGTGGCCAACATGGTCTGGTCCCGCCCGGCCATTACCGTGACCGGCTTTACCTCCACCCCGGTTTCGGAGGCGGTCAATGCCGTGCCCGCCACCGCTTCCGCCCAGCTCAACCTGCGCGTTCCGGCCGGTGCCGATGCCGCCGCGATTGCCGACGCCGTCTGTGATCACCTCCGCGCCCACACCCCATGGGGCGCCCATGTTAAGGCCGAGGTACTGGAATCCAACGCTGGCTTTGCCACTGATCCCGAAAAGCCAGCCGCTGCCCTGCTGGGCGAGTGCCTGTCTGAGGCTTATGGCAAGGAAACGGCCGCACAGGGCATGGGCGGCTCCATTCCGCTGACCACCGAGCTGCAGGAGGCTCACCCCAACGCGGAGATCGCTCTCTACGGCGTGGAGGAGCCAAAGTGCACGATCCACTCCGCCAATGAGTCCGTCGACCCCACCGAGATCGAGAACATCGCCGCCGCGGAAGCACTCTTCTTGCAGCGCTATTCCTAAGGCTTGCGCCCCCTAGCCCAGCCTGGGCCCTACCTACCGCCGCGGCGCTGCGGCGTACCCCGCTCCCCAAGGAGCGGGGTTTCTTTATGCCGCAAAACAGCAGCATATAATACAGTGCCAAAAATAATTCTTTCCAAGCCGTAGAAAAGCCGGTAAAATGGCAAAAAGCTGGCCCCGCGCTCGGCCATGTTGCTTGCACTATGCCACCGCGGCGTACTCAGCGGCGTGCGGCTCGTGAATGTTCTCGTCTCTCATTAGTTGTGATGCTCGTGGTATTCGCGGCAGCGGGGCAAGAGAACGTGACACAACCAAAAGGAGCGCAGTAACCAACGTGCTAATACTCCTGGGTACTCTCATCGCCGCCACCCTGGTAGCACCGCTGCTCATCATGCGAATGGGTCGCCCGGCATTTGGAATTTTGGCCTTAGTCCCCGGCGCAGGCTTTGTGTGGACGCTCATGCACTTTCTGCGCGGCACCTTCGCAGACGGTGGCGCAGTTAAGCACACTGTGGAATGGATGCCGTCCGCGAACTTAAGTTTTGACCTCCGCTTAGACGGACTAGGCGCGCTATTTAGCCTCATCATCTTGGGCATGGGCGCGTTGGTATTGGTCTACTGCTGGGGCTATTTCGACGGCACGCGGCGCCGCTTGGCCATGTTCGCGGCGCAAATGGTGGGCTTTGCCACCGCCATGTTTGGTCTAGTGGCCGCGGACAATTTCCTGCTTATGTACGTGTTCTGGGAGATTACCTCCCTGCTGTCTTATCTCTTGGTTAGCTACTATGCGGAACGAGCCTCCTCCCGCCGCGCGGCACAGCAGGCGCTGATGGTCACTGCTCTGGGTGGTCTAACCATGCTCATGGGCATTATCTTGCTCGGACGGCAAACTGGGGCGTGGACCTTTAGTGATATCTCCGCCTATGAAAACTTTGCGCAGACACCCTATGTCACGGTGGCCATCGTGCTCATCTTGGCGGGCGCACTGACAAAGTCTGCAATTGCACCGGCGCACTTTTGGCTCCCCGGCGCGATGGCGGCACCGACTCCAGTCTCCGCTTATCTCCACTCCGCCGCGATGGTTAAGGCCGGCATCTATCTAATCGGGCGCCTGGCGCCCTCAATGTATGAGGTAGCCACCTGGCACGTGGTGGTTATCTCCCTAGGCGTATTTACCATGCTGCTCGGCGGCTGGATGGCGCTCAAGCAGCGCGACCTGAAGCTGATTTTGGCTTATGGCACCGTCTCCCAGCTAGGGTTTATCACCTCCATCATGGCCGTAGGCTCGCGGGAAGCCATGCAGGCCGGTCTCGCGCTGACCTTTGCACACTCGCTATTTAAGGCGGCGCTTTTTATGGTCGTCGGCGCTATCGATCACTGCTCAGGCACAAGGGATATCACCAAGCTATCCGGATTGGGGCGCAAAGAACCATTCCTCTTCGGCATTGCGATCATTTCCGGGTTCTCCATGGCCGGCGTCCCACCTCTATTTGGCTTCGTGGCCAAAGAGGCCGTGCTGGAAGCAACCATGCACGAGGAGCTCTTGGTCGGCATGCCACGCAATATGATGCTTGTGGCCTATGTCCTCGGTTCTATCCTCACGATGGCCTATACGCTGCGCTTTTTGTGGGGTGCCTTTGCTACCAAGAAGGAGGTCAATGGAACGGAGCCGACAGAGGCCGTCGCCAAGATGCATCCCGTAACTATGGGATTATGGCTCTCTCCTGCCCTGCTCACTGCCCTAACCGTGGCACTTGGTGTGTTCCCCAAGCCCCTATCGGCGGCCTTTGACCAGCATCTCGACTCCACCTTCGCCCCGAAGGAGCATAGCGAACTAGCCCTGTGGCATGGACTTACCGTGGCACTCGGCCTCTCCGCACTCATTATCGTGGGCGGTATTATTATGCACTGGCAACGCCAGGTCCTGGTCAAGTGGCAATTCGCCTATCCTGCGCTGGGCAATGCGGATGATGCCTATGATTCGGTCATCGCTCTTTTGCGCCAGCTCTCGCTGCGCACGACGGCAACCACGCAGCGCGGCTCCCTGCAGCTGAACTTGACGGTCATCTTTGCCACATTGATGCTGCTGCCACTGGCTATGATCATCAAGGGCGATCTCACCGATATCCGCATGATTGTGGCGGAAAATCCTTGGCAGATCGTCGCCGCCTTCCTCATCATGGTGGCCGCCGTAGCCGCCACGGTCACCGATAATCGTTTATCAGCCGTGATCATCGTCGGGGTGACTGGCTATACCCTCGCCTTCATCTTCGCTCTGCACGGTGCGCCGGACTTGGCGCTGACGCAGCTGCTGACTGAGACCATCGTGATGGTTCTTTTCATGCTGGTTCTGCGCCGCATGCCGGCCTCCACCGAGTGGAAGCAGGACCCTAAGATGGGGCGCCTGCGCGCGTGGCTTTCCGTGGGCACGGGCCTTACCGTCACCGTGGTGGCGATGTTTGCTATTAACGCACGTCAGTCTATGCCCATCTCCGAGTTCATGCCGGATCTGGCCAAAGAGATTGGACACGGCGCCAATGCTGTCAACGTCTTGCTAGTGGACTTGCGCGCCTGGGATACCTTTGGCGAAATCACGGTGATCATCATCGCCGCACTGGGCGTGGTCTCTCTGATTTATCGCACCCAATCCTTCGGCCGCGAAAGCCGCCGTCCCACCCTGCGGGTTACCGGCCGGCGGTGGCTGGCCGCCGGGGTGGAATCAGAGCAAGCACTCAACCGCTCGCTGATGATCGATGTCTCCACGCGCGTGCTCTTTCCGTCCATGGTCGCACTGTCCTTCTACTTCTTCTTTGCCGGCCACAATGCCCCTGGCGGCGGCTTTGCCGGCGGCCTCGTCGCAGCGCTAGCGCTCATCTTGCGCTACCTGGCTGGTGGGCGCGCGGAGCTGGAAGAAACCCTGCCTATTGATGCCGGCCGCACCATGGGCACCGGTCTCTTGCTGTCCGCACTGGCCACGGTGACCCCGATGTTCTTTGGACACCCGCCGCTTACCAGCGGATACACCTCGCCGGAGATTCCGCTCATCGGCAAGGTTTCACTGCCTTCAGCGTTGGTCTTTGACGCAGGTGTCTACCTCATCGTCGTGGGGCTCACGCTCTACATCCTGAATTCCTTGGGCGCCAAACTGGATGAGGAAGAGGATATGCGTAAGCAACGTGCCCGCGATCGCGCCCGCTCGCTGGCCCGGCAGCAACGCCAACGCACCGCCAAGCAAAAGGCGCAACGGGCCCAGCGCAAGGAAAAGAAACAAGCCGCTACAGCAAGCACAACCGCCACCACAGGGAAGGAGAAATAAATGGAAGCCAACCTCTTCCTCCTCTTGGCCGCCGGTGTGCTTGTAGCCGCGGGCGTCTACCTACTCCTGGACCGCGCCATGACCAAAATGCTGCTTGGACTGTTGCTTTTGGGCAATGGCGCCAACCTCTTCTTGCTGCAGTCCGGCGGTTCGGCCGGTTCCCCGCCTATCGATGGCCGCGAGTCGGAGCCTTACGGCGCCGAGATTGCGGATCCACTGGCGCAGGCAATGATTCTGACCGCCATCGTCATTTCCATGGCGTTGACGGCTTTCATCCTCACCTTGGCATACCGGCAGTACCGCTACCGTACAGACGATGTCATTGAAGATGACGCGGAAGATACCGCAATTGCCGCCAAGGCCGCACGCCCCGGCAATGCGGCCGCCAGCCCAGACCACGATGCGTCCAATGATCCGACTACGGGCCGCGCCACCAAGCAAGGCGATAATTTCGGCCCCGCATCTTTCGAGGAACCAGTAAAGGGAGCCCACGATGAGTGAGACCGTACAGCCGCTTGTCGATGTCCTCTTTCCCTACATCGGATACCTCATTCCGCTGCCGATTATCATCCCTGCAGTGGCCGCGGCCCTCGCATTGATTTTTGGCCGCATTCCCAATGCGCAGCGCCAGATCGTGTTTTTCTCGCTGCTCCTTACCGCAGTAGTCAATGCCTTACTCATCCTCATAGCGGATTTTGAAGGCATCCAAACCCTGCAGATAGGAGGTTGGGACGCCCCGGTGGGCATCACACTCGTGGCGGATCGCCTCTCTGCAGTCATGCTCTTTACTTCCTCCGTAGTGCTGTTTTCTGTCATTTGGTACGCCATTTCCCAGGGCGTGCGCGATGGCACCAAGGACGAGCCGGTGGCCGTATTCCTGCCCACCTACATGCTGCTGACCATGGGCGTTAATATCTCCTTTTTGGCCGGCGATCTCTTCAACCTCTACGTGGGATTCGAGGTCTTCCTCGTGGCGTCCTATGTGCTGTTGACCCTAGGCGCCTCAGCCGGTCGAGTTCGCGCCGGCGTGGGCTACGTGATGGTGTCCATGGCTTCGTCAATGATCTTCTTGCTCGCGTTGGGTTATGTGTATTCCTCCGTGGGCACGATGAACATGGCCCAGATCGGCCAGCGCATGCAGGAAATTCCAGAAGGAACTCGTACCGCCATCTTTGCCACGCTACTCGTCGCCTTTGGCATTAAAGCCGCCGTGGTGCCGCTGGATGCCTGGCTGCCGGACTCCTATCCCACGGCCCCTTCGCTAGTCACGGCCGTCTTCGCCGGCCTGCTGACCAAGGTGGGTGTCTACGCCATCATCCGCGCCCGCACTTCCATTTTCACTGCCGGGGGACTCGATACCGTGCTCATGTGGGTGGCCCTCGCCACGATGCTGGTGGGAATTTTGGGCGCCATCGCGCAATCCGATATTAAGCGCCTTTTGTCTTTTACCCTGGTCAGCCACATTGGATACATGATCTTCGGCGTCTCGTTGGGAACCGCACAGGGGCTATCCGGCGCCATCTTCTACGCCGTACACCACATTCTGGTCCAGACTGCGCTGTTCCTCGTGGTCGGACTGGTCGAACGCCAGGCCGGTACGTCTTCGCTGCGCCGTTTGGGCTCGCTAATGTATTCTGCCCCGCTCATCGGAATCTTGTATTTCATCCCTGCCATTAACCTGGGCGGCATCCCGCCGTTCTCCGGTTTCCTGGGCAAGGTCATCCTGCTGCAAGCCGGTGCGAATGAAAGCTCCTGGATGGCGTGGGTACTCATCGTCGGTGCCGTAGTCACCTCGCTGCTTACGCTCTACGTCATGATGTTGGTGTGGGCCAAGGGCTTTCAACGCGACCGCGCCGATGCCCCAGAAGGCAACGTGGCGCTCGCCCGCCCGGCCCCGCTTTCCGATATCACCGATGAGGTGGAATTTTCTTCTCGCCAGGATGTAGGCAGGGTGCCCTTTGGCATGATCGCCTCTACGACCCTGCTGGTGGCAGCGTCTACGTCCATTACCTTCTTGGCCGGACCGATTTCCGGTATCACCTCACGCGCGGCCGAATCCGCGCAGGATACGTCCATTTACCAGTACGCGGTACTGGGCGACCGCGCGGATGACCCCACCCGCCACCTCAACCAGAAGGAGCGCTACACCGGCGGCGCTGATTCCTATAAGAATCGCCGCAACCCTTCCCCGGAGGCGGAGCCGCCGGATTCAGCAGGTTTGGATGCCCGCACCGACTCGGAAGCCGGTGGGCGCGATGCGCATTCCACCGACGTAAAGTCCCCGGATGCCGCCAAGAGGAAGGATATTAGCGATGACTAACACGCGCTTTTCCGGCCTGCGCCACCGCTTCCGCCCGTGGTTCATCGTCTGGCTGGTAGTCATGTGGTGCATGCTCATGGGCGAGGTCACCGTGGGCAACCTGGTGGCCGGGCTTATCATCGGCGTCGTCATTGTCTTTGCGCTGCCGCTTCCGGCCATGCCTATCGCCGGCATCGACGTGTCCTGGGGCAAGCTCATCGCATTTATGGTCCGCTGGTTCTGGGAGTTGTTCTACGCCTCGCTCAAGGTGGGATGGCTGGCCGTGCGCCCGCAGCCGGTACCCAAGACCGCCATCTTGGAGCTGCCCATGCGCTTGGATAATGAGTTTGCTATCTCTTTGGCGGTAACGCTGTACAACCTGCAGCCAGGCGGCACGGTGACCGATATCGACATTGCAAACCGCATGATTACCGTCCATATCTTGGATGCCCACGATGAGGAACAAATCCAGCGCGAAATCAATGCTGTGGCCCGTTTGGAGGCCTCATTCATCGACATCTTTGAAAGGAGCCACCCCTAATGGATCCCCAGATCTATAACGCAATTTTGCTGGTGGCCGCCGCGCTGCTGGTGGTCTCCTTCCTCATTACCGTCTGGCGCATTGTCACCGGCCCCAATTCGCTGGACCGCTTGGTGGGTATGGATGGTTTTACCGCGATGTTCCAGTGCGCGCTGGCTACCTATATGTGCTGGTCACTTAATACCACGGTGGTCTCAGCCATGCTGGTCATTGCACTGCTGGGATTCATCTCCACCGTATCCGTCACCAGGTTTAGGAAGAGGGATAGCCAATGAGCTGGTCTTTTATTGCAGATGTACTCTCGCTCATCCTCATTATTGGCGGCAGCGTCCTCACCTTGGCCGCAGCCATCGGCGTCGCCCGGTTCAAGGACACGATGTCGCGCGTACACGCGGTGAGCAAACCGCAGACCACCGGTCTTATCCTCACCATTCTTGGCGCAATCATCCGCATCACGGGCGCGGAATCCTTCAGCGTTGCCGAGCGGGGGGATTTAGGAATGCTCGTTTTGCTGGTACTGTTTGCCATGTTCACTAGCCCGGTAACCGCGCAGCGCACCTCGCGTATTGCACGCCGCGAGGGTCTGTACGGCACCGAGGAAACCATGTCCCGCAACGACCGACCCGCCGCGAAGTCGCTGCGCCGCAAGTAGGAGACGCTTTTCACCGTGAAAAAGCTTTATGGGCTTCCCACTGTGGTGACTTTGCTCGCCGCCCTTATCGGCGTCATCGTCTACCGCTTCAGCATCTTCGACGGCAATAGCGCCTTTGTGTGGCGCGTTCCCCTGGATCTGAAGATTTATTGGCTCGCCGGCGGAGAGGTGGCCCAAGGCGCGGATCTCTACGATAACGCTTACATAGGCGACCTGCCTTTTACCTATCCGCCCTTTTCCGGAACTCTTTTCACGTGGCTTTCCAGGCTTGCCGACGCCCCCTTGATCCTTCTCTGGCAGGGCGGCACCGCCCTCGCCTTGTTCACGGTTATTATGCTGGTCCTGCGCGAGCGCGGTCTCAAGCTCTCCCCGGCAATGTGGCTGCTGGGCCTTTTGCTGCTGTGCTGCACCCCGGCGAATGAGCCGGTGCACGGCACCTTATTCTTTGGCCAGATCAACATCTTTTTGATGCTGCTGGTGGCCTTGGACATCCTCCCGCGCAAGCGCGCTTTGCCGGGCATCGGAATTGGTTTGGCCGCGGGTATGAAGCTCACCCCGGCCTATATGGGTCTGGTCTTGCTCTTCCAGAAGCGCTGGTGGCAAGCGATCATCGCCATCCTTACCTTTGCGGTGACCGTTGCCATTGGTTTCGTGACCATTCCCGATGCCGCCGATTTCTGGACCGACGCTATCTTTAAGTCCTCCCGCGTGGGCGAACACACCAACCCAGGTGCCCAGTCCATTCGCTCGGTGATGGCCCGCGCATGGGGCATCGATGGCGGCTGGATCTGGCTCGCCGCCGTGGTCGTGGTCTTCATTTTGACCTGCCTGGCGCTGCGCACCGCGATGAAGCACCGCAATAATTCTGCCGCACTTGCGCTTGCCGGCATCAGCTCCTGCTTGGTCTCCCCCTTCTCTTGGTATCACCACTGGGTGTGGACGGTGCCGCTGGCCGTCGTCGTGCTGGTTGCCGTCAACCAGGGTCTGGGCAAGCGCCTGCCCGGCATCCTTGGCGCGCAGGTCGCTGGCCTCGTGTCGGTGCTCGCCATGTGTGCGGTGACCCTGCCGTTCATCTCCGCACCCGTGTGGCTATCTGCGGCTAGCCGCTCGCTCAACCACTGGGATCTGCAGCCGTGGGGAATGTTGGCCTTCACCGGCGCCGGCGTCCTCTTTATCGCCTTCTACGCGGTGTGGGGGTTTATCCCTGGCACCCAACCGGAAGAGGAAGCGCCCGCCCCGGGCCGCCACCACTTACCTGCGCAGCCCGCTGGTGCAAAGCCCGCTGGTGCGCAACCTGCTTCCGCGGAGGCCGGGGCACTCCCGGCGCGCTCGTTTAATACGGAAGCTACGAGCCGGAGGGGCCAGGGTCATCCACGGGCAGCGCAACCCGTCAGCGATGAAACGGCAGAAATGCCCGCGGTAGGGCCGGAAACGCGCGCCTTCCCGGCGGCTCAGGACATCACCAATATCCCCGATACCCCGGCCTACGGTCGCCACTCGCGCTCCGAGGACTAACCCCAGGCCCGCCTGCCCGCCGCTTTAGAGCGGGCGGAAGGTATGCAACTCGCGGCAGGTCTCCTCGACCACCTCGCGCCAGCTGCCGGTCTCTTTGAAGAGACGGCGCTGCCGCTCATAGCCGGCACCGCCTTCGATAATTTCGTGGATGAGTTTTAGCTCGTTGACGCATCCCAGCTCGCGCGCAATGGGGCTAAGCTCATCCACCATCTCCGCTAGCTCATCCTTAACCCAGGCCTCATCGGTCTCACGGGAGGTAATCACCAGCGCATCCAAGCCATAGCGGGCACCGCGCCATTTATTTTCTGCCACGTGCCAGGGCTGCAGGGTAGGGAGGGGCTCCGCAGCGTCGATAAGCCGGTCGTAGTACACCACCAAGCAGTGGGTCAGCGCCACGATGGCGGAGAGCTCGCGCAGGTTGGACGTCGCATCAGAGACGCGCACCTCCACCGTGCCCCACTTGGACGCCGGCCGAATATCAAAGTGCATGGAACCGGTGTGGTTAATAACGCCGGAAATCGCTTGGTCGCGCATATAGGACTGCCACTCGGCCCAATCGCGGAATTGATACGGCATACCTGCGGTGGGCAGCTGTTGGTACAGCATGGTGCGGTTGGAGGCATAGCCGGTATCTAGGCCCTCCCACCCAGGCGAGCACGCAGAAATGGCCAGCAGGTGGGGGTACTTAGTCATCAATGCATTGATGATGGGCCATACGCGGTCCTCATGGCTAATGCCCACGTGCACGTGCGTGCCCCATAGCAGCATCTGCTTGCCCCAGTACTGAGTGCGCGCGATGATTTCCTGATAGCTGGGCTTATCCGAAAGTGGGTTCTCGCGGAAATCCGTAAACGGGTGGCCGCCAGAGGCCCAGACATCTACACCCAGCTTATCGGCAGCTTCTTCCACCGCGTTCAGGGAATTTTGTAGGTCAGCGATTGCTTCCGGCACGGTGTGACAAATGCCTGTGACTAGCTCCACCGTATTTTGGAGAAATTCCTTTTCCAGATGGATATCGGGGTGGGTCGCATTGGCTAGATCGATAAGTTCCGCACCGCGCGGGACGAGGTCGCGCATGTCGCGGTCCACGAGCGCTACCTCCCATTCCACGCCGAGCGTTGGTTCGGGAGAGCGGGCGAATTGTTCTGCCGGGATCTTCACCCATTCAGCTTAACGGCTGACAGGTATTAAGACATGAATTTTATTTAACCTACTTTTACCGGCGGCCTTGCAGGTGCGGAAAAGTTCAGATCACAAAAGTCCAAGGCATTCGGCCGAAGAACTATTGTGCTTGCTCTCCGGCCGGATGGCCTTGGACTTTAAGTCAGGTGCGCGGATTGCTTAAGCCTGCGGAACCGCCAGGGCGACGACGACGGCGCCGTCATCGGTTGCTTCCTTAGGCAAATCGCGGTTCATCGGGGCGACATCGGCCTGGTAGCGGGCGGCTACCTCCTTGGCCAGCGCCTCAGCAGAGGCGTCGCCCTCGGGGAAGAAGACGGTGGTCTTCGGGACGGTAAGGACGTCGCCAGGCAGGTTGCCTACGTAGCCAACCTTGAAGCCGCCGCCCTTGAGGGAATCGGCTTCCTTCTTGGCCTTGTCTACCTCGCCGGAGTTATTAAGCACGCTGACCTTAATGTCATTGCGGTCGCGCGCGGCGGAGTGGGCGTTGTCCTCGCCTGCGGCTTCATTCTCAGCTGCGGCACGCTCGTCAGCGTCACCGGAAGCGGCTGCATCACCCGGCTTATCGCCCTCCCCTGCTGGGGCGGGGGCAGGAGCGCCGGGTCGATCGGATACCTCTGGGGCACCCGGAGCGCGGGAGCCTGTGGCGTCGGAACCAGCAGAGCCTTCGGGCGCGGCACCGATGGTGGAACCGGCAGAGTTTTCCTGCGTGCTCTCAGACGCCACGGTGGAGTCATCGTCACCCGAGGTCATGGAGTATAAAGCCCAGAGGCCGAGCATGACGGCCACCGCGATGAGGACCATCGCCAGGCCGCGCAGCGGGAGGCCACCCTTTTTAGCATGCGCACCGCCACCAGCGGGGCGCTGCTTAGCAGCACTGGAAGCGGAGGCGCCGGCAGCAGAGCCGGCGCGGGTTTCGTCGGATACCTTGTCGGTCGAATTTTCCGGATTCACATTAGTCACATACGCAACACTAGTACCCAAAATTAACTATCTGGGGTATTTCCCTGCGCGGCGCGCCGCGTGTCTTCTCGCTCTTCGCGCAGGCGACGCAGCCGTGCAACCAGGAGGGGATGGGATTGGGCGGCCGCGGGGGCGTCGAGAAGCAGGTTAAGGCGCTGGTGGTAGCGCACCGGGGAGATATCCAGCTGCGCACGAATAGCCTCTTCTTTGCGGCCGATGCTGCGCGGCGCGGTTTCCTCGAAGTCCAAAATGGCGGCGTCTAGGTCAGACAAGGGGTTCATGCCTAAACTGTAAGGCATGACTATTCGCCCCATCGTTATCCACGGCGAGACCGTGCTTCACGAACCCACCCAACCGGTGGAAGAATCCGAGATTTCCACCCCGGAAATGCAGCAGCTCATCGCGGACATGTATGAAACCATGGATGCCGCCCATGGCGTAGGCTTGGCCGCTAACCAGGTAGGAATTGGCAAGCGCCTCTTTGTCTACCACTGCCCCGATACGGATGGCCCCAATGGCACCGAGCTGCCGTCCGAAAAGGCAGGCATGCGCAAGGGCTGCGTTATTAACCCCGTGCTGGAGACCTCCGAGATTCCAGAGACCATGCCGGCCGATGACGGCTCCGATGACGAGGGCTGCCTCTCCGTTCCCGGCGAGGGCTTTCCCACCGGCCGCGCCGACTGGGCCCGTGTGACCGGCAAGGACGAAACCGGCAACGACATCTCCGTCGAAGGCTATGGTTTCTTCGCCCGCTGCCTGCAGCACGAGACCGGCCACCTCGATGGCTTCCTCTACACCGATACCCTCATCGGCCGCTATAAGCGCCAGGCCAAAAAGGCCATCAAACGCAATGGTTGGACCGAGCCGGGGTACTCTTGGGTACCGGGCGAGGACGCCGATCCCTTCGGCCACGACGACTAATGTCACGTATTTTCCGCTCCGATGCCGTCCAGGTGGGCGAGCGCGTGGTGGCCCGGCGCGATTTCGGCGATGTGCATAGCGATGTCATCGGGCATGTGCTCAGCCTCAATCCGCTGGTCATTCGCCCACAAGAGGTCGGCGGTTACCCTTCCGACCTAGATGCGGTGGAGATCCCGCCGGAGCAGCTGAAGATCATCAAACGGCTCTCCCCGCGCATGGTCCGCAACTCCGATATCCGCGCAGTGGAGGTTGCAGCGGCCGCGGCTTTCCCCGGCACAGACCACGCCTGGACCAGCGACGGTTCCTGGCTGTTGCGCGCGAGCGACGGGGTTCCCGGCTGCTCCAACTCGGCCGTGCCCGTGGGCCCTTCCGCGGGCTTCACTCCGGTGCCACTGGAGGAGATTAAGGCCTTCTACGCCCGCCACAACCTCCCGGTGCGCCTGGTGGTTCCAGAGCGCATTGGCAAGCCGGCCGAACGCCTGCTCGCCGACCCCGCCTGGGAGACCGAGCCGGAGGTCCTCGCCATGGTCCTGCGGGATCTGCCCACGCTTGCCGACGCCCCCTCTACCTCCCCCACTTTCCGCATCGCCGCCCAGCCCGATGACCCGTGGCTGGCGATGTATCAATCCCGCACCGATGCCCTTCCTGCCGAGGCGTTGCAAAGTCTTGGCGCTCACGTCGAGGGAATGCTCGGCTTTGGCCGCCTAGTCGTCGATGGCGAGACCGTCGCCATTGCTCGCGGCGTCCTGAGCGAATCCGGCGATGGCACCACGTGGCTGGGTCTTTCTTCCATCGAAGTGGCCAAGGACTTCCGGCGGCGCGGATACGGCACGCTCGCGCTCCAGCACCTGCTGCACTGGGGGCGCAATAACGGCGCCGAGCACGCCTACCTCACCGTGCCGGCTTCCAATACCGCAGGAGTACGCCTAGCTGAGGAGCTCGGCTTCATCGAGCAACACCGCCGCATCTATGCCCGCCTGCGGGGCTAAGCTCCGCGCTGCGGACTTCCGGTCGGGACGGTGAGCCTTATGGGACTGCCCGCTGACCCCGCTGCAGCGGGCAGGTAACCTATGTGGCATGCGCATCGCCACGTGGAATATTAACTCCGTTCGCACCCGCATACAGCGGGCGCTGGACCTTATCTCCAAGCACGACATCGACGTTTTGTGTTTGCAGGAAACTAAGGTGAAAGACGATAAGTTTCCACGCGAACCCTTTGAGGACGCGGGCCTACATGTCACCTGCCACGGGCTCAACCAGTGGAACGGCGTGGCCATTGTGTCCAAGGAAGAGCCGGAGAAGGTCTTGGTCGGCTTTCCGGGCCAGCCGGGCTTCGCCAAAGATCCGGAAAAACCACAAGACCGTGAGGCCCGCGCGCTAGGGGCCCGCATCCGTGGCGTAGAAATTTGGTCCCTCTACGTGCCCAACGGCCGCGAGATCACGGACCGCCACTATGACTACAAGCTGGACTTTCTCTATCACCTGGCACACTATGCGGAAAATAATGCGCAGTCTAAGCTTCTTTTGACCGGTGATTTCAATATTGCTCCGCGCGATGAAGACGTATGGGACATCGAAGCCTTCCGCGGGAAGACGCATGTCACCGAGCCAGAGCGCGCCGCATTCCAGATGCTGGAAGAAGCCGGGCTCGAAGAGGTCACCCGCCGATTCACCGAGAACCAACGCTATACCTACTTCGATTACAAGGGCATGCGCTTCCAAAAGAACGAAGGCATGCGCATCGACTTCCAGTTAGCTTCAGCCCCACTTGCTCAACACGTAACCGGCGCGCAGGTAGACATGGTCGAGCGCGCCGGCGATAAAACTTCCGATCACTGCCCACTTCTCGCAGATTTCGATCTGCCCGATTTCGATTCCGTGCGATAAATGTCCTGGTCGCTTGATCTCAGCTTCTGGCAGCTTTTATTCCTAATCCTGGATTACGGCATCAAGATTATTGCCGTTGGCTTCGTACCCGAAGGCCGCCGCCCGTCCAGTTCCACCGCGTGGCTGCTGGCTATTCTCGTGCTGCCGTTTATAGGTCTGCCGCTGTTTTTGCTCATGGGCTCGCCGTATATCAACCGGCGCCGCCACCGCATCCAGCAAGAAGCAAACGAACAGATTGAAAACGTCACGGCCCGCACCCCGGATCACCCACAAGGGATCCTTTCGGCCGAAATTGAATCGGTCATCAGACTCAACCGCGAGCTGACCGGGTTCCCAGCGTTGGTGGGCCACAACCTAGGTCTGCACGCGGATTATGACGAGTCCATTCGCGCCATCGCAGCCGCCATTGACCGCGCCGAGAAGTACGTGTCCATCGAGATCTACATCCAGTCCTGGGATGAGGTCACGGACGTATTCTTCGAGTCGCTGCGCAGGGCTACCGCCCGCGGTGTGAAGGTGCGGCTGCTGCTGGATCAGATCGGCAGTTTTAAGTACAAGGGCTATTTCAAGCTGGGCAAGCAGCTAACAGAGATAGGCGTGGACTGGCATCTCATGCTGCCTATTCAGATACACAAGGGCCGTTTCCGGCGTCCGGACCTGCGCAACCACCGCAAGCTGGTGATCATCGATGGCAAGGTGGGATTTATCGGCTCGCTGAATATGATTAAGCGCCAGTACAAAACCAAGGATCGCTACTGGATTGACTACATGGTGGAGCTCTCCGGGCCAATTGTAACTTCTATGTCTGCGGTCTTCGCCGTGGATTGGTACCTGGAGGCAGAAGAGAATCTTCCGCTAGATGAGCTGCCCTATGACGACGCCCAGACTGCCGACGCCAACCACCTCCAAATAATCCCCTCCGGCCCTGGTTATACCACTGAGCCAAACCTGCGCATGTTCAACTCCCTGGTCCATCACGCTAAGGACCGGCTAGTTTTGTGCTCGCCCTACTTCGTCCCGGATGAGTCCCTGCTGGAAGCTGTGACCACCGCCTGCTACCGCGGCGTGGACGTGGAACTTTATGTATCAGCAAAGGCGGACCAGTTTATGGTCAACCACGCCCAGTCCTCCTACTACCAAGCCCTGCTAGAGGCAGGCGTACACATCTACCAATTCCCCTACCCCTTTGTGCTGCACTCCAAGTTCATTATCACCGACCCGGACGATCCCGGCCGCGACCCGTTGTGCATGTTCGGCTCCTCCAATATGGACCCGCGCTCGTTCGGCCTGAACTATGAATCCACCATGTTGGTGGCCAAGGGCGACCTCATTGACCAGTTCAACCAGCTTGTATCCAACTACCGGGCCGTATGCCATGAGCTGACCCTAGAGGAGTGGAATGAGCGCGGCTTCATCCGCCGCTACGTGGATAATGTCATGCGCCTTACCTCCGCACTGCAGTAGAGCGAACACGAACCATCATGACTGCAGCGAAGACAGTCTGGCAACAAGAAACCGCCCCGGCGGGCAGCGAATGAACTGCCGGCCGGAGCGGTGAAGCGTTATATGGGTGGGTGTTTAGGCGTCGCGCTTTTGCAGGACGATGACTCCTAGGACCCACAAAAGGAGAGCCCAGGCGAGGAATACCAGCCCAAATCCCCAGGATTCCTTCCAGGGAGCATCCACCGGATCTATCTCCCAAAGCCAAGACTGGAAAGACTTGAACGGCATGAAGTTAACCAGCTTGCTACCAACCTTGGGGATGCTGGCCACAAGATTATCTACGCCGAGGAAGAGGATGAGGCCAATGGCCACGGAGCCAGCCGTCGAGCGCAAGAGCAAACCAATTCCTTGGGAAAAAAGGACGAGCAGCGCGGCAGCCAGCGGGTACTTCCACAGCTGCTTTTGGCCCATCTCATCGTCCCAAGGGTGGAATTCCGCGGCTACCTCATCGTGAGCAAAAAGCTCGGTAAGTAGGTAGGCGCCCGCCACGGCGATAAAGGTCAGCGCGGCCGCGATAACCGCGTACATGAGCAGCTTGACCAAGGCCACCGACCAGCGGCGCGGGGTAGCCATAAACGTGATGGTCTGCGTACCAAAGCGGTACTCGGTGGTCACGATCATGATGGCTTGGATCATGAGCACGGGCAGGCCGAGGCCCAAAAGAACAGACACCGCGCCATCCGGGGTGATAACACCCATACCCAACGCTGCATCCTCGGGGGTTTCTGCCGGTTGGGTAAGGCGAGCATTCAAGATAGCCCAGCCCCACACAAAAAAGAGGAATATGAAGGTGGTCCACCAGAAGGAGCGGGTGGTGTGCAGCTTGGTCCATTCGGACTTCAAGGTATTCAGCATGGCGAATTAAACCTCCTGCTGGGTGGGTCGAGCGAACGGAGTGGCGGCGCCAGCGGTTCCGGGGGTGGGGCCACCAGTGGAGCCGTGGTACTGGACGGCGTCGCCAGTAAGCTCCATGAAAGCATCCTCGAGGGAGGCGCTCTTGAGGCTGAGCTCATTAAGCGGCACACCGGTGGAGTAGGCCAGCTGACCTACGAAATCCGTGGTCTGGTTGGCAATCACCAAACGGGGGCGGCCTTCCTCGTCGGTGGACTCGGTAAAGGAGATTCCCTCGGCGCGCAGAGCAGAGCCAAAGGCATCAAGATGGTCGGAGCGCACCAGCACGGAGGACTGCGAGTGGTCCTTCACAAAGTCATAGGTGGGCTGGTCCGCTACCAAACGGCCCTTACCAATGACCACGAGATGGTCGGCGGTCTGAGACATCTCCGAAAGCAGGTGGGAAGAAATCAAAATGGTGCGGCCCTCATTGGCTAGGGCGCGCACGAGCTGGCGGACCCAGCGAATGCCCTCCGGGTCGAGGCCGTTGACCGGCTCATCCAAAATGAGGATGCCCGGGTCACCGAGCAGCGCGCCGGCTAGGCCTAGGCGCTGACCCATGCCGAGGGAGAAGCCACCGACCTTCTTACCGGCGACGTCGGAAAGCCCTACCAGCCCCAGGACCTCATCAACGCGGGAAGTAGAAATGCCATTGGCCTGCGCAATCCACTTCAGGTGGTTGGCGGCGCTGCGGTTGCGGTGCACCGCCTTGGCATCGAGCAAGGCACCTACCTCACGCAGGGGTTGCTTGAGCTCGTGGTAGTGCTTGCCGTTGATGCGCGCCTTGCCGGCCGTTGGAGTGTCCAAGCCCAAAATCATGCGCATGGTGGTGGATTTGCCCGCGCCATTGGGGCCCAGGAACCCGGTGACCATGCCGGGTTTTACCTGAAAGGTGAGATCATCAACGGCGCGGACAGACTTATATTGTTTAGTCAATCCTTCTACTTCGATCATGGCACTAGCGTGCCATAAATCCGGCAACTTTACCTGTTCAATGCCTCCACACTCTCCCGCAGGGCGGGAAAGGCGTGGCGGAAGGCGGCCAGAAGGGGGAGGCTTTCTACCTCCTCAAAAGGCACCCAGCGCAGCTCATAGGACTCTTCATTAGCTGTAGTAGGAAGCGGTGCGCCAGTACGCGTGCGTGCTAGGACGGTGGTATAGGTCCACTCCCCCGGCAGATCCCCCGCCGCGGGATAGGGCCCGGCCGTTACTCGCGCATCGAGCACCTCCACATCTTGGGGCGCAATCGCGCATTCTTCATGGGTTTCACGCAGCGCGGCCTGGGTAGGCGTCTCCGTAAAATCACGGGCGCCACCCGGAATCCCCCAGGTATCGCCGTGATTGGTCCACGCGGCGCGGTGCTGGAGGAGCACCTTGCGCCCGGCGACGAGGAACAGGCCGGCGGCACCAAATTTTCCCCAGACGCGAATGCCGCCGGGGCCTGCCGCCCAGCCGTCTCCACTGTGAGGGTTATGCATGCTGCCTATCCTAGCCACACACGCGGGTATATGGTGGCGCCCAGCACACTGCGGGCGCTATTCTAAGTGAATGACCGAGCAGGCAGTCCGGGCAGAAAGCGTGCACGACGAGCACGCTCACCCGAGCGATCACTGGCTCGATGAGGTCACCGCGCCCACCGGCCCGGCCTTCAGCGGGCTCAGTAGCCGCGCCATGGAATGGTTCGCGGGTCCGGCGCGCCTGCTGCGCCGCTTTTACTACTTCGCCTCCACTACCCCAGGCAAGCTTTTTACGGTCACGCTCATTCTCACCGTAGCCCTAGGCGCTGCCGGCTTATCAATGTCCCAGTCTTCCGCCGCCCGCCACTCCGATTTGGACGAGCTGCTAAGCACCACCGAGCCGATGTCGAATGCGGCGCACCACCTTTATAGTTCGCTCTCGGTGGCCGATACCGTGGCCACCACCGGCTTCGTGCAGGCCGGTGTGGAATCAGAGCAAAACCGCGATAGCTATAACGAAGCCATTGATGCCGCTTCGGTGGCAGCCACCGAATCCGTGCTGGGTACCACGCAAGAAGACGACCGTGTGCGCGAGCTGGTGACCTTTATCCAACGCGAGCTCCCCGTCTATACCGCAATGGTGGAAAAGGCCCGCGCCAACCACCGAGCCGGCAATGCGGTAGCCAATTCCTATATGTCCAATGCCTCGGCGCTGATGCGCGAGCGTATCCTGCCGGCTGCCTCCGAGCTGTTCCAGCTGACCACCGCCAAGGTAAACCAACAACAGCAAAAGCTCACCTCCCCGCAGTGGGTGCCGCTCTCCGGCCTCTTGGCGGCGCTCTTCTTCCTCGCCGTGGCCCAATGGTGGCTGTGGCGCCAGACCCGCCGGCGTTTTAACCGCGGCTTCTTAACTGCCAGCGTGCTGCTTTTCTTGGCCATCTCCTGGGTGGCACTATCCAACCTCGCCACCTGGTCCACCGGCCACCAGGGCTTTGAGACGGCCTCGCGCCCATGGGATTCGCTCACGGCCTCGCGGATTGAGGCGCAACAGGCGCGTACCTCTGAGACCCTGGCGCTGGTGCTGCGCTCCTCCGAGGAGGATTCGATGGTGCGCTTTTCCAGCTCCATCAACTCCATCGAAAGGGCCCTCGAGGATTACGAGGAAGCGCTCAATGATGAGGACGTGGAGGTCACCGACCCAGAACTCATTCACAGCGCCCGGGCGGCCGCCGAGCAGTGGCGCGGTACCCACGACAAACTCATGGGTGCGCTCAAGGACGGCGACTATGACGAGGCCATCTACCAGGCCACGGCCACCGAGCCCAAGGACGGCGAAATGACCACAGCGCGTTCCTATGACCAGCTCGACGCGGAGCTCTCCGATCTCATCGGTCAGGCGCGCATCGCCATGCGCAGCTACTTGGAGCGCGGCCTGACCGCCATGACTGCGGTGTCCTCGGCTGTGTTCCTGCTGACCTTGTGCGCCATTATTGCCGTGTGGCTGGGCATCCGTCCTCGACTGCAGGAGTACCTCTAATGCGCCGCACACGCCTTGCCCTCGCTACCCTTGCCTGCATCTGCGCCGCGCTGCCGCTAGCCTCGTGCGATGTTCGCTCCACTCCGCCGCTGGAGGCGCCCGCCGAGCACGCCCTCGATTCAAAGCCGGGCCCGCCGCTGCCGGAAGGAGCGGAAATTGAAAAGGCCGGATCTACCGCAGCTCACCGTGCCTCTGATGAGGAAATCAGGGGCAGCTACCGCCCGGATGATAGGAAGGCGAAGGAGCGGGTGCCAAACATCGTCAAGCGCGGCCGTCTCATCGTAGGCGTGGACCGTTCCAATAACTTGCTGAGCTACCGCGATGCCGCCTCTGGTGACGTGCGCGGCTTCGAGGTGGAGATTGCCCGCGAGATTGCCCGCGATATCTTTGGTGATCCCAACAAGGTGGACTTCCGCTTCGTGGAATCCTCCGACCGCGTCGATACCCTCAATACCGGCGCGGTGGACATGATTGTGCGCACCATGACCATTAGCCCGGAACGCGAGCGCGACGTGGCCTTTTCCATTCCCTATATGAGCACCCAAACCCGCATGCTGGTGCTCACCAATTCCGGCATGAAGTCCGTGAAGGACGCCGCCGGTAAGACCCTATGCGGTGTGGGCGCGTCCACCGCGCTGGAAACTATCCGCGAGCACGCCCCCAAGTCCGATATCTTGGTTACCCGTTCCTGGGGCGATTGCCTGATGGCCCTACAACTCAACCAGGCCGATGGCATCGTCGTCGATGATGCCTTGCTCTCCGGCATGGCCGCCCAAGACTCCTATACCTCCATCGTGGGCGAGCCGCTAGAGAACGAGAACTACGGCGTGGCCGTGCGCCGCCCCAGCAAGCAGCAGGACACCCGCCCGCTGCTGCGCCAAATAAATTCCACGCTCGAACGCATCCGCCGCGACGGCACGTGGTCTTCCATTTTTGAGGAGTGGCTCGGCGCCTACCTGGAAGAGCCCACGCTGCCGGCCGGCAAGTACATCGAGGAGGACGCTAAGCCATGAGCCATAACCCAAACTTCAGCGACGACGAGCTCGAGTACATTGAGCCCGAGAACCTCGATACCCAGCGCGCCTTCCGCCAGCCCACCAACGCCGCCAACTCCGCGCAGGAGCCGGATGCGCTGGACGATGCCCCCTTGGATGATGGCCCCACCACCGCCGCCGTTGCTTTCGACCCCTTTGCAGACGAAGACGAAGAGGGCACTGCGGCCGTGGCCTTCGACCCCTTCGCCGCCGAGGATGAGCCCAGCGATGATGCCGGCACTTCCGCGGTTGCCTTCGATCCCTTCGCGGACGAAGACGAGGACGGCGATGGTTCCATCGACCCAGACCACATCTCCAGCCTTCTGGCGGATCTGGATAATATCCGCGCCCAACGCGAACAGCAGCGCGTCCAAAAATCCCAAGAGGACTCCTCGCAGCGCTCGCGCCGCCGCGCGCTCGATACCTTCCGCGAACGCCGCGGCACCCACCGCACCGAACGCCGCGTGGCCGATGGCATGGTGCGCCTGCCCTTTATCACCCCGGCCGAGCCGACCGACGCGCTCATTGACCCCTCCGAGGAATCTTCAGGCAAGAAGATTCCGCCACCACAGCTACAGCCCGGTGACATGGTGGCCGGACAGTACGAAATCTTGGGCGTTATCGCCCACGGCGGCATGGGCTGGATTTACCTGGCCAATGATCACTTTGTCTCCGGAAGAGTGGTCGTCCTCAAAGGTATGCAGGCCCAAAAATCGGCCGATGAAACCGCCGCTGCGGTGGCAGAACGCGAGTTTCTCGCCGATATTACCCACCCTGGCATCGTCAAGATTTTCAACTTCATCGATGACGCTCGGGTGCCCGGTGGCTTTATTGTCATGGAGTATGTCGGCGGGCCGTCGCTAAGAAGCAGGCGCAAAAAGCAGCCGGATAAGCTCCTGCCGGTCGATATCGCCATTGCTTATATCTTGGAAGTCCTGCCCGCGCTGGAGTACCTGCATTCGCGCGGGGTGGTCTATAACGACCTAAAGCCGGATAACATCATCGTCACCGAGGACCAGGTCAAGCTCATTGACCTGGGCGCGGTCTCCGGCATTGGCGCGTTTGGCTATATCTACGGCACCAAGGGCTACCAAGCCCCGGAAGTGGCCACCGAGGGCCCTTCCATCGCCAGCGATATTTACACCATCGGCCGCACCCTGGCTTCGCTCTGCCTCAAGCTGCCCACCGAGGACGGCGTCTACCTGCCCGGCATCCCCACCCCGACCGAGGAGCCGGAGCTGCGCCGCTTCTTGTCGCTCTACCGCCTATTGCAGCGCGCCACCGACCCGGATCCGGAGCGCCGCTTTACCTCCATTAAAGAGCTGCGCACCCAGCTCTACGGCGTGCTGCGCGAGGTCATTGCCATCCGCGACGGCCTGCAGTACCCATCCCAGCACTCGCTCTTTTCTCCGCAACGTACCACCTTTGGCACCAAGCACCTGGTTTTCCGCACGGATCAGCTTATCGACGGCATCGATCGCACCGTCCAAATCACCGCCCCCGAGGTCGTCTCCGCCCTGCCTACTCCGCTGCTGGACCGTGACGATGTAGGCGCCGGCCTGCTGCAGGGTGCATCCTATGCGGAGCCACAGGAGGCCCTGGAGACCCTCCGCCAGGCCATGCAGACCCCCGAGTACGAGCACTCGGCCGAAATCCCGCTAGGCGTGGTGCGCTCCATGATCGACCTGGGCTATACCGGCCAGGCCCGCCAGTGGCTGAGCTCCATCGAGGACCGCCTCGGCCGCGACTGGCGTTTCCAGTGGTACGCCGGCATTACCGAGCTGCTTCACGACGACTACCGTGATGCCCAGAAATACTTCTCTACCGTCCTCGACCTCCTGCCGGGCGAGGCGGCTCCCAAGCTCGCCATCGCCGCCATCAACGAGCTCATCCTGCAGCAGCTGGACTATAGCGATACCTCGCTTATTGACCCCACCGTGGCGCGGGCCTGCTCCAATATGCATTCCACGCTGGCTGATCTCCCCAACTCCGCCTTTGAGGGCCAGCCGGAAATCTGGAACCACGTCACCCAGGATCCGGCCGCACTGCGCTTTAACTCCATGCGCCTCTACGGCATTGTGTGGTCCACCAACCCCACCACCGTCTCCTCTTCCTTTGGCCTCGCCCGCCAACTGCGCTCCGAGGGCCAGGTGGAGGTAGCCGTCGTGGTCCTTGACAAGGTCCCCAATGCCTCGCGCCACTACCGCATGGCCCGCTTGACGACGATCCTCCAGCTCATCGTCCACGATCTCTCCGAATCCCGCATCCGCCGCGCTGCCCGACGCCTCGAAGAGGTCCCCACCAACGAGCCGCGCTTCCTCCAGATCAAGATCGCCGTCATCTCCGCCGGCCTGAATTTCCTGCGCAATGCCGATCTCTCGCGCGCCGCCTCCCCCAACGATCTCTTCGAGTACGCCTTTACCCAGCGTGGCCTGCGCACCGGTCTCTCCGAGACACTCCGCGCCCTTGCGCGCCAAGCCCCGTTTAGCCGCCACCGCTACGCGCTCGTTGACCTTGCCAACCAGGTCCGCCCCGTCACTACCTTCTAATCGCTACATAGGCTCGTACAGCCGCCCCCACAAGCAGCACATCATCTAAGCCTTTTGCGCTACATAAATCAGACGACACGTTTGAAAATTTAAGAACGAAGCATTTCAACTGCCCTCGGTGTTCCCGATAACGCTAATGCCGTTAGGACATCCTCCACGCTTCGCGGTGGCTTTTGAAAAGTGGCAGCCGCGTCCTCAATCGATTGCTGCACAATCGCGGACGAGGAAGCGATTAACTCGCACAAGAACTCATCGGCGCTCTGCCGCCTAATGCCAAAACCATCAAGAATGGAACAAGGAAAGTCTTTTACATTTTCAGTAATGATACTTTGAGCACCACAACTAATTGCTGCCGCTAGGACATGCCTGTCATTCGGATCTGGTAGCCATAGATCATCGATTAATTCCTCGTATCCAGTCACAAGACAGTCCTCGACCGCTAAACACATCAATCTACGGGTGCGGGATAACTTCTTAGGGTTTAAATCAGGGCGATTGCGCTGCAAGTTAAAGAAGACTTCATCAAGGATTTTCTCCGTCCATCGGGCATGGAATACACCGCTACCAGCTACCCTTATCAAGACATCACGGAGCATGCTCGGGTAGAGCACATTGGCGTCATAAACTACCGTCAGCAGCCCCACTAATAAAGCTCCAGGTCCTCCGATAAGGCTGTCAATTCAGCTACGGCACGGCGCTGACGGGCATCTCTTTCATTCTTGTATTTCTGCAGATCCGCAAGATTCACACGCCGATGGGAACCAACTTTGTAGCCGGGAAGGCTCCCTTCATCAATGAGCTTTACAACGTGTGGCCGCGAAACATTGAGAAAGTCTGCTGCCTGTTGCGTGGTGAATTCGGATTCCTCGGGCACTACGCGGACCGATTTCCCTGCCGCTTCGATTGCGAGAACTTTCTGCAGGGTTTCGGCGATCTCTCGCGGAATTGCGATTATTTGCTCGGTTCCTTGCACGAATATATCCACTGGTGCCGGTGAATCTTTTGCCTCCAACACAGAATTGAGCCTTAATAAAGCCTCTTCCGCTGGGCTGGTATCCCGAGTTGCCCCGCCATTTTGTAAGTCCTTCATACCCTCACTTTACAGAATAAACGCAATAAACGAAACGCTTGCTGTAATAGGTTCAGAGATAAAAAAGAGGCGCGCGATCCCTTGTGGATCGCACGCTTCTCGTTCACATTCCAGCTTCTAACTGGCCGTGAAAGTCTTTACTTGTAGAGGCCAGCCTCACGCGCCATAGCGGCGATTTCGGCGGACTTCTGGGCGATAGCCAGCTCCTCATTGGTCGGCACAACGAAGACCTTGACCGGGGAATCCTCGGTGGAGATCATGCGCGGCTGGTCGGAGCGGACCAAGTTGCGCTCCTTATCAAAGTGGATGCCGTACATATCCAGGTTGTACAGGGAATCCTGGCGCACCTCGGTATCGTTTTCACCCACACCGGCGGTAAAGGTGATGGCGTCAACGCGGCCCAGGGAAATCATGTAGGAACCGATGAAGCGGCGCAGCTGGTGAATGTAGATGTTATAAGCCAGCCAAGCGTCCTGGTCTTCGTTGTCGATGCGCTCGCGCAACGTACGGAAGTCATTGACACCGGAGATGCCCTTGACACCGGACTGCTTATTGAGCAGGGTGTCAATCTCATCCACGCTCATGCCCGCCTCGCGGACGAGGTGGAAGATGATGCCCGGGTCAATGTCACCGGAACGGGTACCCATAGCCAGACCGGCCAACGGGGTCAGGCCCATCGAGGTATCGATGGCGCGGCCATTGCGGATGGCCGCAGCAGAAGCACCGTTGCCCAGGTGAAGAGTGATCTGGTGGGTGTGCATTGGGTCGCGGCCCAAAAGGGCCGGCACCTGCTGGGAGACGAACTCGTGAGAGGTGCCGTGGAAGCCGTAGCGGCGGATATCGTACTTGGATGCCACCTCATTGTTGATGGCATATAGCGCAGCTGCCGGCGGCAGGGTGTTGAAGAACGCGGTATCGAAGACGGCAACGTGCGGAATATCCGGCAGCATCTTGCGGGCCACGCGGATGCCGTCCAGGTTGGCCGGGTTGTGCAGCGGAGCCAGCGGGATGAGGTCTTCAATCATGGACTCAATCTGGTCCACGATGAGCTGTGGCTCGGAGAAGAGGCGGCCGCCGTGAACAACACGGTGACCAACGGCGATAACATCCACGTCGGTCGGGCCAACGTTGTGCTCGCTCATGATGGCAAAAGCGCGCTCGAGGCCGAAGGAGTGAGTAGGGATTTCCAGCTCTTCCTTGTACTTCTCACCACCGGTCTTGACGGTGACGGCGCCGAGGGGCTCGCCAACCTGCTCGACCAGACCAGAAACCAGCGGGGTATCCGTGGCGCTGGATTCGGGATCGACCAGCTGGAATTTAACGGAGGAAGAACCTGAGTTAAGGACCAGAACGTATGACATTTATTTCTCTCCAGCCTGAATAGCGGTGATTGCAACGGTGTTGATGATGTCCGGAACGGTTGCGCCACGCGACAGATCGTTTACCGGCTTGTTCAGGCCCTGCAGGATCGGGCCCACGGCGAGTGCGCCGCCGGTGCGCTGTGCCGTCTTGTAGCCGATATTGCCGGCCTCCAAATCCGGGAAGACGAAGACGTTTGCCTTGCCGGCCACCTCAGAATTCGGCATCTTCTTAGCCGCAACGCCTGGGTCGCAGGCGGCGTCGAACTGCAGCGGGCCATCCACCTTGACGGAGGAATCCAGCTGCTTGGCGGCCTCCACGGCGGCCACGGCGCGCTCAACGTCCGGGCCGGAGCCGGAGGTGCCGGAGGAGTAGGACAGCATGGCCACGCGCGGGTCGATGCCGAACTGGGAGGCAGTCTGTGCGGAAACGATGGCGATCTCGCCCAGCTGCTCGGCGGTGGGGTTCGGGTTGACGGCACAGTCACCGAAGGCCCACAGGCGGCCGCGCATGACCATCAAGAAGATAGAGGAGACCACAGAAGCGTTCGGCTTGGTCTTGATGATCTGGAAGGAAGGCTTGATGGTGTGGGCGGTGGTGTGGGCAGCGCCGGAGACCATGCCATCGGCCAAGCCCTTGTGCACCATCATGGTGGCGAAGTAGGAGATGTCCTTCATCGTTTCGCGAGCCTGCTCGAGGGTGACGCCCTTCTTCTTGCGCAGCTCGGCAAAGTCGGCGGCAAACTCCTCTGCCAGCGGGGACTCGAGGTGGTTGATGATCTCGGCACCGGCCAGGTCGAGCTTGAGCTCTTCGGCGCGGGCCTTGATATCGGCCTCGTTGCCCAGGATGGTCAGCTTGGCAACCTTATCGCGCAGCACCACGTGTGCGGCCTCGAGGATGCGGTCATCGTCGCCCTCTGGCAGAACGATGTGCGAACCGGCGGCGCGGGCCTGGTCAATAAGCTGCTTCTGGAAGAGGTCTGCGGACATGACCGGGGAGACGTCGCCAAGCGCAGCAAGTGCGCCCGGAACCGCTTCCAGGTCGGTGAAGATGCCAGCAACGGTGGCACCCAAGGATTCCGCATTGTGCTGTGCCAGCTCGCCGGTGCGTTGCGGGGCGCCGGAAATGATGGCCAGCGGCAGGCCAAGGGCGGCAGCTACTTCGGCATCGAAGGCGATATCGCCGGTGCCCTGCGCCACGATGTTCTCAGCGGCGGGAGCCTCAGCAAGTACGGCGGCGACGGTGGCATCGAAGTCTTCGAGGCGGATGAGCTCCGCGCCTAGGTCTTTAGCCAAGGCGGGCACATCGAGGCCATCGAAGCCACGGCCGATAGCGCTAATAACTGCGGAATGAGATGCAGACATGCAATTTACCTTTCAGTCACGGTCACTTGAACACAATTAACGCGTGTCATAACTTCATGTCAGCCATCACAGTTATTAACACGCGGTGACTATTCCACTGTACGCGATTTACCCCCTCCTATGCCCCATCGTGACCGCCCTAAACTGGGGTTAGTAATGCTGTGGTTTTTATCGCATAGTGACCGCGTAGAATATGCAGCACAACGAAAGAAAGGACACCCTAAGCACATGACTAACCCAGCGCGCGTCGCCGTGGTCGGCTCCGGCCCGGCAGGCATTTACGCCTCTGACCTTCTAGTGAAATCCGACCTCGATGTGCAGATCGATCTTTTTGAAAAGATGCCGACGCCGTTCGGTTTGATCCGCTACGGCGTGGCACCGGATCACCCGCGTATTAAGGGCATCGTGCAGTCCCTGCACAACGTTATGGAAAAGGAAGAGATCCGCTTCCTGGGCAATATTGAGGTGGGCAAGGACATCACCGTCGAGGAGATGCGCGAATATTACGACGCCATCATCTTCGCCACCGGTGCTACCGCCGATAAGCGCATGGGCATCCCGGGCGAGGACCTCAAGGGCAACCATGGCGCCGGCGAATTCGTGGGCTTTTATGACGGCAATCCCAACTTCGAACGCGACTGGGACCTCTCCGCAGAGTCCGTCGCCGTGGTTGGTGTGGGCAATGTCTCCCTCGACGTCTCCCGTATTCTGGCCAAGACCGCCGACGAGCTGCTTGTTACCGAGATCCCGGATAATGTCTACGCAGCACTCAAGAAAAACCGCGCCAAGGAGGTCCACGTCTTCGGCCGCCGCGGCCCGGCACAGGCCAAGTACACGCCAAAGGAGCTCAAGGAGCTAGACGAGTCCCCGACCATCGAGGTCATTGTCAACCCCGAGGACATCGAGTATGACGCCGCCTCTGAGGAGGCACGCCGCGCCGCCAAATCCACAGACCTGGTGTGCCAGACGCTGGAGTCCTACGCCATGCGCGAGCCGGGCGATGCCCCGCACAAGCTCTACATCCACTTCTTTGAGTCCCCGGTAGAGGTGCTGGGTGAGGACGGGCACGTTACCGCGATCAAGACCGAGCGCACTGAGCTCAACGGTGATGGCACCGTAACCGGTACCGGCAAGTACACCGAGTGGCCGGTCCAGGCAGTCTACCGCGCCGTGGGCTACTACCCTCAGTCCGTCGATGGCGTGCCTTTCGACGAGACCAAGGCCACCATGCCAAACGACGGCGGCCACGTGCTGGCCAATGTCGACGGCGAAAAGCTGCCCGGCCTCTACACCACCGGTTGGATTAAGCGCGGCCCGGTGGGCCTGATTGGCAATACCAAGTCCGATGCCAAGGACACCACAACCATGCTCATCGCCGATTACAAGGCCGGCGACTTGGAGCCTGCCACCAAGCGCGACCTGCAGGACATCCTAGACTTCCTGGCCTCCCGCGATATCGCCGTGACCACCTGGGAAGGCTGGCACCGCCTGGATGCCGCTGAGCGCGCCGCCGGTGAACCGCACGGCCGCGAGCGCATCAAGATCGTCGAGTGGGACGAAATGGTCAAGCACGCCGGCCCGCAGGCCTAGCCCATGCCGCATTTCATTTCCGCCGCGCCCTTGGGTCAACTGGCAGCCTTGGACGTCCACCAGCTCTACAAGCTGCGGGTAGACGTCTTTGTCCACGAGCAGCGCTGCCCGTATGCCGAGATTGACGCCACCGACGCAGACCCCCAGACCGTGCACCTGCTGGCCTGGGACGCGGACACCCACGAGCTGCTCGGCACGGCCCGCGTCTTTCCGGCTGCGCCTGCCGACGACGCCGCGCTTGCCGACGCCACCGGCGCCCAAATCGGCCGCTTCGCGCTCGCGCCCGCCGCGCGCGGCACGGGCCTCGGCCGCGAACTTCTCCAGGCAGCCGTCGACCTAGGCGAGCGCATGCGCCCAGGCCAGCCGCTCTACCTGGAGGCGCAGGCCGGCCTAGTGGACTATTACGCTTCCTTCGGCTTCACGCCGACTGGAGAGCCATTCGATGACGAGGGAGTCCCCCACCAGCCGATGCTGCGCCCCGCTTCTTAGTCGGCGTCGTCCACGCCGGAGGCGAGCTTCGGATCGAGCTCCACGCCGCCCTCGTACTCCACGACCTCAATATCGGGAACATTCTCGGTATCTGGATCGATGCCGCGGGCGCCGTCTTGCGCCAGCAGGCCCGGCGTGGAGGTCACCTCGATCTTGTGTGCCGCTAGTGCTGCGCGGTCGCGCGCTTCTTCCACATTTTCTGCAGTAGAAGAGACCAAACCCATGCGGCGGCCCTTGTAGGCCCCCGGCTTGCCAAAGAGCTTCACGTCCGTCTCCGCATAGCTGAGGGCCGCGGCGACGCCGGTATAGGCCACCTCATTCAGCTCCTCGTCCGCGTGGATGACCACGCTGGCACCCGGGGTGACCAGGGTGGCGTCAATGGGGTAGCCCAAAATCGCGCGCGCATGCAGGTCAAACTCGGAAAAGCGCTGGGTATAGCAGGTCAGCATCGCCGTATCCGCGGGACGGGGGGACACGGAGGAAAAGTACACGTCATCGCCCGCAACGAAGAGCTCCACGCAGTACACGCCGCGCCCGCCCAGCTCATTGGAGATGCGCGCGGCCACCGAGCGGGCATTTTCCAGCGCAATCTCGCTCATGCCGGTCGGCTGCCACTCCTCCACGAGGTCACCGCGCTCATGGCGGTGACCAATGGGCTCGCTAAACCACGTGGCCAACTTGCCCGTGGCCGGGTCGACGGACCGGATGGCCAATAGGGTGACTTCCAAGTCAAAATCTACGAAGCGCTCGGCCACTACACGCTGCGAGTCCGAGGACACCCGCCGCACGGTCTCCCAGGCCACCCGTACATCGTCCTCCTCGCGGGCAATCATGTGGCCCTTACCGGAGGTGGACACATCCGGCTTAATAATGCACGGAAAGCCCAGCTCCCCGACTGCTTCTTCCAGCTCCTCCACAGAGCTGGCAAAGCGGTATGCCGAAACCGGCAGCCCGATATTCTCCGCCACCTCGCGCACGCACTGGCGATCTTGCGTCATGGCGCAGGCACGAGCGGAAGGCACCACGATGGCGTCGCTATGCGCTTCCATCTCTTCCAAAGCTTCTACCGCTACGGTTTCTACCTCCGGGACCACAAAGTGCGGCTGAATCTCCTGCGCTAGCTGCAGGATGCGGCCGGTGTCCTTAATATCGGCGACGTAGCTAAACTGCGCCACCTGGTGCGCCGGCGCGCCCGCATACGAGTCCACCGCGTGGACCTCAAGGCCGAGGTTCTGGAAGGACATGGCCAGCTGCTTGCCCAGCTCGCCCGAGCCCAGCAGCAATACCTTGGTGGCATTGCTAGTCAGCGGCGTGCCAATATGACCGGCGATCTCGCCTGGATTATCCATGAAAATGCTCCTTCTAAGCCGCAGGCAGCGGCGGCTACTGGCTTAGATTATTTCATATTTGGGCCCTAACCCCACTACCCACATGCCAGATGCCACGGATAAGCAAAGGTGCCCTGTGGGCAATTCCACAGGGCACCTGAAACATTTCCGCCTAAGCTGCAGGAGCCTCAGCCGGCGCCTCCCCGGCCGGTTGCTCGGCGGGCTGCTCTGGCTCGCCTACCGGCTCCGCCACGGTAATGATGTTGTCCTCATAACCCAGCGCGCCGCCAACAAACTGGCCGCCGCAGGTAATAAGAACCAGGCGATTCTCGCCTTCCTTATCGTTGACCACATCCGGGAATCCGGAACCCTTGGGCAGACGATACGGCGCTTCGGTCACGCGGAAAGTGCGCTCTTGGCCGTCGATGACCACGGTAAATTCCTGGTCCTTCTTCAGCTTGGTGAACTTCTCCGCATAACCAGTGCCCTGGCCCTGGTAGTTAATGTGGCCGGTAATCACACTCGAGCCCACATTGCCCGGCTCACCCGGCACTGCGGAGGCGGAATACCAACCCACGCGGGTGACGTCGTGTGGCGGCAGCAGTACGCCCTGGTCCGTGACCTGTACGGGGTCCACGGTCGCGTACTCGCCGTCGATGCCCACGGACATGCCCTCGAAGCCCTTGAACTCGCCAGGCGCGGCCTCATACTCGTGCTCCTGCTGGCCCGAATCATCCACGAAAGCATCAGACTTCGGTCCAGATTCCTCCGGTGCGCTCTCGCTGGCCACCGTCTCCGGCGCCGAGCCGGCCTCATCCTCATCATCGCGCGCCAGGTACAGCACCACCTGCAGCAAGACCAACGCCACGACAATGATGGATGCGATAATAGCGATCAGCTTGCCACGGCCCATGCCCCGCTTGCCGACGCCCCCTTCTTCCCCACTCGCCGGATACTGCGAAGCGCCGTTTTCCTCCGGCTGCTCTGGCTCCCTGTGCTTTCCCATAGCTAGCTTCCTTCACTTACTCGATTTGTCTACCCTGTGCAGGTTATATGCAAATCCCCTCCAGCGTGTGCAATCACACCCTGGAGGGGATTTTTGGTGTTTAAGTCTCAGCCCCGGCGGGGCGGCCCGTGGGCCACCTCACCAGAGCTTTTGGACTACTTGATGTAATCCTGCATACCCGGCTCAAGCTCGGTTGCGCCGGACGGTACGGACTTAATCTCAACGCGGTCAGCGTTGGATGGCAGTGCGTTACCAGTCTCTTCAGGTTGCTGACCCTGGACCTCGATGCCGTGGCCGTGTCCATTGTCAGAGTTGCCGCCCTTAGGAGCGTCCTGGCCCTTGACCTCGTGACCATTGCCGCCATTGTGGCCGTCGGTGTGCTTACCGTTGCCACCATCATGGTTACCGGTGTTGTCACCGTGGCCACCGTTGTGGTTGCCATGATCCTTGTGGTCGAAGTGATCCTTGATGATCTTGCCCAGGCCGATGCCCGGAATCAGGATGAGCCACCACTTACTGTCCTTGGAGGAACCGTTGGAAGAACCGTTAGAGGAACCACCTGGGGTGTCCTGATCGTGAACCTCGTGGGAGGTCACGGTCTGGTCGCCATCATTGATGTCCTTGTGCTCAGCGATGTGGTTCGGCTTCTCCGGAGTAGTACCCGGAGTCTCCTCACCCTTGTCATTGACCTCGGTAGAGGTGAGCTCCTCGAAAGCAACCGCAGCCTGGACAGGCTCCTTCACATCATCGTTCACGGTGATAGTGACAGGCACCATGCCCTTGGACTTCTCTGGAGTGAAGGTAGCTTCACCCTCGCCCAGCACAGACTTGCCGTCCTTCTTGTTAATGAGCTCAGCCTTCAGGGTGTATTCCTTGCCCGGAACCAGACCCTCGTAGGAAACCTTGTCCACAATCTTGGCACCAGCAACAACAGCGTGGGAGCCCTTCTCGAAGTCAGCGTTAGTAGTGATCTTCGGGGTCTTCTCAAAGTCCTCGGAGGTCACAGTCTGGTCATCGTCATTGATGTCCTTGTGCTCACCAACCGAGTTCGGGTTGTCCTCATCGGTCGGGTTGTTCTCACCGTGCTTATCCACCTGGGTGGAAGTCAGCGTCTCGAAGGCAACCGCAGCCTCAACCGGCTCAGTGACCTTCTCATCGACAACGATGGTGACAGCCTCAGTACCGTTAGCCTCATCCGGGGTGAACTTGTGACCCTTGGTCTCACCCAGAACGGTCTTGCCGTCCTCCTTGGAAATCAGCTGGGCATCCAGAGTGTATTCCTTGCCCGGAACCAGACCCTCGTAAGAAACCTGGTCCACAACCTTGGCACCAGCAACAACCTCACGCAGGTCGCCCTCGAAGTCCGCATTAGTGGACACCTTCGGGCCATCCTCAGAAGTTACAGTCTGATCCTCATCATTGATGTCCTTGTGCTCACCAACCGAGTTCGGGTTGTCCTCATCGGTCGGGTTGTTCTCACCGTGCTTATCCACCTGGGTGGAAGTCAGCGTCTCGAAGGCAACCGCAGCCTCAACCG
>NZ_JAVBIG010000005.1:0-201498 GCF_032821655.1 Corynebacterium sp. CTNIH16 | reverse complement strand
CCCGCGGCATACCGGCTGCCTCTAGGAGGTACTCCAAGCGGTGGTGAGACTTGAGGATGACGATCGCTTGGACTTTCAGGCGTGTCCCTGATTCCTCAAGTCCCGCAATTTTTTTAGGTAGGCATTTTCGGCCCGCAACCGTTCGTTTTCGCGACGTAGCTTATCTTCTTCAGAAAGCACTTTCGGCTTAGCTGAACCTTTAGGCCTGCCCTTCGGCTTCGGTTTTAAGGCGTCATCGCCGCCTTTGCGCCATTTCCGCGACCAATACCCAACCACTTGGTCTGACGACAGGCCAAACTCACGGGCAAGACTCATCTTTGACTCGCCAGTGAGATGGCGTTGGACAACTTCCTTTTTGATCTCGAAAGAGTACTGCTGCTTTGAAGGCTTTTCCACAAGACACAGCTTGCCATGGAGCAAGAACCGACGAAACAAAGCACGAACTGGATAAACACCAACACCGGCATGATGGGCTGCAGCCCAGTAACTACAACCCTGCTCGAAAAGAGCCACCAATTCTTCCCGCTGCCCCGCCGACAACGAACTACGTGTATGCATACAACTGCTCCCCACTAGTAGGTAACTGATTTCTCAGTCCAACTAATGGGGAGCAGTTCAGTTTGCCCTGGGGTTTCGTCGTTTTCGGCGCGGTCAGAAAAACTGCGGCACAATGGAGGGTATGACTGTGCCAACCGTAACTTTCAATGATGACCGCGAAATGCCCCAGCTGGGCTTGGGTACGTACAAGCTATATGACGAGGAATGCATCCGCGTCATCCGCGAGGCCATCGATTTGGGCTACCGCCACTTCGATACCGCCACGCTCTACAAGAATGAAGAGGCGGTAGGCACCGCCCTGAAGCAGGCAATGGATGCCGGCGACGTCACCCGCGATGAGCTCTTTATTACCTCCAAGGTATGGCACTCCCACCAGGGGGAGCACAAGGTGGAAGAGGCATTCCAGCAGTCGCTGAAGGATCTGCAGCTGGACTACCTCGACCTGTATCTTATCCACTGGCCGTGGCCGCAGGGTGGCCTATACAACGAGACCTTTGAGGCTATCGCCCGCCTGCAGGGCATGGGTCAGATTGCGTCCATTGGCGTGGCTAATTTCTACGAGGACGTGCTCAAGGACCTAATTTCCACCACCGGCATTTCTCCGGTGCTCAACCAGGTGGAGATTCACCCGGGCTTTACCCAGTCCAGCCTGCGCGCCTTCCACCACGATAATGACATCGTCACTGAGGCGTGGGCCCCGTTGGCGCGCGGGGTAGTGCTCAATAACCCAGTGATTGAGCAAGCTGCCGCTGACCACGAGGCCACCGAGGGACAGGTTGTCCTGGCTTATCTCATGTCTAAAGACATATCCGTGATCCCGAAGTCCGCGCGCACTGAGCGCCTGAAGGAAAACCTGGCCGCCACCGAGCTGGAGCTCACGGCGGAGGAAGTATCTGCCATTGACGCGCTAGAGGGCCAGGAGGGCTTTGGCCGTATGTTCAATGACCCGCGCGAATTCCCAGGCAACGAAGAGTAACGTCAACTGCAGATTAAGCCTCCTCACGGGGGCTTTTTCTTTTGCCAAGCGGCTGTTAACTATCTTTACAAGGGGTAAAAGATTCTTCTCTCGGGGGTAGTTTGCTAAAGATGTTATTCCAGTTCAGTGAAGCCTATGGGGTTAAAAGGGTGGGGAGTAGAAAGTTTTCTTGGCAGAGTTTACAACCTTGCAGAAAATGTTCTGTAACTTACAGATCAACGTGGATAGTGAGCAGTAACACACTATCTCGTGTGACCCAAGTTCCTCTCACCCAAGGAGACGATGCTCTATGAGTGACGTAGCTGCAACTCCTGTCTCGCGCCGCGAACCCACCGGTAGCGAGTTCATCGCGATGCGCGACTCCGCCAAGTTTGGCGAGCTGCGCCGCACCTACCGGAGTTTTACCTTCCCTATGACCGTGGCCTTCTTCGTGTGGTACGTGGTCTACGTTCTAGCCGCCGTGTTTGCCCCTGACTTCATGGCAATCGAGCTCGGCGGTGGCTGGAACGTCGGACTGGTTTTCGGCCTAGCCCAGTTCCTCACCACCTTCATTATCACGTGGATCTACGTGAAGTACGCCAATAAGAATATCGAGCCGAAGTCGGCCGCCATCCGTGAAGAGCTGGAGGGCAACTAATGACTATCACCACCCTTGCCGCCGAGACCTCCGCCGGCAACCCCATCCTGAATATTTCCATCTTCGCCATCTTCCTCATCATCACCATGGCGGTGGTGCTGCGCGCCGGAAAGACCACGAAGAAGGCCTCGGACTTTTATACCGGCGGCGGCACCTTCTCCGGACGCCAGAACGGTCTGGCCATCTCCGGTGACTACCTCTCCGCTGCATCGTTCCTGGGCATCGTTGGCGCTGTGGCGCTCAACGGCTACGACGGCTTCTTGTACTCGGTGGGCTTCTTTGTTGCCTGGCTGGTGGCACTCATGCTCGTTGCCGAGCCCATGCGTAACGTCGGCCGCTTTACCATGGCGGACGTCCTGTCCTTCCGCCTGAAGCAAAAGCCCGTGCGCGTGGCGGCGTCTATCGCCACCCTCTTCGTCACGCTCTTCTACCTCATCGCGCAGATGGCCGGCGCCGGCTCCTTGGTTGCGGTACTGCTGGATATCCACGAGTTCAAGTGGCAGGCCCTCGTCGTCGGCATCGTGGGCGTGCTCATGATTGTTTACGTCCTGGTCGGCGGCATGAAAGGCACCACCTACGTGCAGATGATCAAGGCCGTGCTCTTGGTGGCCGGCGTGGTCATCATGTGTTTCTTGGTCTTTATTGCCCTGCGCGGCGGCTTTAGCACTCTGTTTAATAACGCCATCGACATGCACGCCGCTTCCGAGCAGATTAAAGAGAAGGGCTACGAGGCCAAGGACATCATGGCCCCAGGCCTGCAGTACGGCGCCACCACCGCCACTAAGCTGGACTTTATTTCCTTGGGCATTTCCCTGGTACTCGGCGTGGGTGGCCTGCCGCACGTGCTGATGCGCTTTTATACCGTGCCCACCGCTACCGAGGCGCGCCGTTCCGTTACCTGGGCGATTGTCGTCATTGGTGCCTTCTACATTATGACCCTGGTCCTGGGCTACGGTGCGGCAGCACTGGTAGGTCCGGACCGCATTCTCGACGCCCCGGGCGGCGCCAATGCCGCAGCGCCACTACTCGCGCTCGAGATCGGCGGCTCCATCTTCATGGCGATTATTTCCGCCGTGGCCTTCGCTACCGTGCTCGCCGTGGTTGCTGGCCTGGCCATTACCGCCTCTGCGTCCATTGCGCACGATATCTACCATGCGGTTATCCGCAACGGCGAGTCCACCGAGGCTGAGCAGGTCCGCATCTCCCAGGCCACCGTGGTGGTCCTTGGCATCGTCTCCATCATCTTGGGCATCCTGGCCATGACCCAGAACGTGGCCTTCCTGGTCTCCCTCGCGTTTGCGGTGGCGGCCTCCGCCAACCTGCCGACCATCCTGTATTCCCTGTACTGGCGCCGGTTCAACACCGCGGGCGCGGTGGCCTCCATGTACACCGGCGTGGTGTCCTGCCTGGTGCTCATCTTCTTCTCCCCGGCAGTCTCCGGTTCTGAGACCTCCATGTTCCCAGGCGCGGACTGGGCCATCTTCCCGCTCTCCTCGCCGGGCTTGGTCTCCATCCCGCTGTCCTTCTTCGTTGGCTGGTTGGTCTCCATCATGACCAAGCCGGATAACTTTGAGGAGCTTTCCGCAGAGATGGAAGTTCGCTCCCTTACCGGCGTGGGCGTGGAGGCACCTGTGCAGCATTAATTGCCTAGATAGTGCACTCAACCGGTAACATATATCGACGTGTTTAAAACGTCGTTGAACCGCAAGGCGGCATCAGTTAAGGCTGGTGCCGCTTTGGCCGTATGCATGCTCGCCTTGACCACCACCGCGTGCAGCAATAGCGAGCGTGAAAGCGACGCGCTTGCCGACGCCCCCTCGGCCGCACCAGACACCAACCGCGACGTCCCACCAGAAACCAATGAGTTTCTAGAAGGTGATGAGGGGCGCTCGGTTACCTATATCCGCCTGCACGATGGCATGCACATGGGCTCTGCCTCGGAGCACGAGGCCCGCCCGGCGCTCAGCCTCATCAAGCTCTACATCGCCACCTACGTCATGGAAAAGGGCGAGTACGAAGACAAATATGAGGCGCTGGATATGATCGCTAGCTCCTCCGATAAGTCCGCCGAAGACCTCTTTGACAAGTATCCGGATTCCATCGACGCGATTGCCGATGAATTCCACCTCGAATCCACCAAGGCGGGCGAGCAATGGGGCTACTCGCAAACCTCCACGTATGACGTAGCCAGCTTCATCTCGCAGCTCATTGAGCGCGATGAAACCCACCCAGTGCTGGTAGCTATGGCCCATGCCGATCCCATCTCGGAGGATGGCTACCGCCAGGATTACGGCACAGCCAAGCTCTCTAACGTGGTAGGCAGCAAGTGGGGATGGTCTAATGACAAGTCCATTAACTCCTCGGTCTCCTTTGGCGAGAACTTCGTCGCCGCCGCTTCTATTAACGGCTCATCCGATGACCTCACCGACTACGTCAAGGACGAGGTGACGGGGAAGAATCTGGGCAAGGCCACCGAGCGCTTCCTCAAGTACAAAGATGGCGAGGACGTCCCACCGATCGAGACTTCCACCTCGGAGACTTCTACTACCTCCTCCAGTAAGAAGGACAAGGACGAGAAATCCGGCAAGGGCAAGAAGGAAAAGTCCTCGTCCAAAGAGCCCACTAGCGAATCCACCACGTCCCAAAAGAAGTCCACAGACAAAAAGAAGGGCTCGGAGAAAACCTCCGAGCCCTCTAAGAGGTAGTACTACCGCGCCTTTGCAACCGTTTCTGCGACGATCTTCGCTAGCTGACGAATCTGTTCGTTGCTCAACGTCTTGCCATTAAAGGTCACGCCATTGGCGGTGACCTGCGGAAGTTCTGGTAGCTCTGGGTGCTTGCTCTGCAGCTGCGAACTCAGCTGATTGACCAAGTCGGACGAGCCATTGCTCGGGGCGTTGGTCTGTGGCTGCGGCTTTGGCTGTGGCTTCTTGGTGGTCGGCTTCTTTGCCGGTGCAGGTGCCGCGGACTTGCCAGGCGTCCACTGGCCCCAGTCTTCGGCGTAGACCTCATTGACGTCAACGATGACGCCGCCAATGGTCTGCTGTTTGCCGTGTGGCAGCTGGTGGATAGTGGTGCGCGGGTGAATCTTGCCGTTGGAACCCCAGTCATGCATCCAGAAGTACTTGCCGATGCCGTCCTGGATCGCCCACTCGATGGTGTTGTAGTTGCCGTAGATCCCCGTCTGGTAGCCAGCCAGTTCCAGCGTTTTGGAGAATGCCTGCAGGTACGGGCGAATTTGGCGGGTGTACTGCTCGCGGGTGGGGTTATCGTCGATGGCGATGTAGATCGGGCGGTTGGTGGGACCGCCTGCCTTTTTGTGCAGCGCAATCGCCTTCGGTGCGTGTACTGCCGCACCTGCTGCACCTTGCTTCCAATCGGCGGTTTCCGCACGACCAAATTGGTAGACCGACGCCGTGGGCAGGCCTGCTGCTGCATTGGCCTTAGTCTCCTTGAGGGTTACCGGCTTGCCGGTCATCCAGGCCGCGCCGGGGCGCTTGTCGGAGACGTAGCGAATCGCGCCCATGTGGCCGGCATTCTTAATTGCCTGCGGGGAAGGTACGCCGGCGGAGAAATCAATGATTGTGCCGCGCACCGGTCCGAGTGCCGCTGCATTCGGTGCGGCAGCGCCGATGGCGCCTGCGGTTAGGGCGAGAGCACCGACCTTAAAAAGACCGCGACGGGAGAAAGATGGTGACATGTTGAGCTCCTGCAGTAATCACATTTGTCACAGTAGTTAACAATTGCACCATAGCAGCGGGTCTGGGGTCATCCCTGGAGCGAAACCGCTTGTCGCACAATTACACCGGGAAACTATTTCGAGTCGTTGCTGAACTTCACCCGCGTGGGGTTCTCAACCGTGCGCGATACCGTGCAGTCCTTCTCGTGGGAGCTGCGAATCAGGTTGTCCACCATCCTACGGGCTTGGTTGCCCTCGGGCGTATCTGGGAAAGATAGATCAAAGCCCACGTGAACCTCGGACAGATGAGATGCGCCATCTTCGTTTATGCGGTCACCTTCCACATGCACGTCAAACGCCTTTGGCTCCGCGCGCCGGGAGTTTACGATGTCTACGTTCACTGTGGAACATTCCGCGACGGTCACCAGCAGGTGCTCCTCCAACGATAACTAGTCTTTCCCAGCGGACTAGCGGGATGCTGGCGTCATCCGGATTGTTGGCGCGGTATATCGAAATTTCTACGCCGTTAAGGTCAATGGAAGATTGCTTAGTGCTCTCACTTATGGCTTAGAGCTCAAGCGGATTCAGACAATATACGACACTGCCTTCTGAGAGCATGGTGATGAAGATGGGTGTGATAACCAGCGTTCCGTGTCGGCTGTGATCGGTATTAGCCTAAAATTTTTTGCTTAAGACGGCGGGTGTAACCGCTGCAAAACGGCGGCACCGTGCAATCGCTGAGCTGGTCATAGTTCTTGCGGGGTGGTGATCTAAAAAACCAAGGGCGGCGCGAAGCGGATGCGCACCGTTTGTCCCATCGCTGGCTTATCGTCCGCGGTGGTGCGGAATGTGGTTCCCGATCCGTGGGTGGCGGTAACGGAGTAGTGGCCGGCTTCGTAAATGGCAGAGTCAACTACTGCTGGAACCGTGGCACCTGGATGGTTTTCCTCCACGATTGTTGCGTGGTGCGGTAAGATGGCGGCCTTAGTACCTTCGCCCCGCACGGAGACTTCACTCAATGGCCAAGAAATGCCAAGGGTTGGGCACTCGACGCGGCCTCCTGAGATAGCGGCCTGGACTATTGTGGCATCCGCAATAAATCCCGCGACCAGCGGGCTTGCGGGATTTTCCAGCAGCTGTTGTGGGGTAGCAATCTGCTGGATTTCGCCGCCATCTAGAACCACGACTCTATCTGCGATTGCCAGCGCCTCGGCGCGATCGTGGGTGACGTGCACCGTGGTTAGGCGTTGCTTTTGCGTCAGGGTTACCAGCTCGCGGCGCAAATTATCGCGCAATGGTTCATCGAGGGCTGAAAGAGCTTCATCCAGTAATAAAACCTTGGGATTAGCAACGATCGCCCGGGCCAGCGCAACGCGCTGGCGCTGCCCACCAGAAAGGCTGTCCGGAGTACGGTTCTCGAATCCTGGCAGGCCCACGAGAGCTAAAGTCTCAGAAATGCGCTCTTCGCGCTCGGGCTTTGTTACTTTCGCCTGGCGCAACGGGTAGCCAACATTGTCTTTAACAGACATGTGCGGCCAGATCGCGTGCTGTTGGAAGACCATGCCGATGCTGCGTTTCTCGGGAGGAATAGCAGTCATCTGCCGGCCATCTATGTAAAGCTCACCTGACGATGGAGAAATAAAACCAGCGATGGTGCGTAAGAGCGTGGTTTTACCGGAGCCTGACGGGCCAACGAGTGCAATGAGTTCCCCAGGTTCGATGGAGAGGTTGATATCGCGCAGGCCGGTGGTTCCGTCCGGAAAAGTGACCGTGAGGTGGGAAGCTGCAATTTTCGCCATTATTAAGTCCTTACCTTGGGAGCACGGATAGTCAGTGCGACGGCAATGATGCCAAGTAGCGCAAAGAGCAGGGCGAGTGCCGATGCCTGGTTATAATTTCCTGCCTGTTGCAGGTTGAAGACTTGGACACCCAGTGTTGTCGTTCCAGGTGCGACGAGGAGTACGGAAATAGTAAGTTCTCGAATCGCGGTCACCGCTACGAGCACCGCACCGGATATCGCCGCTGGAATGGTCATCGCGCCGGTGGTAGTAAATAGCGCCTTAAGCGGCGTGGCGCCGGAGATGCGCGCTGCTTCTTCCACGGTGACCGGGGTGCTTATTAGCGGGGCACGCACGGCCTGGACAACGAGTGCGGTAAAAGCACAGACGTAGGCGATAAGGATTATCCAAATGGTGTTATACAGCCCGGTATAGCGCCCGGCAATCAGCCAGGCGACACCGATGATAAGCCCAGGCAGCGCGCTCGGTAGCAGCGCAGAAAGGGTTAAAAGCGTATTTCCTCGTGCCTGAGTCCGGGTCACTAGAATTCCGATGACCCAACCAAGAACCCCGCAGATTATCGCGGCGGTTATTGACAGAAATGCGGAATTACTGAGTCCGTCGATGACGCGCGGGTTGGATAAAGCGCTGCTAAAGTTCGCCAGCGAGATGGTTTCTAAGGTAAATGGAACCCCAGGAGCTGGCAGCAATGCGCGGTAGGCCAAACCGAGAATTGGGCCAATGGAAATGGCGAGCCCGCACACCCACATGATGATCGTGACCGGCCAGCGCGCCGAATGCAGTGCGAAACGCGCCGGACTTCCGGAGTCATGTGTAGAAGACGAGTTTTTCAGGGAGGTGAGATAGTCCATGATTACTGCGCCGATTCCCAAAAATAAGAGGACAACGCCGATGGTCGAGACCACTTGTAAGGGGTTGGATACGGTGCCGGAATCAATGAACCGGTAAATCATCGTCGCGAGCGTTTCGAACCGAGCCGGCGAGCCGATAATAGCGGGAATGCCGAAATCAGCCAGATTAGCAATTGCTGTGAGAGTGAACGCGGACAATAGCGCGGGGCGCAGGAGTGGAAGGGTGACCGTGCGCAGAACTGCCATCACGGAAGCCCCAGATACTCGGGCGGCTAGCTCAAAATCGGGGGAGATGGAGCGCAAGCTTGAAGAAATGATGACATATGCCGTGGGAAAAGAATGGATAGTCATCAGCGCAATGACCCCGTCTGCGCCGTAGATATTCCATATTTCGAACTCAAAAAGCTTATTCAAGCCCTGATTCGGGCCGAAGAGTTGAATCCAGGCGATCGCTCCGATAAATGGCGGAACCAAGAGAGGCGAAAGCAAGAATAGGCGCAGTACCGAAGAGCCGTAGATATCTGTGCGGTCTAGCGCGATGGCAATAACGGTGCCGATGATGACGGCAGCGAGAGCCGAAAGCGCCGTGGTAAATAGCGAATTCCATGTGGCGATGCCGAGCCCTTGCTCTAGCAAGATGGGAATTTGGTTTCCGCCCAGTGCAAGGGAGACAACAAGGGTCAAAGGCGCGATGAACAGGCCAATGGCAATCAGCCACACGCCAACGCGTAGCGCGGATACGGAGGGATTTTTCAACAAGTGGGCCACCAAGAACTAGGAAGACACTGCCTTTTGGAATACCTCGACGGCGGCGTCTTTATCCTTGGTGATTTTCCCCAAGTCCTGGTCCATGAGCTCAATGTCTGTGAGTTCAGGGGTGCCTGCTGGGGTTCCCACGTCCTCACGCACCGGGAGGTACGACTGCTCGACGGCGATTTCTTGTGCCTTCTTTGAAAGCAGGAAGTTGATGTATTTCTGTGCTGCTTCTTGTTCCTTGGAGTCCTTGAATACGCCCGCAGGCTCAGAAATATACGGTGATCCTTCGGTGGGGTAGGCGAGGGCAACTGGGGACCCCTTATCCGCCAGGTCGCGGACTAAGTAATCGACGACCACGCCCACGGGCTTGGAACCGGAGGCGATTTCCTGGGAGGTAGGGCCATTGGACTCTGCGATCATCGGGGAATTCTTGCCCAGATTTTCGATCCACGCTTCTCCGAGAGCCGAATTATTCTTCCACGCAGAGGCGTTGAAAGCCGCTGCACCTGAGACCGCTGGGTTCGGCAGGACGAGTTTGTCCTTGTACTTCGGATCGGTGAGATCCGCCCACGAGGTCGGGGCATCCCCTTCTGCGATTTCGTCGGTGTTATAAGCAATTACAGTAGGGATTATGCGCGTGCCAACATAAAAATTCTCGTCGTCCTTGGCTTCGTCGATGATGTCATCGGAATCGACATCGGCCAGCTCAATGAGGTCGCCATCCTCGGCGTAATTTTCAAAGGTAGGCGCATCGGCCGCCCAGAAAACATCTGCTTCAATGTCGCCAGATTGCTTCTCTGAAGAGATGCGGGCGTTCAAATCACCGGTGCCAGCGCGGTATACATTGACCTCGATATCGGGGTATTCCTCATTGAAGGCCGCATTGATTTCATCGACCTTTTCTTCTGGTTCGGAGGTATAGACGGTTATGGAGGTTGAATCGCTGGTCGCCTGTGAATCTTCTTGGTCGGACGCAGGCTCGCCGCACGAAGTAAGAAGGACGGTTGAAGCAAGGGCTATGGCAGAGAGAGAAGTGTGCTTCGACTTCATCGTGGGAGTTCCTCCAGAGAGAGTAGTGATCAGGAACATCAATCTAACTGCACTGAAGTTAAGAAAACTTGGGATCGATGTAAACGTGCAGTAAATTTTTAGGACCCTTGAGTGGATGTTTGGAGGATGCGGTGGTTATTGATGAAATCCCTAATGAGGGTCGGCCTCCTCTTTATCTAATGGACCAAACAGTCAACCGACTGGTTGATTGCAGCTTCAACCAGCCCTGTGATTCAAAACGGGGACGAATGTAGAAAGATGAGTCTTTAGAGTATTTGATCCATCGCTTATCCAGCCGTGTCAACGGTGGGGAAGGAGAATGACCATGAAACCTTTGTATTGGGCATCCATTTTCTACCTCGTGTTGGGCTTGGGCGCTGGCGTGTTCTATCGAGAATTCACGCGTGCCAATGATTTCCCCGCGGGTGAGTTCACTCAGCTAAGCGTGGTGCACACGCACTTGCTAGCGCTCGGTTTCATGATGAGCCTTATCTTCTTGGTATTGGAGAAGGTCTTTGGTCTGTCGCACAACCGCGGTCAGTTCAATGCGTTCTTCTGGCTCTATAACGTCGGCGTGGTCGTCACCGTCGGCGTCATGATCTGGCACGGATGCCTGACCGTACTGGGGGAGGAATCGTCTGCAATGATTTCTGGTATCGCTGGTCTTGGACACATTCTCATCACGGTGGGCCTAATCGCATTCATTGCAGCGCTTGGCAATGCCATTAGCGAGACCCAAGAAGCAAAGTCTCAAGCTGTAGCAGGCGACTAACGATGACCGAGGTTGACACTGAAAAGGACGCAGCGCCTACGCGGCGAGACTGGATAGATCTCGCGGTTCTCTCCGTTGGCCTCGGCGCTATCGTCTTTGACGGCACTAATGTTGGTGTAGCACTGCCAGCAATCATACTGACGCCGATGGCTACTGCCTTCTTGATGCGTCCGCGTTCCTAGCTTTGGGATTTGACGGTGCGCTGCAGGTGCACCATGTCGCGAGTCAGGGCGATGCTGTAGAGTGCGAACCGCTTAAATTGACTGAGCCTCAAGCAACATCGAGTTTTTCGGACGCGTGAATCAATAGACAAGCTCTGAAACTCGAAAAGTTACCGGCCCAGCGGAAAGCTCACGATCAGATGTTTTCGCCGGGCTACTCTTCCTATTCGTTTTCTTCCAGCTGCCCTGTTTCGTTCGCCGACGCCATGATATTAGCCAAGGCCTCGACCAGGCTTTCGAGGACATTGCGGTCGCTAGATACCAGAGCATCGCGCTGCTTGCGCTGTTCAATGCCGCTAAAGATCGCGCGCGTGGCTTCGATCTTGAACTTCTTGGAACGCTTTAGCTGCTCCTTGGTGTTTTCCTTGCCGAGCTTTACCGCAACCGGCTGCTTGGACAGGGTTCCCCATGCGGCGACAATCATCTGTCCGGTTTCGCTGCTATCGACGTCGACACCCGCGAGTGAGAACAGGTCATTGACCTTCTCAACCGCTTCATCGAAGGCACTGCGCAACGGAGTTTGGGGCTCGCCGAGGCGGACCGTGAACTCCGGTACCTTGAGCGGCTCCGGTTCGGTATCGGAAACGCGGTGATCTTCTTCGACTTCACCTTGGGCAATGGCAACGCCAGCCAACGTGACGCCAGTCAGGAAATCTTCGTCCTCGACGTTCTCTGTAACATGCAGATTCGGCTCCAGAACGCTACACAACATGGCACGACGTGATACGTCGGCATCCGCGTAAGCAATGATCTGGGAGAGGAACTCATAGGCGTGCCGATACTTGAGTACGTGTGCCTTGAAGTCTTTGGCGTGCTCGACGGTGTCCTTGTCGGTTGACTTGCGGTCGGCGCGCCAACGGCTAAGGATGGCGTCAGCAGCACCGCGTAATTTCTCCGAATCTTCGCCGGCCATGTAGGCTTCGGCTACCCTGTTCATCTCGTCGGGGTCGTAATAACCGGCGGTATCGAGTTCGTCAGCAAGCGTGTGCAGCGAGTTTGGGTCAATATCGGTATCAATCGAGGCACCCTGGTAGTAGCGCTTGAAGTCGGCCTCAATGAGTTCGGGATCATTGACGAAATCGACCACCATCGGAGCGGGCTTCTTCGGATAAATTCGGTTCAGGCGAGATAGAGTTTGTACCGTTGCCACACCAGAGAGGTGCTTGTCCACGTACATCGCGCACAGACGTGGCTCGTTAAAACCAGTTTGGAACTTATTCGCCACAATGAGCACGCGGTAAGGCAGGTCATCACCCTTAAACGCGCGTTCCACGTCGGACTCGCCGTTGAGGCTTACCTCGGTGACTGGCTCCGGCTCGTCCTCCATGCTTACCGAATCGGAGAACGCCACCAGCGAGCGGAACCCGTAGCCCTTTGCAGTAATGTAGCGGTTCATTTCGTGGGACCAGTGCACCGCTGCCTTGCGCGATGAAGTCACCACCATGGCGCGAGCCTGGCCATCAAGGTGGTGCGCAACATTGCGGCGGAAGTGCTCTACAACCACCTCAACCTTTTGGGCAATGGAGGTCGGATGCAGGCGGACAAAACGCACCATGTCCGTAACCGCTGCGGACTGATCTACCTCTTCAGTTCGTCCCAACTCGTCGCGGACTTCCGCCCACATGGTGTAGGTGGAGTAGTTGGTAAGCACGTCCATGATGAAGCCCTCGGCAATAGCTTGGCCCATGGGATAAGTGTCGAAGGCGATGTAGTGGCCGTCCGGGGTCTGTGAACCGAATAGGCGCAGGGTTTTACCCTTCGGCGTGGCTGTGAGCGCCACAAAAGTCATGTTGGACGCGGTAGCGACTGCTTCCTGGCGCAGCTCTAGCAGATCATCGGCGGTGTATTCTTCTGTCTCATCCACGTCGACTTCTGCCAGCAGTTCACGCAAAGCTGAGGCGGAGGAACCGGTCTGTGAGGAGTGGGCTTCATCGGCAATCACACACCAGTTGCGGCCCTGAATATCTGGGTCGTCATCTAGCAGTGAGAGCACATACGGGAATGTCTGCAGCGTACAGGTGATGATGTGCCCGCCCTCAACCAGCGCCTCGCGCAGCTGTGGTGATTTCGCGCCAGAGTTTTCGCCAACCGAGACCACCAGACCGCGCGATGCTGCTAGTGCCTGCATGTCCTGGCGAATGTTGGTATCGAGTGCTGTGCGGTCGGTGACCACGATGACGGAATCAAAGGTCTTGGTGCCGTCCTCGGCCACCTGCCTAATAAGGCGATGCGCAAGCCACGCAATGGTCTTTGTCTTGCCTGAGCCAGCGGAGTGCTCGATGAGGTAGCGCCCTCCAGCGCCGCGCTGAGCTACATCAGTGGTGGCTTTCTCCACCGCTCGCAGCTGGTGGAAACGGGGGAAGATGAGCTTGCCTTGAGCACCGCGCTTGGACTTAGAATCCGGCTCCCATACCGCGAAGTCACTCAAGATGCGCAGCAGCAACCTCGGCTTCAACACTTGCTCCCACAAGTAGGACGTAGCCGACCTATCCTCAATCGGCGGGTTTCCGCCTGCGCCGTCATGTCCCTGATTGAACGGCAGGAACCTCGTGTCGTTGCCGTGAAGCGCGGTGGTCATGTACACCTCGTCATTCGATACCGCGAAGTGAACCAGTGCGCGCCCAGGCAGGAGTACGCGGCGATTCTTCGACGGCACACGGTCCTCACGGTACTGCTTCATTGCTTGCGCCACGGATTGGGTGTTGTCCGTCTTTAGCTCAAACGTGGCCACCGGAATGCCGTTGACTGTGGCGACGAGATCCAGTGTCTCGCCGCTGGTCGCATCAAAGTGAACCTGGCGGATAATGCGTAGGCGATTTTCCTCCGCACGCTTCGCCGCGGACACACTGAGCGGGTTGGCAGGTGGAAATGCCACCATGGGGCCAAAGGTTGCTGAGCGCGCATTAGTCTGCGCGTACTTAAAGCCCTCTCGCAGGGTACCCAGCAAGCCTCCACGGATGCGTCCTGTTTGCGCATCCTTGCGCGTTGCGGATTCGAGCCGCTTGGCGACGTACTCCAGCAGCAACCTCTGCGCATTCTCCCGCCTTGCTTCGGTCACGTCGTGTGGCACGGCCTTGGCGTAGTCCTCCGGGTATTGGGTGGAAAGCCAGTGCAGCACATCAGCTGGGAACAGCCCTAGGCGTGCATCCCAGCCGGTGTCCTTCATACCCGGTTCATAGATCCAGCCGCTGGTTTGCAACGACTCGCAGATGGTCTCTTCCAGGCGCTCTTCGCGCATGATGTCACGTTTAGGCATGAGCTTCGTCCTTGTGGGTTGGGGAGGCAGGAATATCAATCTGGCCAGTTACCGCCGCTGAAATCACTGCTGCGCGACGCTCCGCCAGCAAGTCCCTCAGCTTTGTAATGTCCTCCAACATCGAATCAATCTCGGTGGTCTCGCGGTCGATCTCGTCCGCGATGCGGCGCTGTTCGACGAGGGGTGGGAGGGGGATGCGGAACCGGCTGACTTGTTCCGCACCCAGATTTGGCTGTGCGGACCCTGATTCGTTCAACCAGACTTGAAGCGAGAACACGCGGGTAGCCATAGAGTGCGCAATGTATCTCACATCTGCAAGGTCTACGCGTTCCAGCCTTAAGGCACACAATGAACTTGCTAGTGCCCCTCCATCGAAATCCACCAACCCCCATTTCCCCAAGGAGCCTCGCAAGCAAAATAACAGGTCGTTTTGTCGTAGTTTAGCTCCACCCATTGCAGCGTATTTTTCCGGTTTGATTCGCTTACAAGTTTCTAGGTTGATGCTGCCAGAAGCTAAGTCTCCGGCGTTGATAAACGGAATTCCTGTTTCAGTGATCTCATCAGGCGATGGATAGTTAATCCCCCGATCACCATTATGAAGGGAGAAGAGCGTGCCTATGGTGGTCTTCTTCCATTGGCGCGGTAGGTTTGCCAAGTCTGGAGTACTTTTCCCCAGCAGCAAACGTTCAACTACCGTCGCTCGTCGCTCTGTCAGCAGCCGCTCCATCTCGTCCAAGTCGGCGCGCATACCGTTGATCTCGGCGGTCTCGCGGTCAAGGTAATCGGCGATGGCGCGCTGGGCATCCAGCGGTGGGGCAGGTACCTGAAACTGAGCAACCTTTGACCATTCAACACGCGGCATTTTCGTTCCGGTAGAAGCTGCGTCCGCCAGTCTTATAAATTCGTTGGAGCCGACGATATATGCAAGAAATCGTGGTTCTGTTTCATCAGAGGGGTGGTATATATGAATATCGCCCTGCGCTGTACCGTCCTTATCTGCAAGCCAATACTTCGCAAGGTAGGGCCGTAACTTTCCGAAAAGGACGTCGCCTGTTTCAAACGCTCGTCCCTCTGCGGTGAAGCTACTTTCTTCATCTTTTAATCTGCCGGTACCGCCTTCTATTCGATCAAGTGATACTAATTCGCCTTGTGGAGGCGTCGGGGTGTTATTCAATTCAGCAAGCGACCACAGCGGTGCCAACCGGTTTGTCTCACTCATCACTTCCTCACCTGCCCGAACTTCTCCATGAGGCGGCCCATGACCTTCGCCACGTCGGCATCGATTTCGGCTAGGGGACGCACGGGTTCGGGTTTGTAGAACACGCGCTTGAACGGAATCTCGTAGCCGGTGACGGCCTTGGCTGTGTCCCAGGTTACATCGGGTGCAAAGGGGAGTACTTCGCGCTGCATGTGCTCGTTGATGTCCTCGGTAAGCGGCACGCGCTCAGTCATGGTGAATGACGGGTCGAGAACCGGGTTACCCTTGCGGTCAACTGCTGGCTCCGCTTCGTTATCAGGGACGGCGATGGCCTTAGAGATGGCGTCGATAAGCGTGGAGGGCATCTTCACGCCGTATTCCTTGGCCGCAGCCTTGAGGACGTCCGGCAAATCGTTGTAGGAAGCGTTAGCTACCGCGCGTACCACGTCGGCGTGTGCCTCTACGGCCTGTTTGTGCTCCAGTACCTCAGCAATTGCGTCGTCGGTGACGTCAACTCCCAGTCGTGTTTGCTTGGTGACCTTCACATCACGGAAGCCCAAATCGTCCGGCGTGAGTACCCTGGACATATCGCTATCGGTAAAAGCGCTGTAGGCTTGCAGTACCTTGTTCCGGTCGGCCTCGCGCATTTCGCGACGCTTATCGCCTAGGCCCTTATCTGGGACAGACCAGCACTCGGAGGCGTCGATAAGCTGCACAAAGCCCTTGCGGTGGTCTTCCTTGTTGGTGTCCAGAATCCAGATATAGGTGGAAATACCCGTGCCGTAGAACATGTTGGTGGGCAGCTGAATAATCGCGTCCACCAGGTCGTTTTCTAGCAGCCACGCGCGGATCTGGTCGGGGCCTGAACCAGGGCCACCCGTAAACAGTGGCGAGCCGTTAGACACCACCGCGCCACGTCCCCCGGAACCGTCCTTGCCTGCGGGCATGAGCTTGGAAGCCACGTGGGATAAGAACAGCATCTGGCCATCGCCCTTATTAGGCAGGCCGTGGCTAAAGCGCGAACCCGGTACCTTGGCCTGCTCCTTGACCGAGGATTGCTGCACTGACCAGTCAGAGCCAAACGGCGGGTTGGACAGGATGTACTCGAATTGCTCGCCCTCATAAAGGTCAGTGAGCAAGGTGTCGCCGTGACGGATCGCGTCCGGCTCACCGCCCTGAATAAGCAGGTCGGCCTTGCCAATAGCGTAGCCTGTTGGCATCAGTTCCTGACCAGCGAGGTTGACCTCAATGTTGGGGTTGAGTTCCTTCAACGCGCGCTCAGCTACGAGTAGCATGCCGCCCGTGCCCGCGGTGGGGTCGTAGACGGTACGCGACGCGCCGGGGGAGGTCAGGCCAAGGTCATCGGAGGCAAAGAGGATGTCCACCATAAGACGAATCGCATCACGTGGAGTGTAGAAAGCACCCGCAGCTTTGCCTTTGGTGTTGAAGGCGCGGTACATCACGTGCTCGAATAAGTCACCCATCTGTGCGTCCGGTAGTGCCTCCACGGACATGTCAATGGTGGAGAAGTGCTTGACCACCGGCCACAAGCGACCAGCTTGGTCTAGGGTGCGCATCTTGACCGCGAAGTCGAACGCGTCCCAAATATCGCGCACGCTTTGTGAGAATGCGCCCACATAATCCATGAGTGAGTCGAACACGTGGTCATCGGTCTCAGCGATGCGGGTCAAGTCCAGCTGCGAGGTGTTGTAGAAGGACAATCCGAACTGTGACTGTACTTCCCAGTCCAGGTAGGCCTCGCTCATTCCTTCTGCATTGAGCTTGGTGGCCAGTTCTACAACCTTGTCCTTGGTGGGAGCCAAAATGCACTCGAGGCGGCGCAGGACGGTCAGCGGCAGGATGTAGTCACCGTAGTCCTCTGGCTCGACGATGGAGCGCAGGTACTTGTCGGCGGTGTTCCACACGACGGACTGATTTAGCTCAGCGGTGCTCACTTTGCAGGGTCCTTCTGTCTTAGGGCTAGGTAACGTCCTATGCGACTATAGTTGCTTGATGGACCTCGTTGTACTTCAGATAATTTAAAATAGGGGTAGTAAGCGCGCCCGAATTCTTGCTCACAGTGGCAAGCTGGCTCTACTACTGTCTGTACTGCTATTTGCAGGTATTTCAGGGGGCTTTTGTATTACTGGGCAGGGCTAGGTCTTCTTATAGCCATGAGGAAAGCTTTTCGAGCATAGGGGTGAAGCGCCCCGAGTTTTGTTCCTAGGCTTTTGCCTTGAATTTTACTGTTGGCTGTGGCGGGTTCTGCTTCCGAAACTCGGATGACATTGCTGACTACGCAGCAGGTGAATCCTTGCCCTTGCTTAGTGCTCCATCTGCGGCCATTGCTGCACCGTAAACGGGGATGAAGTAGATGATTGCAACGGTGAAGAAGCGTGCGGCTGTGACGTTCTCTTCAAGCAGTGTCCCCAGAGCTTGATGCAGATAAGTGATAACTGATCCTCCGAATGCGACCAGACTGCCGGATTGTGTAAGGGTGAGTTCGTTGAGATTGAAACCGAACAGGGCTTGTGAAATCGAAGGCTTAAGAGCCCCATCTTCGGTGATTTGATTCTGAACGTATTCAACGGTCTCTGCATCATCAATTAGGTCATCGATATCACCAGGCGTTTCCACTGGAATGTCGAGTTTGAGTTCTCTTTCGAGGCTTCGGAAGCGGCGTAGAGTGCTGTTGATGTTGGGCTGACTGTAGTGTTCGCCGACGATTTTTGATACTGCTGAAAACTTCTCAAAATCGGGAAAAGCCGTTGAATACTCTTTAAGGGCAACCTGCGCAGCTGGCGAGAATGCTAGACCCTTCATCTGCTTGAGTAACTGCTCAGAGACAGTCAGGCCCTTGGTCGCTTGAGCGATAGCTTTGGAGAGTCCTCGTGGAACCATTGCTTGTCTGTTCAATGCCTGCGTTGCAGTAATGGCTTCAGTCACGGCAGAGAAGTTGAGTCTCGCGAGCGTACTTTTCGGCGGAATGACTTGACCCATACCAGCAAGAGTCGAAAGGTCCGACAGAGGACTGCTGACTTTCGCTAAGGCAGCAATTGAAGTTTGCGCCCCAGTGATCTGCTTCCAGGTCGGAGAGTCGATCTCCATAACCATGCCCTGCCGCATTGCATCGACAGCTTTGAATGATTGCTCGTTACGTATATCCAGAAAAGCGGAAGTAGTGTTGGCGGATAATTGTACCCGGTTTAGGGCTTGTATTGCTGCGGTGTTTTTGAAGTCAATGTAGGGGTTTGCGTCCAGTTTTATAGACGCGCTGATGCTTGCTGCTTGTTGTGCGAGGGCTTTGGAATTCGCAAGGCCTGCAGTCCTGTTCGCGATGTCACTTTGGATATTTCCGAACCATGTCAGGCAGGGATTCAGCTTTGAGCAGCTGCCGTCTTGGGGCATCGTGTCTCCTTTCTGAGTCAGGGTTGATCAGATCAGGTTGATTATCTCACATGGGTGTCATTTCCCTCGCTAAAACATGAAACTCACGTTCTATAGAGAGCTGGAACGTGAGTTTGTGGTAGTTGTACTGGTTTGAAATTTTCCAGGCTTTGTCCCGCTTGAGTAGATGGGAAAACCGGTTGCGTCCGCTAGCGTGGTGTATCTGTTACCCGGGTGGAGCTGTACGTCATCAAGGCCTCAGCCCGGTGGCGTCGTTGCAAAGTGTAGCCACTTAGGCCATAGGGCTCTTTCTAAAGTCTGAAAGGGAAGGGGCTCCTTCGCCGGGCGTAAGTGTTCTTTATGACGTCTTGGTACTGCTGCTTGGAACGATAGGACCGAGAGTGTCCGATTCTTTGTGTGCGGGGGCTTGGTTTACAAGTAGTCCGCGAATCGGTTGGGGTAAGCCACGGCTAGTTGGTTGATGGCTTGTTTCCACCCGGTGGCTTTCGCTCCTTCAATATAGCCGTTGCACTCAATGTTGCGCTTGGCTTTCTTCGCCCGCTGGGCAGCGCGCTTGTCTTCGATGTTGCAGATCATCAGCCACAGCGTCTTCAGCGCCGCGGTATCGTACGGGAATTGGCCCCTGTTACGGGTAGCTTTACGCAGTTGCGCGTTGAGTGACTCGATCGAATTGGTGGTGTAGAGCACTCGCCTGGCCGCAGGCGGGAACTGTAGAAACGGCACGAACCGCTCCCAGGCGTCGCGCCAGACTTTGACCGACTGGGGGTATTTTAGGCCCAGTTCACTGGCCTCGAAAGCATCCAGGTTGGCGCGTGCGGTGTCCTCATTGGTGGCGGTGTAGACCTCACGCAGCGCGCGGGAGACAGATTTGCGGTCCTGATAAGACACCCACCGGTTCGCAGCTCGAATCAGGTGCACAATGTGGAATTCGGCCAGGTTGCCTCCACGGCTTCTGGCAGGCCTTTGAGCCCGTCGCAGCAGACGATGAACACGTTCTGGACCCCGCGGTTGGCCAGATCTGCGCACACCGATGCCCAGAATGCGGCGCCTTCACTTTCAGCGATCCACAATCCCAGGATGTGCTTGATGCCGTCCATGTCGACACCAACCGCCATGTAGCAAGCCTTGTTGACCACGCGGTGGCCGTCACGGATCTTCACGCGTAGGGCGTCGAGGAAGATCACCGGGTAAAACTCGTCGAGCTGGCGGTTTTGCCAGATCATGACCTCTTCCAAGACCGCATCGGTAATGGTGCTGATCGTATCGGGGCTCATATCCACCCCAAGGGTGGTCGCGAGATGATGGCAAATATCGCGCACTGTCATCCCGCCGGCGTAGAGCGAGACGATCATGTCGTCGAGCTCTGTGAGCCTGCGTGCGCCCTTGGGCACCATGCGGGGAATAAACGTGCCGGCACGATCCCTGGGCACAGTTACTTCCACCGCGCCGTATCCAGAATTGACGGTCTTGATGTACGACCCATTGCGGTGGTTATTCTCCTGTGAGGTTTCGACCTGGGCTTTGGCGTTGCGGTCGGAATGGCCGTAGCCCAAGTGCGCATCCATCTCCGCCTTAAGGCCAGCGTTGATCGATGCCTGTAACAGGCCTTTGACCAGCTCGCTTGAATCATCAGCGGAAGCCGACAGCTCGCTGATCAAGCTGGCGACCTCAGGGTTTTCCATCAGCTTCTCGCTGATCTCGTTGACCCTCGCCGGGTCATGGCTTTTCTTCGGTGACACCGTAGTCATTATCGGTGAAACTCCTTCTAGATCAGAGCCTCACACACAAACTTCCTGACACCCTCATAGGACCTTGTACTGGCCGTCCGATCGAAGAAACCGACATCCCAGAACAAAAAGCAACTGAGATGCCGGTTTGTCAACAATGTCCCGACTCATCTGTCAAACATGTCGCGACTCATGACAATTGTGCCCCAGAGTGGATTCGAACCACCGACACCGGCTTTAGGAGAGCCGTGCTCTATCCCCTGAGCTACTGGGGCGGGGTTGCGTGTGCAACTTGGCTAATCATAGCAGTGGGGCAGGAGCGCCCCGAAATGGCTGGGGTGTGGGTTAGCTTTCCGCCAATTCCTTCTGCTTATTACGCACGGAGGAGGCTGGTGGGTTGGTCTCGTGGGTGCCGTCGGAGTAGAGGACGGTGGGGATGATGCGGTTGCCGTCGTTGACGGATTCGATCCAGGCGTTGATGTCTTCGGCGTTGTCGGCCTCGACGTCGACAAGCGTGTATGGGGTTTCGGTGCGGTCCAAGTTCTTGATGAGCTTGGCGCAGAACGGGCACCAGTCGGCGTAGAAAATGGTGACGTCGGAGTTGGTTTCTGGGGTAGTAACAGACATTAGGCTGCATCCTTTCGGTCGTAGGTTAAAAAGCGGTACTTGATGGGGAGGTCGCTGGCCTCTTTGTCCGGCAGTGCCAGGTGGCCCTTGGCGGAGGTTAGCCAATCGGTGCTGTGGGCGAGGCCGAATTCCTCGGGGATGTCGGGGGCGTAGATGGACTTTTCGCCGTAGGTGCTGCCGATATTAACGCCCATGAGCGTGACCTCAATGCGGTCCACTTGGTCCAAGGTGGCGGTGTAGATTTGGCCGCCGCCGATAACCCAGGCGTCGGAAAGCGAGGGCATCGCGGTAAGCACCTGGGCGCCGGCGGACCACTGGCCGGGGGTGCGGGAGGAGAGCACGTAGTTCTCGCGGCCGGGAAGCGGTCGGAACTTGGGGTTGAGGGACTCCCAGGTTTTCCGGCCCATAATGACCGGCGCGCCCATGGTCACGTCCTTAAAGTGCTTGAGATCCTCCGGCACGTGCCAAGGCATCTGCTCACCATCGCCAATGATGCCGTCCAGGGACTGTGCCCAGATTGCGCCCAACATTAGACGGACACCTGCGCCTTGATGGTGGGGTGGGGGTCGTAGCCCTCAATCTCAAAATCGGCGAAGTCATAGGAGAACATGTCTTCCGCCTTGTGGAGGTTGAGTTGCGGGTAGGGGCGCGGCTCGCGGGACAGCTGCTCTTTGACCTGCTCCACGTGGTCGTTATAGATATGGCAATCGCCGCCGGTCCAGATGAGCTCGCCCACTTTGAGGCCGGCCTGCTGGGCAAACATGTGGGTCAGCGCCGCGTAGGAGGCGATATTAAAGGGCACGCCCAAAAACATATCGGCCGAGCGCTGATAGACCTGCATGGACAAGGTGCCATCTGCCACGTAGAGCTGGAAGAGCAGGTGGCAGGGCATCAGGGCCATCTTGTCTAGCTCCGCGACGTTCCATGCAGAGACCAGGTTGCGGCGGGAATCCGGGTTGTTCTGCAGGGTGTCGAGCGCCTGCTGGATCTGATCGATGTGCTGTCCGTCTGGGGTGGGCCAGGAGCGCCACTGCACGCCGTAGACCGGGCCCAGCTCGCCGTTCTCATCCGCCCACTCGTTCCAGATGCGGACCTTGTTCTCCTGCAGGAACTTAATATTGGAGTCGCCCTTGAGGAACCACAACAGCTCGCCCAACACCGCATGGAAGTAGACCTTCTTGGTGGTCAGTAGCGGGAAGGACTCGGCCAAGTTATAGCGCAGCTGCGCACCAAAAATGGAGCGCGTGCCGGTGCCGGTGCGATCGCCTTTGGGGGTGCCGGTCTCTAGGACCTTCTTCAGCAGATCCTCGTACGGGGTCTCAATCATGCGCACTAGTTTAGAATCCGCCATGCTCCGCGGCAAAGGCCTGGGCGTGCTCCAAGATTTCATCCTTGAGCTCGGGGCGGCAGATGAGGATATCCGGGATGAACGTGTCCTCATTATTGAAGCGGATTTCGGAGCCATCGAGGCGGCAGCAGTGCAGGCCGGCCGCCTGGGCGACGCCCACCGGAGCGGCCTGATCCCATTCGTACTGACCGCCGGCGTGGATATAGCCGTCATAATCGCCGAGCAGCACGTGCATGGCCTTAGCCCCCGCGGAGCCGACGCCCACGATTTCATAGCCCATTTTCTCCGCAATATAGTCGGCTACCTTGGGCGGGCGATTGCGGGAGACAACGAACTTCTTGGACAGCGGGCCGGTGACCGCCCGGACGTCCGAGGACTTAAAAGTAACGCCGAGATCCGGCAGGCCTACCGCCGCGTGGATGGGGATACCGTTTTCTACCAGGGCGATGTGCACGGCCCAGTCCTGGCGGCCGGTGGCAAATTCTTTGGTGCCGTCGAGCGGATCCACGATCCACACGCGGTCCTTCTTTAAACGGGCTAGGTCATCGGAGGCTTCCTCAGAGAGCATGCCGTCCTGGGGACGGTGCTGCGCGAGGACGCGGGAGATCCATTCTTGGGCGGCTTCATCGCCGGCGTCGCCAAGCGAAAGGCCCCGTAGCAGGCCCCCGTTGCGCACACCTTTTAGGATCTCACCGCAGCCCTGGGCGAGGGAATTGGTCAGGCGGGAATCAGAAATCTCGACGGTCATGGTGCCCACATTACAACGCGGACTAGAGTGTGGTCATGCCAGAAAACATCCTCGACCGCTTCCGGCCCCAAGTAGCGCAGTGGTTTCAGGATGTATTTGCTGCTCCTACCGCCGTGCAAGTGCAGGCCTGGGAGAAGATTTCCCGCGGTGAGCATGCCCTTGTAGTAGCTCCTACCGGTTCCGGTAAGACGCTCGCTGCGTTTTTGTGGGCGCTGAATAATTTGGTCGAGCGCGAAGGTCAGCTGGCGCTGCCGGTGGGTTCTGGGACTGGTGGATCCGCCTCCGGGGTGAAGGTGCTGTATATCTCTCCGCTGAAGGCGCTGGGCGTAGACGTGGAAAATAACCTGCGCGCCCCGCTGACCGGCATCGCGCGCACTGCGGAGAACCTAGGGCTGGACGTGCCGGATATATCGGTAGGCGTGCGCTCGGGCGATACGCCCTCGGCGGAACGTGCGCGGCAGGTGCGCAAACCGCCGGATATCTTGATCACCACCCCGGAGTCCGCCTATTTGATGCTGACCTCCAAGGCGGCGGGGATTTTAAAGACGGTGGATACCGTCATCATCGATGAGATTCATGCCCTAGCCGGTACCAAGCGCGGCGTGCACCTAGCGCTGACCTTGGAGCGTCTGCAGCAGGTGGCAGGGGACTTCCAGCGCATTGGACTTTCCGCCACCGTGCGGCCATTGTCTGCGGTATCAAACTTCTTGGGCGGCAACCGCCCAGTAGAAATTGTGGCCCCGGCTGCGGAGAAGAAGTGGCAGCTGGACGTGCACGTGCCCGTGGAGAATATGTCCGATCTGCCCACACCAGAGCAAGGCTCCACCATTGGGGAGATGACGGTGGATGATGCGATTGGCATCAGCTCTCCTTCCGTGGATGAGTCCGCGCTGCCCACGGCGAAGTCGATCTGGCCGTTTATTGAGGATGACCTCTATGCGGAAATCATGGCTCATCGCTCCACGCTGGTGTTTGTGAATTCTCGCCGCACGGCCGAGCGGCTGACCAGCCGGCTCAATGAGCTCTATGCACAAGAGCACGATCCGGATTCGCTCTCGCCTGAGACTCGGCGCGACCCGGCCCAGCTGATGAAGCAGGTCGACGTCGCCGGCAAGGCTCCGGCTGTCATCGCCCGCGCCCACCATGGCTCGGTGTCTAAGGATGAGCGCGCGATGACAGAGACCATGCTGAAGGAGGGCACGCTCAAGGCCGTGGTGGCTACGAGCTCGCTGGAGCTGGGCATCGATATGGGTGCCGTGGAACTGGTGGTGCAGGTGGAAGCTCCGCCCTCCGTGGCCTCCGGCCTGCAACGAGTGGGCCGCGCCGGGCACTTTGTGGGCGCGGTTTCGCATGGCTCCTTCTATCCCAAGCACCGCGCGGATCTGGTGCAGTCCACGCTGACGGTAGCGCGCATGCGCGCCGGGCTCATTGAGGAAATGCATACCCCGCGCAACCCGCTGGACGTACTGGCGCAGCAGACGGTGGCGGCCGTGGCCGCGGCCGGCGAGGACGGGCTCGATGCCGATGAGTGGTACGAGATGGTCCGCCGGGCCTGGCCCTACCGCGATCTGGCGCGGGAAGTCTATGACTCCGTGCTGGACCTGGTAAGCGGTGTGTATCCGTCCACGGACTTTGCCGAGCTCAAGCCCCGCGTGGTTTATGACCGCGTGACGGGAGTGATGACCGCGCGGCCTGGCGCCCAGCGCGTGGCCGTGACCAGTGGCGGCACGATTCCGGATAGGGGCATGTTTGGGGTATTCCTCTATACCGGCTCGGGCGAGGGCTCCGGTGGTGCTCCGCGCCGGGTGGGCGAGCTGGATGAGGAGATGGTTTATGAGTCCAGAGTGGGCGATGTTTTCACCCTGGGCGCTACCAGTTGGCGCATCGAGGACATCACTCGCGACCAGGTATTGGTCACGCCCGCACCGGGGCATACCGGGCGCCTGCCGTTTTGGAATGGCGATGGCGCGGGCCGACCCTATGAGTTGGGCAAGGCGCTAGGTGAGTATCGCCGCGAGGTCTTTTCCTCGCCGGAGAGCATTGCGGATGCCGATGATAATGCGCGCTCCAATATCGTGGCCTATCTGCAGGAACAGAACGAGGCCACCGGTGTCATCCCGGATGAAAAGACACTAGTGCTTGAGCGCTTCCGCGATGAGCTAGGCGATTGGCGTGTGGTGCTGCATACCCCGTTTGGCCGGCCGGTCAACTCCGCGTGGGCGTTAGCGGTGGGGGCCAGGGTAGGCGAGCGCACCGGCATGGATCCGCAGGCAGTAGCTGGCGATGATGGAATCGTGCTGCGCCTGCCGGAGGCAGAATCCGAGCCCGATGGATCCATCTTTGCCTTCGACGCGGATGAGATCGCTGATATCGTGGCCGAGCAAGTGGGCAACTCCGCGCTCTTTGCCTCCCGGTTCCGCGAGTGCGCAGCCCGCGCGCTGCTTTTGCCTAGGCGCAATCCCGGCAAGCGCGCGCCGCTGTGGCAGCAACGCCAGCGCGCCGAACAGCTTTTGGACGTTGCCCGCAAGTATCCGTCCTTCCCCATCATCCTGGAGACGGTGCGCGAGTGCGTCCAGGATGTCTACGATGTCCCAGCTCTTACGGAAGTCATGCGGGAGCTGGGCCACCGGCGCATCCGCATCGCGGAGGTCACCACCGAGCAGCCTTCGCCGTTTGCCTCTTCGCTGCTGTTTAACTACACCGGCGCGTTTATGTACGAGGGCGATTCCCCGTTGGCGGAAAAGCGCGCGGCCGCCTTGGCCCTCGACCCGGCGCTTTTAGCCAAGCTGCTCGGCACGGTGGAGCTGCGCGAGTTGCTCGATCCGGAGATCATCGCCGAGGTCCATGCCCAGCTCCAGCGCACCCATCCCTCGCGCCGGGCGCGCACCACCGAGGAAGTTGCGGACCTGCTTCGTGTGCTGGGGCCGATTCCCATAGACGAGCTAGGCGAGCACACCGACGTGCCGCTTTCCGCCCTAGACCAGCTGGGCACCCGGATTATGCGCGTGCGCATTGGCGGCCGCGAGCACCTAGCCCAAGCACAGGATGCGCCCCTGCTTCGCGACGCCCTGGGCATCCCCATTCCTCCCGGCATCCCCGCCCAGGTGGCCACTATTTCCGATGCCTTACCGCAGCTGGTCTCGCGCTGGGCCCGCACCCGCGGTCCGTTTGTGCTGCGAGATCTCACCGAGGCCTTCGGCATTTCCGTCTCCGCCGCGCACACCGTCCTCGGTGCGCTCGATGGGGTAGTAGAAGGCCGCTACCGGCAGGGAGTGGAGGAGCAGGAGTACTGCGCCGCCGCGGTGCTCAAGACCATTCGCTCGCGCTCGCTCGCCGCCGCGCGGGCTGCTACCGAGCCGGTCTCGGGCGCTACCTTCGCCCGTTTCTTGCCGGAGTGGCATAGCATCGCACCGGCCGGAAAGCGCCCGGCCTTGCGCGGTGCCGATGGCGTCTTTTCCGTCATCGAGCAGCTCGCTGGGGTGCGCCTGCCTGCCTCTGCGTGGGAATCGCTCATCCTGCCCGCCCGGGTGGGCGATTATTCACCCACCATGCTCGATGAGCTCACCTCCAATGGCGAGGTGCTCATTGTGGGTGCTGGCAAGGCCGGCGCGGCCGACCCCTGGATCATACTGTTGCCCTCAGACTATGCTGCTCAACTCGCCCCGGAAACGGATGCCGAGGGTATCAGCATGCTGCAGCGCTCCATCCTCGATGTCCTAGGCCGTGGCGGTGGCTTCCTCTTTGCCGATATTGCCGCCGACGCCCCCGGTACCACCGAGGAAACCCGCGAGGCCCTCTGGGGGTTAGTAGAGATGGGCCTGGTGAGTCCCGATTCCTTCGCGCCTATTCGCACCCGACTGTCTTCCGGCGGTTCCCGCTCGGGCCGCACCGCGCATCGCTCGAAGCGGCGGCCCACCCGCTCCCGCCTGCGCATGGGTCGCACCTCCTTCGCCCAGGCGCAGAATGCCGCGGGCGCGGGGACCCCGCCCGATGTCATGGGCCGGTGGTCGCTGGCGGTACCAGCCTCTACCGATGCCACCTCCCGGTCCGTCGCCCACGGCGAGGCCTGGCTCGACCGCTACGGCGTGCTCACCCGCGGCTCCGTCGTGGCCGAAGACGTGCTCGGCGGCTTTGCTCTGGCCTATAAGGTGCTCTCCGGTTTTGAAGAATCCGGCAAGGCCATGCGTGGCTACGTCATCGATGGGCTTGGCGCCGCGCAATTCTCCACCCCCGCCATCATCGACCGCCTGCGCGGCCTGGCCGATTCCCCGGATGTTACCGGCTGGCCGTCTGGCACCACCGAGCCCGAGACCTTTGTCCTCGCCGCCTGCGATCCGGCCAACCCGTACGGTGCGGCCCTGCCCTGGCCGCAGCGCGATGATGCCGACGGCAAAGCGACTGGCGGCCCCGCCCGTTCGGCCGGCGCGCTGGTGGTGCTTATCGACGGCCTGCCCATCGCCCACCTCACCCGCGGCGGTAAAACCCTCACCACCTTTATCGAATCGCTGCCCGATGGCATCGACCCCGCCGAGGTATATCCCCGCTTGGTTTCCGCGCTCACGGACATGGTGGCGAGGGGAGCGTTGTCCCCGTTGGTCGTTGAAAAGTGCAATGGCAGCCCCATCCATAAAACCGATGCGGCGGCCCACCTGCGCGACGCCGGCGCCGGGATTACGCCTAAGGGCGTGCGCATTTCCGCCCGCGCCGCCGCTCCGCGCACCCCGCGGGCAGGCCGCCGGGCGACCGAGGCCATCGAAGAGCTCAGCTTTGATGATCCGCCGCCCGCTCCGCGCAATAATGGTGGTTTCCGCCCGCGCGGCGGGTACCGCCGTTAAAGATTCACTGGAGGTGTTATGCCCGAAGGCGATTCCGTCCTGCAGCTATCCAACCGCCTGCAGTTCATGACCGGCCGCGAAGTCACCGGCTGCTCCGTGCGCGTGCCGCGCTATGCCACCGTGCACCTAGACGGCATGGTGTGCGAGCGCGTCTGGCCCTACGGCAAGCACCTGTTCATGCAATTCGACCAGACAATCGTGCACACCCACCTCAAGATGGAAGGCGCTTGGGCCATCCACTACGCAGGCGATCGCTGGCGCAAGCCCGGGCATACCGCCCGCATCGTGCTGCAGCTGGCCAACTCCCCGCGCGATATCGAGGTCGTTGGCCACCAGTTGGGCTTTGTGGATATCTATCCTGCTGACCACTACCACCAGCGCATCGCTCACCTCGGTCCGGATATTCTCGACCCCGACTGGGACCGCGAGGAGGCCCTGCGCCGGCTGAACTCTCGGCCGCAGCGAGCCATCGGAGCGGCGCTGCTAGACCAGAAGGTCGTCGCGGGGATCGGCAATGAATACCGTGCCGAGGCGTGTTTCTTGGCCGGCGTGCACCCGGCCACACCGGTGGCCGAGGTAGATACCGACCGCATCCTCGATATCTCTCGGCGCATCATGTGGGCCAACCGCGCCTCCCCGGTGCGCGTAACCACGGGGGTGCGCCGCGCCGGGGAGACCACTTATGTCTTCGGCCGCAATCGCAAGCGCTGTCGTCGCTGCGGCACGTTCATCACCAAGGGCGCGCTCGGCGGGGTGGACCGCGGAGGTGATGAAGGTGAACTCGAGCGCATCATCTGGTGGTGCCCGCATTGCCAGCCTTTTCACCCCGCGCAGTAAGACGACCGCGCTAGTGTGGGGGACATGCGTACCTTTCTTAACATCATTTGGTTCATCACCGGCGGGTTCCTCCTAGCCTTGGCCTACTTCATCTTTGGCATCATCGCCTGCATCTTCATCGTCACCATCCCCGCGGGCGTCGCATCGTTCCGCATGGCTAATTTCGCCCTGTGGCCATTTGGCCGCTCGGTGGTGCAGCCGGTAAAGGGCAGCGGCTCCATGTCCACCTTTTCCAACGTCGTCTGGTTCGTGGTCGCCGGCCTGTGGCTGGCCATTGGCCACGTCACCACCGCGGCGGCACAGGTAGTGACCATCGTGGGCATCCCAGCCGCGCTGGCCAACCTGAAGATGATCCCGGTGACCTGCTTCCCGTTCGGCCGCAAGATTGTGGACTCTGATCACATCCCATTCGGCTGGGAGCCGATGGTCAAGCTCTAAACCGCATTCCGCTGACAAAACAAGCACGTTCTGCCTAATGTTCCTTTGATTTGGGGCAGAACGTGCTTGTTTTACATCGCCGTGGGGCAAGCGAGGCCATAAAGCAGCCGCGTTATCCGCCTCGCCGAGTAGGTGAGAGGGGATAACGCGGCTCAAAGTGTGCCTTTAGCGGTTGGAGCGGTACCAACCGATGAGCTCATCGGTGGACTGGTCGCCGGAGTCGGCAGCCTCAGCGCCGGAGACTGCCGGTGCTAGGTCATTGGCCTGCTGCTTGCCCAGCTCCACGCCCCACTGGTCGAAGGAGTTGATATCCCAGATAACGCCCTGGGTAAACACGATGTGCTCGTAGAGTGCGATGAGCGCGCCGAGGGTTTGCGGGGTGAGCTCCTCAGCCAGGATGGTGGTGGTCGGGCGGTTGCCCGGCATCACCTTATGGGGCACGACTGCCTCGTCAACACCCTCGGCCGCGATTTCCTCTGCGGTCTTGCCAAAGGCCAGCACCTTGGTCTGCGCAAAGAAGTTGCCCATGAGCAGATCATGCATGGACCCGGAGCCATCGGCGGTGGGGAAGTCCTGCTTCGGGCGGGCAAACCCGATGAAGTCCGCCGGGATGAGGCGGGTGCCTTGGTGCATGAGTTGGAAGAAGGCGTGCTGGCCATTGGTGCCCGGCTCGCCCCAGTAGATTTCCCCGGTGGATGGGGCGGTAACCGCGGTGCCGTCGCGGCGCACGGACTTGCCATTGGATTCCATGGTCAGCTGCTGCAGGTAGGCAGGGAAGCGGCCGAGGTCCTGGGAATAGGGGAGCACGGCGTGGGTCTGGGCGCCGAAGAAATTGGTGTACCAGACACCCAAGAGGCCCATGAGTGCCGGGACATTTTCTTCCAGTGGGGTGGTGCGGAAGTGCTCGTCCATGGCGTGGAAGCCCTCGAGGAAGCGCATGAAGTCCATCGGGCCAATGGTGCACATGAGGGACAGACCGATGGCGCAATCCACGGAGTAGCGGCCGCCGACCCAATTCCAGAACGGGAACATGTTCTCGGTATCGATGCCGAACTCGGCTACCTTCTCCGCATTGGTGGACACGGCGACGAAGTGCTTGGCCACGGCGGATTCGTCACCATTGAATTGCTCGATGAGCCAGCGGCGTGCAGCGTGCGCATTGGTTAGCGTCTCCTGGGTGGTAAAGGTCTTGGAGGCGATGATGAATAGGGTAGATTCTGCGTCCAGACCATCGAGCGTGGCGGCCATATCGGCCGGGTCAACGTTGGAGACGAATTCGGCGGAGATGCCGGCGACCTCATAGGAGCGCAGTGCCTTGGCCGCCATCGCTGGTCCGAGGTCAGAGCCTCCGATGCCGATATTGACTACCTTTTTGATGGTGTGGCCGGTATGCCCGAGCCACGAGCCGGAGCGCAGCGCGGTGGCGAAATCGCGCATGCGGCCTAAGACCTCGTGGACATCGGCGGCGACGTCCTGGCCGTCAACGCTCAAGTCATCTTCGGCAGGGATGCGCAGTGCGGTGTGCAGCACGGCGCGGTCCTCGGTGTTATTGATGTGTTCGCCGGCGAACATGGCGTCGCGGCGGGCCTCAAGGTCAGCGGCCTTGGCTACCTCAACCAGCTGCTTGACGATGTCCCCGTCGATCAGGTTCTTCGACAGATCGACGTGCAGCCCGGCGGCGTCGAAGGTGAAGTTGCGGGCGCGGTCTGCATCGGCGGCAAAAAGTTCGCGGAGGTTGAGGTCCTTCTTCTCCTCATAAACCTTCGCGAGCTCGCTCCACTGGGCAGATGCGGTGATATCCATGGTGGTAGGCCTTTCTGGCAACTAGCGCATTGGCAACATGTACCCCTCCCACCGTAGTCCAGAAAGCACTACCGCGTCGGGCCGTCTTAGAGGATGAGCGCGCCTGCCCAGCCGGCAATAAGCAGCGGAATATTGAAGTGAATGAAGGTGGGAATGACCGAGTCGCGGATGTGGTCGTGCTGGCCATCCGCGCCCAAGCCTGCGGTAGGGCCGAGGGTGGAATCGGAGGCGGGAGAGCCGGCGTCGCCAAGCGCGCCCGCGGTGCCAATAAGCGCAACGGTGGCCGCAGGGCTAAAGCCCAACGACATGCACAGCGGCACATAGATAACGGAGATGATGGGCAAGGTGGAAAAGGACGAGCCGATGCCCATGGTGACCACCAGGCCCACCACCAGCATCGCGCCGGCGGAAAGGACCTTATTGGTGCCAAAGAGGTTGGCGGTGGCATCCACCAGCGGGCCGACCTCATTGGTCGCCGTCATCACCGAGGCAAACCCCTGGGCGGTGATCATGATGAATCCGATAAGAGCCATCATCTTCATGCCATTGGTAAAGACATCGTCCGCGTGCTTCCAATCCACCGCGCCGGTAAGCAGCAAAATGCCCAAGCCGGTCAGCGCGCCGACCATGAGGCCATCGGATTCGAAGTCGAGCGCCTGCATGACAATCTGCACCGCAAAGGTGGCAATGATGGCCACGACGGAAACCCACACCTTATAGGCAGAGGGGGTCTCTTGGTGCTCCTCAGCCGCGATGGGCAGGTTTTCATAGTCGCGCGGTTTGCGGTAGCTAATGAAAATGGCGATGAGTAGGCCGGCGAGCATGCCGAGCGCCGGTACGCCCATAACCTGCATGATATTGATATCGGAGGTATCAAGCCCCGCCTGCTGGATATTAAAGAGCAGGATGTCATTTAGGTAGATGGAGCCAAAGCCCACCGGAATGAACATGTAGGTGGTGATAAGGCCGAAGGTCAGGCAGGTAGTAATTAGCCGACGGTCCAGGCGCAGCTTATTCATCACTGTAAGTAGCGGCGGGATGATGAGCGGAATGAAGGCGATGTGGACCGGGATGAGGTTCTGGCTCATCACGGACATGGCGATGAGCCCGAGGATGAGCATCCACTTGGTGGCCAGGGCGGTCTTGGGGTCTGCTTCGCCGCTGCCGCCGAGCTTGCGGATGAGGAAATTAGCCAGGACCTGTGGCAGCCCGGCCGAGGCTACGCCCATGGCAAAAGCGCCCAAGAGGGCATAGCTTAGGGCAATCTTGGCGCCGCCGCCCAAGCCGTCTTGGAAGGCGACCATGGTGGCATCGAGGCCCATGCCCGACAGGAGCCCGCCGACGATGGCTCCTAGGAAGAGCGCTACCACCACATGCACGCGCAGGAGGGCGAGCACGAGCATGACTATGACGGCGACGAGAACTGCATTCATGCTAATTCAGGGTACTGCATAGTATCGGCTGGGTCGTAATTATTCGGTTAACCCAGGCGGCCGCGGCCCATCCGCAGTAGCGCCGAGGCGATGGTGGGGCCTTCTTCCCCAAGTTCATCGCGGAACTGATTCAAAATGGCGATCTCGCGCGTGTGAACTAGGCGGGTGCCGCCGGAGCTCATGCGGGTGCGGCCAATAGCCTGAGAGACTTCCGTGCGGCGCTTGGCGGCATCCAAGATGATGCGGTCCATGCGGTTGATTTCTTCGCGATACTGCTGGATCTCCGCATCAGATAGGGGATCATCCGTACCCGAAGGCGTGCGGATGTCCAGGCCGTTATCGACGATGTCCTTGTTATCTTCTGCGGTCATAAGACCATATTGTGCCACCCGCTCGCGCAAAAGGAAATAGCAGCTCGCACGGCAGATACGGGGCGTGTCCGGTGGGGCTAGTAGGTTGGAAGGCACTATGAACGAAAACTCTCCTTTTAGCCCTTCCCCGTCCACCGGCGGCGCACCCACACCAAGCCCCTTTGGCGGCTTCGGCACACCGCGCGCAGCGAGCCCGGAATCCGAATCCCCCGATGCCTTGACCGAGGGCCTCAACCCACAGCAGCTTGAGGCCGTTACCCACACGGGCAGCCCGCTGCTCATCGTGGCCGGCGCTGGTTCTGGCAAGACTGCCGTGCTTACACGCCGCATTGCCTATCTCATGCGCCATCGCGGGGTAAATCCGTGGGAGATCCTCGCCATTACCTTTACTAATAAGGCCGCCGCGGAAATGAAGGAGCGCGTGGGCGGGCTGGTCGGCCCCGTGGCCGAGCGCATGTGGGTGTCTACCTTCCACTCCATTTGCGTGCGCATCTTGCGCCAAAATGCGCAGCTGGTGCCGGGGCTTAATACCAATTTCACCATTTATGATGGCGATGATGCCCGCCGGCTTTTGTCCATGATTGCTAAGGACATGCAGCTGGATCTAAAGAAGTACACCCCGCGGGTCCTGGCCAATCAGATTTCTAATCACAAAAATGAGCTCATCGGTCCCGAATCCGCATTGGAAAAGGCGCAGCAGACCAAGAACCCATTTGAAACCACCGTGGCCCAGGTCTATGCCGAATACCAGCGCCGCCTGCGCGCGGCCAATGCTGTGGACTTTGATGATCTCATCGGTGAGGTGGTGCGTATTTTCACCCAGCACCAGCAGGTGGTGGAGTTCTATCGTCGGCGCTTTAAGCACGTGCTAATTGACGAGTACCAGGACACCAACCACGCCCAATACGCCCTAGTTGCCGCGCTCGTGGGCAGGGGAGAGCTCGGCGCCGATGCCCCCGAGTTGTGCGTAGTGGGCGATTCCGATCAGTCCATTTATGCCTTCCGCGGGGCCACCATCCGCAATATTCAGGAATTCGAGCGCGACTACCCCCAGGCGCACACGATCTTGCTGGAACAGAATTATCGCTCTACACAGACCATTCTCAACGCGGCCAATGCCGTGATCGCCAAGAATGAGAATCGCCGCGAGAAGAACCTGTGGACCGCCCACGGTGAGGGCGAGCAGATCGTAGGCTATGTTGCCGATAATGAGCACGATGAGGCGCGGTTTATCGCCTCTGAAATCGACTCCTTGGCGGATAAGGGCCGCAGCTATTCCGATATCGCGGTCATGTACCGCACCAATAACGCCTCCCGTGCGCTGGAAGATATCTTCATTCGCTCCGGAATTCCGTACAAGGTGGTGGGTGGCACGCGCTTTTATGAGCGGCGCGAAATCCGCGACATGGTGGCCTACCTGCGCATCTTGGATAATCCGGACGATACGGTAAGTCTGCGCCGCATCATCAACGTGCCCAAGCGCGCCATTGGTGACAAGGCGCAGGGACATATTGCCCTCCATGCGGAAAACCACGGCATTAGCTTTGGCAAGGCGCTTGCCGATGTCCCCCGAGGCGACGTCCCTGGCCTTGGCACTCGGGCTATTAACGCAGTCACCAAATTCAACGACATGATGGAGGGCATCCGCAATCGGATCCCGTCCATGCGCGATGAGGTTACCGGCCAACCGGATTTGGGCGAGCTGCTTTCCGCCATTTTGGATGCCACGGGATACAAGTCGGAATTGGAAAATTCGAATGACCCGCAGGACGGAGCGCGCCTAGATAACCTCAACGAGTTGGTATCGGTGGCGCGCGAATTCACCTCGGAGGCGGCCAACCAGCTTGCCGCATCCGGTGCGGATGCAGTGGACCCCTCCGAGCTAGTAGAGGAAGGCGAAGCTGCGCCCGGTTCGCTGCAGGCATTCTTGGAAAAGGTGTCGCTGGTGGCCGATGCTGACCAGATCCCAGATTCCGAGACTGGTGTGGTCACCATGATGACTCTGCACACCGCCAAGGGCCTTGAGTTCCCCGTAGTCTTTTTGACCGGCTGGGAGGATGGCCAATTCCCGCATATGCGCTCACTGGGTGACCCGAAGGAACTAAGCGAGGAGCGCCGTCTCGCCTATGTGGGCATTACTCGTGCCCGTGAACAGTTGTATCTCACCCGTGCCATATTGCGTTCGGCGTGGGGCAATCCGGTGACTAATCCCGCCAGCCGCTTCCTCGGCGAGGTCCCAGAAGACCTCATCAACTGGCGGCGCGAAGACTCCGATAGTTCCTTAACCGGCGCGTGGGGCGAGGACGATTACCAATATGGTCGTTCCTACGGCCGCGACGGGTCTGGGTGGGGCAGAGGCGGGTCCCGCGGTGGCCAGCGCGCTGCGTCTTCCCCATCGCAACGCACTAGCAAGTCGGCGGCGACCTCGATGCCTAAGAACAATAACCTCAACCTTGCCGTGGGTGACCGTGTCAATCACGCCAAATACGGGCTCGGTACCGTCATCGAAACGTCCGGCTCCGGTAAGCGTGCCACGGTCACCGTGGACTTTGGTTCTTCCGGTAAGGTCCGGCTGATGCTCATCGGCGGGGTGCCGATGGAAAAACTCTAGACCGTAATGCCGCGCTCGTTGAACCAGGAGACTGGGTCAACGGGTGCTCCTCCACCTGGGTGAATCTCAAAGTGGAGGTGCGGGCCAGTGGAGTGGCCCTCGTTGCCAATGCCGGCGATTTCTTGACCCGCGGTCACGCGCTCGCCCACATTTACCTTGAGCTGGTCTGCCGGCATGTGACCGTAGACGGAGATGGTGCCGTCATCGTGCTGGATGCGGATCCAATTGCCAAAGCCCTGTGCCGGGCCGGAGTTGATGACGGTGCCGTCCATGACCGCCAGAATCGGGGTGCCCACCGGGTTAGCTACGTCGATGCCGTTGTGCATCGTGCCCCAGCGCTGGCCGAAGCCAGAAGTAAGCGTGCCGGAGGTAGGAAAGACCACAGTATTGCCCGCGGAGTCCTTGCCGCGCTTCGTGGTGAGTCCGGAGTGATTTCCCTGTGGAGCGAATGCTTCCTTCAATCCCGGTACAGAACCAGGATCCAAGACGATATTTACTCCGCCGGATTCGTTTCCATCTACCTGCGGGGTAGCGTCGCCGTTGAGAACCCCTACGGTAGTAGTGGCCAAGCCAACGAGGGCGTCGACCACTCCGGCGTTATCTACATTGGTAGCGGTGGGCTCGGAGGAGCCGTCTGATACGTCCACGCTAGCCACTGGCTCTGCAGCAAAAGCGGTGGTGCCGGTAGCAAGTACGGTGCCAAGCGTAACGATGCTCAGCGCCACGTTCTTGCGTGCGCGGTTCATGCGCTTCATAGTTAAAGTCCTTTTCATGGCTGTGCATGGTCTCGGGACGCTTGTGCCCTAGTGAGGGCGGCGTCTTGCAACTGCCAACCGCGACACGCCGAAAGCTGAAATGCTTGCGTTCGAAATCGCTCGTGGCAACGAGTTAAAAGTTAGCCCGCCCGAACGGCCCGCGCAATCTTAAAAAACGCTGGTAGAGGCGGAAATAATTCGAAATTATTCGAACATGCCAGCTTGTTGCGCGTGTTACCAATGTGGTTGGAGTGGCGTCTGTAAAGTATTGGTTTAGGGTCTGGGGGTGGACCTTGGGGGTGGGTGTGCCGCTCTGGAAATAGCGTGTTGCGTTCAAGCCCAGTGATTAGCGTAAATGTGTATTTACCTGCGACAAGGCTGCGTACTGGACTTGGCTGTGCGGCGCAATTTGTGTCTAGGGCTCGGTGGTGGAGCGCTTGTCTTGACGGGGCTTGCCTTTTGTTGGAGGCGCAATGGGAAGGCTGGGAGGCATTTGAGTCGTCTCGGGGAAGGTTGGCTGCAGCCTCGGTGGTCGGGGGCCGGCGCTGGTGTCTTTAGGGCAATTGTAGACATGAAAAAGCGCCGCAGGAAAGCCACTGCGGCGCTTAACAAGAAGGTGTTGGCTGGGGGTCTTAGAGGTCGATACCTCGCTCAGCCAGCCAAGGCTGCGGATCGATTGCCTCGCCACCGTTCGGGTGAACTTCGAAGTGGAGGTGGGAGCCGGTGGAAAAGCCCATCGAGCCCATGCCGGCGATCTTCTGGCCGGCATGCACGTGCTCGCCAACGGCCACGTCAAGGGTCTGCATGTGGCCGTAGACGGTCATGGTGCCGTCGTCGTGCATGATGCGGATCCACTGGCCAAAGCCGGAAGCTGGACCGGAGTCGATGACCGTACCATCCATGACGGCAAGGATTGGGGTGCCGGGAGAGTTGGCGATGTCGACGCCCTTGTGGAAGGTGCCCCAGCGCATAGCGAATGGAGATGTGAATGCACCCTCGGCCGGGCGAGCTACGGACGGAGCGCGAGCAGCCTCGTCGGCAGCGGCGCGCTCTTCAGAGGCCTGAATGGCCTTGTTGAGTTGATCGGTCAGATCAGTAACTGGCTTAGCCTCAGCAACGTTGAGGATCTGCGGGGTGGTATCAACCGGAGCCGCAGCAGCATCCTCAACTTGGGTGGAGTCAGAGGCGAGCTCGAAGTCAACGGACTGCGTCTTGGTGGTGGCTGCGTCATCGGACTGGATGTTTGCGGCGGCTGCGCCACCAACGCCGGCGGTGGAAACTGCACCTGCCGCAACCGTCATTACGGCAATGCGGCCCTTCGCGGTCTGCGAGGTGACAATCTTGCGATGGCGGCCGGCGCCACGCTGAACTTTGCTTCGCATTAGGTCTTCTTTCGTCATTTTCACAATCTGCGCAGAACGGGTGTTACGTCCCCGCCGAGTTAGTTACGAGATTGTGACCTTCTTGTTACCAACGAGATGTAACAGTAGCGTCTCGAAAAGATAACAGCAACCCAAATTAAGAAACTTTCAGGCCCCTCTCGGGGAAATTGTCCACGAGCAGGCAACATGTGGCACCCAGAATAATGTTAGTGCGATAAAGATCCCACGCGAGCTCCGCGTGCGTCACTCAAAACTAGCGGCCTTTGCCTTCAGTAGTATTACAGCCAGAGTTAAGGGTGTGAAACCAGGGTAGATTTTATACTCCTTATATATTTGTATAGCCCAGGTACAGGGGTTGCCGCCGGTGATTTTGCGAGCCCCTCGTCGCGCCACCCCGATTTCACTTCCGGAAGGTGGCAAAGTGGACGCCGATGAACAAAAACACCAGCCCCCAATCTCGGTCAACGCCCCGCCCGCGTAGCCAGGCGCGGGGCCGTACGGTGCGCGCGGAGCGCACCCCACGCGCGCCTCACCCCAGTGGGTCACGCCAGTCCTCTGGATCGGCGCAGCGCGTCGCTCGCAAGGCCGGCTCCAAGGCCAAGGCGCGCCGTACCCCCGCGCCGTTGACCAAAGCCGGGCGCATTCGCCGCATGCTCGTTACGGCGGCAGTGCCCAACGTGGTTATTGCCCTTATCATTATGGCCATCGCGCTTGGCGGTCTCATGCTCACCGGCTCTCCCATGGCGTGGTGGTACACCATCGTGGCGGAGGCCTGGATGGTCTTTAACCTCGCCCCGGTCTCTGCGGCTGATGTGCATATTTCCTTCCTGCCCGCCTTGCCAGCGCTTATCCTCGCCGCGGTGGTGGCGGTTCGGGTACGCAGCGCGATAAAACACAAGGTCAGCGTCAAGGACTTGCTTACTCTTTTGGCCTGCGTGCTTGGCGTGCCGGTGGTATTTACCATCATCGCGTGGCTGATGCTGTGGGATGCGGGCAAGGTCTATGACGTCTCCCCGCCAAACCTGGCGCAGGCGTTGTTGCGCGTTATTGTTCTGCACCTGGCTGCCATGGCGGCCGGCATGGGGTGGCGCTTGTGGCGGGCGTTGGCCAAGCGTTATGGAGTGCCGCGCCCGCTTGTCGACGCCACCCAGATCGCCCTTCGCTATCTCGCTTACCTGGCCATTGGCGCAGCCGCAGTCTTCGCGGTGGTATTCCTGGTCAATGTCTCCCGCCAGGGCGAGATGATGAATGACTATCCTACGATCTCCGGCTTAGGCATTGCCGGACTCGTGCTGCTGAGCGTGCTCTACATTCCCAATGCCATCGTGAGCACTGCGGCGGTATTGGTGGGCTCGGAGTTCTCCGTAGGCGAAGGATCGGTGAGCCTCTTTAGCGCCCACCTTGTGCCTCTGCCGCCGCTGCCCATTACCGGCGGCATTCCAGCATCCGCGCCCAGCTGGGCGGTGGCGCTATTGATCGTCCCCCTCGGGGCCGCACTCTACTCGTTGTATAAGAAGCGCCCGAGCTTTCAGGACGTACTAGTAGCTACGGTGGCCTCCGCAGTAATCATGCTGGTTGCTTGCTACCTCGTCAGCGGTGTTCTTGGCTACTACGGCGCGACCGGCCCGCAGCTGTGGACTGCCGCAGGCCTCACCGCCCTGTGGCTGGCCGTCGTTGGCTGCGCCGTTGCCGCTGGCTTCGCCTTCGTGGCCTGGCGTGCGGCCCGCACGGCACCTGGTGCGTCCCCCGCCGATGAATATGCCGACGAACCCGCTGCCGTTGCCGACGAGGCTCCCACCGAACCGGAGCGAGACCCCATCACCGATCCGGAAATTGTTGACGCCGAGGTAGTCGAGGACGAGCCCGAAGATACTGCACCTGACGCGGCCGCGGAGGAACCGGAAGAAGAGCAGAAAGAAGAGGGCGCTCCAGCCGAAGAAGCAGCGGAGCGGCCGGAGGAGGCTAAGGAGGGCGATGAAAGGGGCGTCGCCAAGCCGCTGAGCCAACAGCTCAAGGACCAAATGGGGGAGAGTGAGCAGGACTCCTCGAGCGAAGATTCCCCCGAGGAGGGGGAGAGGGGCTAGGCTATAGCGCGTGACTTCACCGATGCCTCCGCGCTATACCGCTGACCCTGAACGCCTCCGAGTGGTGGTGCTCGTTTCTGGAACGGGTTCCCTGCTGCAAGCCATCATGGATGCCCAGGCCGGGCACTACCAGGTAGTGAAGGTGGTGGCGGATAAGGAATGCCACGGTATTTCGCGCGCACAGGACCACGGGATTGATACCGAGGTCGTGGCGCTGGGTGCGGATCGCGCCGAATGGAATCAACGTCTGGTTGACGCAGTAGATGCTGCGCAGCCAGACGTTGTTGTTTCTGCGGGCTTTATGAAGATCCTGGGCCAGGAATTCCTGGACCGCTTCGAAGGCCGCACCATCAATACCCACCCGGCGCTACTGCCTGCCTTCAAGGGAGCGCACGCGGTGCGCGACGCCCTAGATTACGGCGTGAAGATCACTGGCTCTACCGTCCACTTTGTGGACGCGGGCGTGGATACCGGCTCCATCATCGCGCAGCGCCCCGTTGCCATCAATGCGGACGATGACGAGTCCACCCTCCACGAGCGCATTAAACAAGTAGAGCGCGACCTCATCGTGGAGGTGCTGCGTGCAGCTAACGTCCACGACGAGAAACTAACTATTCAACTCGCAGACTAAGACTTTTCGAAAGGCTTAATCCTCCTCATGAGCGAAGACCGCAAGCAGGTAAAGCGCGCCCTTATCAGCGTGTACGACAAGACCGGGCTGGAGGATCTAGCCCGCGCCCTCGATAAGGCAGGCGTAGAAATCGTCTCCACCGGCTCCACCGCGAAGAAGATCGCGGACCTAGGCATCGAGGTTACTCCGGTAGAAAAGCTCACCGGCTTCCCGGAGTGCTTGGAAGGTCGCGTTAAGACGCTGCACCCGCGCGTGCACGCCGGCATCCTGGCCGATACCCGCAAGGAAGATCACCTCAACCAGCTCTCCGAGCTCGAGGTAGAGCCTTTCCAGCTCGTCGTGGTCAACCTGTATCCCTTCCGCGAGACCGTGGCCTCGGGCGCGGACTTTGATGGCTGCGTGGAACAGATTGATATCGGCGGCCCGTCCATGGTGCGCGCAGCCGCCAAGAACCACCCGTCTGTCGCCGTTGTGGTAGACCCTTCCCGCTACGGTGAAGCCGTGGAAGCCGTCACCAACGGTGGCTTTACCCTGGAGCAGCGCCGTGGCCTTGCCCGCGATGCTTTCCTGCACACCGCGGATTATGATGCGGCCGTCTCCGCCTGGTTCGTGGACCAGCTCAGCGAGGAGGGGCAAACCACCCCGCTGCGCTACGGCGAGAACTCTCACCAGGCGGCCACCGTTACCCGCATCGGTTCCAAGGGCCTTGCCAATGCCACTCAGTTCAATGGCAAGGAGATGAGCTACAACAACTACCAGGATGCGGATGCCGCTTGGCGCGCCGCGTGGGACCACGAGCGCCCCTGCGTTGCGATTATCAAGCACACCAACCCATGCGGCATTGCCGTGTCCGAGGAGTCCATCGCCGCTGCCCACCGCGCGGCGCACGCGTGCGACCCAATGTCCGCCTTCGGTGGCGTGGTTGCCGTCAACCGCGAGGTCACCGTAGAGATGGCCGAGCAGGTCAAGGAGATCTTCACCGAGGTCATCGTTGCTCCTTCCTATGAGGACGGCGCCATCGAAGTCCTCAAGGCCAAGAAGAATCTGCGCGTGCTACAGGCAGAGCACGAAGACCAGCACGAGGAGCGCAAGTACATCTCTGGCGGCGTGCTCACCCAAGAGCCAGATACCTACCAGGCCGAGGGCGATAACCCGGCTAACTGGACCCTGGCCGCGGGCGAGGCCCTCAACGAGACCGACTTGGCTGAGCTCGAGTTCGCATGGCGCGCCGTGCGTGCGGTGAAGTCCAATGCCATCTTGCTGGCCAAGGACAATGCCACCGTGGGCGTGGGCATGGGCCAGGTCAACCGCGTTGACTCCGCCAAACTCGCCGTCGAGCGCGCCAATACCCTAGCCGATGGTGCCAACCGCACTGAGGGCTCCTTCGCTGCTTCCGATGCCTTCTTCCCGTTCGCCGATGGTTTGCAGGTGCTTCTCGACGCCGGCGTTAAGGCCGTTGTCCAGCCCGGCGGCTCCATCCGCGACGAAGAAGTCATCGCGGCAGCGAAGGAAGCCGGCGTTACTTTGTACCTGACCGGCACCCGCCACTTCGCGCACTAGCCTAAGCTCAATGCCATGACATTCCCTATCCGCCGGGCCTGGGGCCCGGCAGCCGCCCTTATCGCCTGCGCGCTCACCCTGAGCGCCTGCGGCGATGAGGATGCGGCAGATAATTCCCCTACTTTCGTCAACACCGAAGCACGTGGCACGGCAGATCCCCTCTACGGAAAAGAGACCACGTCCGCAGCGCCCGCGGTCTCATCAGCACCACCGGCTGCCTCGTCTGCGCCTTCCTCCTCTACGGAGCCACCGGCCGCGGCCCCTTCCGGTGATGTCCAAGCCGTGCTTGACCGCATCGTGGCCGAACACGGCGATGTGGGCATCGCCGTCTCCGATGGCACGACCGCCATTGAAGCCGGGCGCACCGCTCCCGAGGCCGCGTGGTCAACCTCCAAGGTGCCGGTGCTGATCGCGGCGAATCGCACGGGTGCGGCCGATGGCCAGCTAGTGTCCTCTGCAATCACCTACTCCGATAACGAGGCCGCCAAGGCGGCGTGGGCGGCACTAGGGGAGGGGGCCGCCGCCGCGCAGGCCACACAAAGCGTCATCGCGGAGGGGGGCGATACCGCCACCCAAGTCCAATCCTAGGTCACCCGGCCGGAATTTACGGCTTTTGGCCAAACCATGTGGGGCGTAGCCAACCAAGCAAAGTTCATGGCCGGGGTGCGCTGCGTTGAAGGCGCCCAGCCGATTATCGACGCCATGGGTGTCGCCGATCCCGCCCAAGCCTACGGCCTGCGCACCCTGCCGGGCGCCTTGATGAAGGGCGGCTGGGGCCCGAGCCCCGCCGGCGCCTACGACGTGCGGCAGATGGGCATCGTGCAGCTTGACGGGCACGACGTCGCCGTGGCACTGATTGCATCCTCCCCTGATGGTCAGTACGCCTCCGCGCAATCGGTGCTTACCTCCATGGCCGAAGCCCTAGCGCAGACCGAAACCCAGTGGCCCAGCCCTGCCTGTTAAGGCTGTCAGTAGAAAGGAAAACTCATGACTTCTCGCTTAAGCCTCCGCCCGCTTATTGCCGCAGGCTTCGTCCCGCTCGTGGCCGCCAGCCTCGCGCTGAGTGGTTGCAGTAACTCCACGGATGAATCCGCTCCCAGCTTCAAAGGTGAGGGCAGTGGAATGACTACGGTCAATAACTCCGACAAAGAAGAGGAGACCGCCGAGGAAACTACGGCCGCGCAAGAGACCGTAACCAAGGAATCCCCTGAGGAATCGCCGGTAGTCACGGTCACGCAGACGGAGAAGCAGGAGGCCCCGTCTTCCACCGGTGGGGGTCAGAAAACTGGTGTGGGAAACTACATTTCTAATTTCAATGAGTACGGATGGCTCGATGGCGGCTACGCCAACTGTCAGCGCTTTGAGCGTGCCTTGTTCGCTGGGGCTGGTCCCGACGGCAGGGTCATCATTTGTGAAACGGGTGGTGGCGTCAAGTTCTATCGCTCGTCGATGTTTGATGGTCAGTTTCAAACAAGCGACGTTACCCAAGACGGCAATAACTACTACGTCAATGCTGATCCGTCGATCATCGTGGTGACGCCGAGTGGCGTGAGCGTGCGCGAGGGCGGCGGATTGGCCGCCACGGGCGAGTTCACGGAGTCGTGGCAGCGCTAACGAGAGGAACGACGGGCTAGCGCGACTTCTTCTTGCGGTCGGCCGCTGCGGCGGCGGCCGCAGAGATGGAGTCGTTGCGGTTCTTCAGCAGCTCCAAGGTAGTTTCTTCGGCATTGTCGGGGACGGAGGCGTCGAGGACGGCCAAGGCGGCGTCGGCAAGCATGGCGGCAGTCTCCGGAACCGACTGGGAAGCGTCAAACGGAGGGGTGCCGTTATTGGGGCGCATCTCAATAACGGACAGCGCAATGTGGAAGGGAAGCTCCACGCGGGGGTCATCCTCGCCCACAATGGCGGCGGCGGTGGAGCGGAAATGATTCTGCAGGCGGTCGCGCGACTCGTGATACTCGGAGAACTCCGAAGAATTAGCCACCGGCAGCTGATACAGGCGGCCCACGTTCCAGCCACTGGTAAGCAGCAGACGCGATTCTGCGGCAACCAAAGACCACAGGCGCTGAGCCGGGTCGGCGTCGGTGCCCGCCAATTCATCGGCCAATTCCAGGGAGGGCTCAATGGTGGAATTGAGCAGCGTCAGGAAAATCTCCGTCTTGGACGGGAAGTGGTAGTACAGCGACGCCTGACGGATGCCTACCGCGTCTGCAATCTGGTGCGTGGACGTGGTTGCAAAACCCTGGGTAGTGAAAAGCTCGGAGGAGGCGTCCAAGATCTCCTCACGGGCGCTATTGCCTCTGCGCCGCGGGCTGTGTTTACGCGGCCTACCGACATTGCCTGCCATGCGGTGGGACGCCTCCTTTCACAAAGGGAAATCGCTTTTAATAGTCAACTGTACAATCTTATGCCCGATGAGGTGCAGCTTCCGAATCCGCACCGTAGAGACTATTTATATTCTTCTGCCCGCCGGGAAATGGATTCAAACGCAGCCGAGACAATGCGGCACGCCGAACCATAAGCGGTGCGATCCAGCGGCGGAAGATCGCGCAGCGTGGCCGGCCGATCGCTAACGCCCTCATACCAACGGCGCAACTCTAACGCATAACCGGTGCGCCACGCTAGGTCCAAAGACTCTGCGTCCGCGGCTGTAAGCAGATCGCGTTCCACGCCAATCGCCAGGCGGTCAACGGTCGGGCGCGGTCCAGGTGCCGCCCAGCGTGCGATAGCTGCAATGGGGGAGAGCAGCGTGGCCTTAATATCGACCGCTGCATCGCGGTCCGGCAGGCCATCGACCATCTTTAGGGCAGGCGGGCGCTGGCCCAAGGCTTCTTCTAGCAGTGCTTGTTCCCCGCCGCTTCCAAGGGACAGGCCGGCGTCGACGCGCGCGGCGATGGAATCGGTGGCTGCGTGAGCTTGGAGACCGACATCGGCGAAGACCTCTTGCAGATCGGCATCGTCGCCCATCCACACCACGGGCATGGAGGGCAGCTGGTCGCCACGGGCGGCCGCGCCGCTAAGACGGACTGGGGAGTTGACCCCCGGGGAGCGAACAATATCCGTAATCAGCCGGGAATACCAGTTGGCTAATTCAATCTCATTGTCCTGGTGGGCGACCGCGTTGCGCAAGATATCTTGGGCCTCTGCGAGCAGTCCGCGGGCCGTAGCGCGGGACTGGCAGTGCGGGGCGAGCTCGGAAAGATCGAGTAGGGATTGGTGCAGGGCCATTGCTCACTGCCTTTCACTAGTGCGGGGCCGGTGCTTCCCCGCCGGCTGCGGGGTGCACGAATGTTTTCAATCTAACACTTCGGTTCTGTGATCCGGGCATGTGGGCCGCGCAGAAGGGATAGGAGGGCTAAAACGACTTTCGCCGCCTGCCCTCGGGGAGGGAGGCGGCGAAAGCTTATGGTTCTTTTACCGTGTCACACTTGCCAGCGGCAAAAGTGCGCTGTTGATACCCAGCTACTGTTTAGCGGGTGGTGAACGGCAGGAGAGCCATTTCGCGTGCGTTCTTGACTGCGGTAGCAACCTGACGCTGCTGCTGCGGGGTCAAACCGGTGACGCGACGGGAACGGATCTTGTGACGATCCGAGATGAACAGACGCAGAGTCTTGGTGTCCTTGTAGTCCACCTTCTCGATGCCCTCAGCCTTCAAAGGGTTCTTCTTTGGGCGACGGCTCTGCTCCATACGGAACTTCTTTTGGTTATTGCGCTTATTAGCCATTGTGCAATTACCCCTTTACCAGCTGGACTTACGAACGCCCGGCAGCTCACCACGGTGAGCCATGCCGCGCATACGGACACGGGACAGGCCGAACTTGCGGAGGTAACCGCGTGGGCGGCCATCGGCAGCGTCACGGTTACGTACGCGGGCTGGGGAAGCGTCACGAGGCTGGCGGTTCAGCTCGAACTGAGCCTCCAGGCGCTCCTCATCCGGGGTGTTCGGGTTCTTGATGATCTTCTTGAGCTCAGCGCGACGCTCCGCATAGCGGGCGACGATTTCCTTGCGCTGCTCGTTCTTAGCGATCTTGGACTTCTTAGCCATTGATTATCGCTCCTCGCGGAATTCGACGTGCTTGCGGGCAATCGGATCGAACTTCTTCAAGGTGATGCGATCCGGGTTGTTGCGCTTGTTCTTACGGGTCACGTAGGTGTAACCGGTGCCCGCAGTGGACTTAAGCTTGATGATTGGGCGGATATCGTTACGTGCCATACTTAAATCTTCTCCCCACGTGCGCGAATCTTAGCCACAACGGACTCGATGCCATCGCGGTCGATGATCTTCATGCCCTTCGTGGAAACGTTCAGGGTGATGGTACGGCCCTCAGAGGGCAGGTAGTAGCGACGACGCTGCACGTTGGGGTTCCAACGGCGCGAAGTGCGGCGGTGCGAGTGCGAGACCTGCTTGCCGAATTCCGGCTTGCGGCCCGTTACCTGGCAAATAGCCGACATGGGTCTTCTTTCTCCTAGCCGCCCACATCATGGCTATAGACAATGAAGCGCCGACTGCCGTGTGAGGGTGGCAGTGCTCAAAAGTGAGGTGTGAGCGGGTGCGGCGCCATCGTCAAACACCAGTAGACGGGGCGTAAAACGTATATTTTGACAACAGCAAGGGAAAATCTTACAGCCTCGGGCGCGAATTACCTAATCGCTGCCTCGCTGCGGCACCTTGGCCGTTTGCCGTGCTGGGGTGGTGTTTGCCTGTGGGGTGCCGCCAGGCGTGATGCAAGAAACGTGAGTGAAATGAGTGGTCGCCGCTGGTTGGGGATTTCGTATATGGGTTAGTTGGCTGTAGGATAATTCAGGTTGTTGACCCGTGCCACGCGGCGCGCGGTTAACAGAGTGAAATTTGTACGTCCCAACTCGGGCACGATCCTCACCAAGCGTGTGGAACCGACCCGTAGTCCAACCCTGAGGGAATATATATGAAGAAAGATATTCACCCGGATTACCACCCGGTAGTCTTCCGTGATGCTGGTACCGGTCACTCCTTTTTGACCAAGTCCACCGCTTCCTCCGACCGCACCGTTGAGTGGGAAGACGGCAACGAGTACCCACTGATCGTCGTTGACGTTACCGCTGAGTCCCACCCGTTCTGGACTGGTGCACAGCGCGTTATGGATACCGCCGGCCGCGTCGAGCGCTTCAACCAGCGCTTCGGTGGCATGGCACGCCGCAAGAAGAAGAACGCGTAAGGAGGAGAGTAGAAAATGGCAACTCCTAAGTTTAAGAAGTCCCGTGCGAACACCCACGCACGCCGTTCCCAGTGGAAGGCTGACAATGTAGCCCTCCAGGAAGTCACCATCGATGGCCAGACCGTCCGCATCCCGCGCCGCCTGGTTAAGGCTGCCAAGCTGGGCCTGGTTGACGTAGAGCAGTTCTAAGCTCGCTCTTTAATCTCCCCGTCCGCTCTCTTTAGAGGGCTGGGCGGGGATTTTTAGCTTTAGAAGCCTCCTATAAGCATGTTTTAACTGTATTTGGGGGGCTATGGGGGTAAATATTTCCCTTAACTTCATGAAGTTGACTGTCATCAGTAATAATTAGGACTATGAAAATCCTTGTGGTGGATGATGAACAAGCCGTCCGCGAATCGCTACGCCGTTCCCTACGCTTTAACGGCTACGAAGTGCTGACCGCTAACGACGGCTTGGAAGCCGTGGAGACGGTGCGCGCTGAGAATCCCGAATTGGTGATTCTGGACGTCATGATGCCCAACATGGATGGACTAGAAGTATGCCGTACCCTGCGCAGTGAGGGTTGGGATCGTCCAATCCTCGTTCTGACCGCGCGCGATGGCGTCTCGGATCGCGTGGCTGGCCTCGATGCCGGAGCGGATGATTACCTGCCAAAGCCGTTCGCATTGGAAGAGCTCTTGGCCCGCGTGCGCTCCTTGGTACGGCGTGCCGCTGCAGATTCCATCGCCGCTGAAGCTCCGGTGGAAAGCAAGCTTAGCTTCGAGGACCTTGAACTTGATGCCGATACCCGCGAAGTAAGCCGCGGTGGCCGGGCCATTTCCTTGACGCGTACCGAGTTTGCGCTGCTGCAATTGCTGATGGAAAATCCCCGCAAGGTTCTCTCGCGCAGCAAGATCCTGGAAGAAGTATGGGGATACGATTTCCCTACCTCCGGCAATGCTCTCGAGGTCTATATCGGCTACCTGCGTAAGAAGACGGAGGGCGAGAGCGATGCTCGCCTCATCCACACCGTCCGTGGTGTGGGCTATGTTTTGAGGGAGTCTAATTCGTGATTTTAAGGAAGCCCGCTTCCCCTGCGGTGGCTTCCGGGAAGGTACAGTCCACCCCTCTTACCGAGTTCTCTGATCGTCAGGGGAGTTGGGCTTCACGGACGCCACTGCGGTGGCGCCTTGCTACTGTTACCGGCCTTGTGGTGGCCGTAGCCGTTGCCTTGATGACGCTGGCAACGTATTGGGTAGTTTCTATGTCCCTTACTGCCTCCGTCGATGAGCGCTTGGAGGCCAAGGCCGATGTCTTGTTGCGGCAAAGCCAAGACCCGCGGTTCATGGATAACGTGGACCAGGAAATCAAGGATTTTAAGGCCTATAACCCTGGCACCCGTGTAGCCCTATCACCGCCCTCCATGAGCTTTTCCTACGGCGACACCATTCCTGTGGGCGGGGACTTCCACCGGACGGAGGATTACACGGAAACTTCCGTGCGTACCGTCGGCGGCGAGCGGGTGTTGGCCAAGCGTCATGATCTCGGCTCTACCGTGGTCGTCGCTCAGTCTCTCGCACCTACGCAAGGGCTCATAGCCATCTTGGGCACGGTGCTTCTGATTATCGTTGGCCTTGGCATCTTGCTCGCCATTTTTGCCGGCCTCATCGTGTCCAAAACCGGTATGCAACCCATCGCCCGGCTGAAGCGAGCGGTGGATTACGTGACGCAGACCAACGACCTGCGTCCTATTGAGGTCTCCAATAACGACGAGATGGCGCAGTTGACCACCTCCTTTAACCAGATGCTGGAGGCACTGCAGGAATCCCGTTCGCAGCAGGCTCAGTTCGTAGCCGATGCTGGACATGAGTTGAAGACCCCGCTGACCTCTATGCGTACCAATATTGAGCTTTTGATGATGCTCAATCGCGCCGGTGGTGGCTTTGGCATGAGCGATGAGGACCGCAAAGACCTCGAAGATGACGTGATGTCCCAGATGAATGAGCTCTCCACCTTGATTGGGGACCTCGTTGATTTGGCGCGCGAGGACGGCAATGAGCGCGAACCGGAACCGGTTGACCTTTGTGAAGTCATGATGGCTTCGCTGGAGCGTGCGCGCCGCCGCCGTCCCGATGTGGAGTTCTTGGTGCGCTTTATCCCGTGGGAGCTGGACGGCGACCCCTTCGCATTGGGCCGTGCAACGCTTAACCTCATGGACAATGCGGCTAAGTGGTCGCCGGCAACTGGCACGGTGCGCGTATCCATGGAGCAGCTATCCTCCCACGAGGTGCGCCTGCGCTTTGATGACTCTGGGCCTGGCATTGCACCGGAGGAGCGGGAGAAGGTCTTTGAACGCTTCTACCGTTCGGCAGAAGCGCGTTCCATGCCGGGCTCGGGCTTGGGCTTGGCCATTGTGAAATCGGTAATTGAACGCCACGATGGCACGATCAAGATCCGCGAGTCTAATGATGGTGGCACCCGCATGGAAGTCATTTTGCCGGGTAAGCCTGCGCCGGGTGAGATTTTCGTGGACGGTTTGGCAGACCCGCATGAGGGGCTGCCGGGTGATAAGGAAGACCCGAGCGACCGGGGTGAAATCTTTGCGCAGCGTTGGTTTAATCAGGGCTAGCGTACAAGCGTTTATACTGGTGAGGTAATACAGCATCCTTCCAGGAATTCCTAGTAGGTTGGCAGATCAATATCAGTCTTGACCAAGCGAAGTGAGGCATAGTTTTCTCATGAACATGAGGAATGACGATTACCGCGGCTTTGATGGAAACTCCCCAGAGGGAGAATCCCAGGAAGGTCCGGGTAGGGCCGAGCCGGTTCAGGGTGGTCCGAACTTTGGGGAGACCGGACAGCCGGGCGCGGGTGCCGGAAATGCTGGCCCCTACAGCGATGACACTGGTCCTTATAGTGGTGCTGGTGCGCAGGCGTATGAGACCGGTTCCTATTCGCAGGGCTGGAATCAGCCGCGCGGCGGTGCTGAAGGCGATGACCCGCGAACGCTAGGTTCGCTGGGGCCCTATCCGAATGCCCCACAGACCCAAAGCTTTAGTGGTCAGGGGCAGGAAGGGCCGATGGTCACCCCGCTGCCTCCGCAGCCGGAGCAAAAGAAGAAAATCGGCTTGGGCGCCGCCACCGCACTGGCGGCCGTCGCTGCCATCGCCGCAGGCTCGATTGCCGGCGCTGTGGTCGGCATGAGTTCTGGGGGAGGCAATAACGATACCTCCGTGGTCAATGAAGCCCTCAAGGCTGAGCCGGCAAACAATAGCACCGGTAAGGAACCGGAACAGGGTTCTGTGGAAGAAGTAGCCTCCAAGGTTTTGCCGGCGGTGGTTTCTATCCAGACGATGACTCGTGCTGGTGGGGCTGAAGGCTCCGGTTCTGTCATCTCCCCAGATGGTTATGTACTGACCAACCACCACGTGGTTGCCGGTGCTGAACACGGTGGCATGATGCAAGTGACCATGAATGACGGCAGCAAGCATGAAGCTAACGTGGTGGCCTCGGATGCGAATACGGACGTGGCCATCGTGAAGATCAAGGACGTCAAGGACTTGCCCTTCTTGCAGTTCGGCGACTCCGATTCCGTTGCTGTAGGCCAGGAGGTGGTGGCCGTGGGGTCTCCTTTGGGGTTGAATGCTACCGTGACCTCGGGCATCGTATCTGCGAAGAACCGTCCCGTGCGCGCATCCCAGGATGGTGGCGAGTCCTCATTGATTGACGCCATTCAGACCGATGCCGCAGTAAACCCTGGCAACTCGGGCGGCCCCCTGGTGGATCGAGACGGCAATATCGTGGGCATGAACTCCATGATTGCTTCGCTGTCTAATAGTTCCTCCGGCGAGGGCGGCTCCATTGGCTTGGGCTTTGCAATCCCATCCAATTTTGCCAAGCGCATGGCAGATGAGCTCATTAATGACGGCAAAGTTTCCCACCCGACCCTTGGCGTGAAGGTGCTAGCGCGCGACGACGGCAATGGTGCCCGCATCGCCGGGGTGGAGCCGGGTGGCCCAGCAGATAAGGCGGGCCTAAAGGATGGCGACATTGTTACCCGCGTCAACGATCGTCTGATCGAAAACGCCGATGCGCTCATCGCGGCGGCGCGATCGCAAGACTTTGGCGCGACGGTGACCTTGGAGGTTACCCGCGAAGACTCGGATGAATCTCGTCAGGTAGAGGTAACCCTCTCAGGCGAGTAAATTACTGTGCAAGACCTCATTAGGTGCTAAATGCGCCGTACCTCACCCCGCCACAAGGCCTCAATGCCTTAACTTAAGGAGAAAAATGCCAGATTCGCAGCACGATGTGACCGACTCCGCGCAGCCCGACGGCGCGACCAGGCGCGATTCCTTGATGGATGTTGCCGAACCCGATGATGCCTTCCTGCTGGCAAGCGAGCAGGAGGATAGCCTTGCTGCCCCGCGCCGTGGGCTTATTGTGATTGTCACTGACCATCCTGGTGAGCAATCCGATAGCACTTCGCAGTTGGTAAGTGAGTTGCTGGCGGAGGCCAATTTCCGTGTTGATGGCGCCATCGTGGTCCGTTCCAAGAAATCCAAGATCCGCCAGGCCATTGAGACCGCCGTGGTCGGTGGCGTGGACGTGGTCCTCACCGTGGGCGGTACCGGTGTAGGCCCGCGCGATAAGACTCCGGAGGCTACCCGGTCTGTCATCGACAAGATGGTTCCGGGCGTGGCACAGGCGCTGCGTTCTTCTGGCCAAGCCTGCGGCGCGGTGGATGCCTGCACGTCCCGCGGCCTATCTGGTGTTTCGGGTTCTACCGTAGTGGTCAACCTTGCCTCCTCGCGAGCTGCCGTCCGCGATGGCATGGCTACCTTGGCGCCCCTGGTACACCACCTCATTGACCAGCTGCAGCAATCTAGCGTCCAGTAACCGCAGGGAATTTTCTATGACGTCGCGGAGAAATCGCCGGCGAGTATTTCGCCAATCTGCTGCTGCCGACTATGACCGTAGTGCTGATAAACCCGGCGCACCCGCTGCCCACGGTGCCGATGAAGAGAGAATCGTTACCGTCGATGACGGGGATTCGGCGGCGGCAGAGGGGGAGTCCGGCCAGCGCGATGAACAGTTCTACCGAGAGAATCAGCCCCCACACTACGGCGGCTAGTGCCTAAAACAGGATGCAGGTCTGCAGCCACAGAGGTATCCAAAAAGCCCGCGGTTTCGCTTCCGGAGAAATGAAACCGCGGGCTCTGCGTTGTATATGCAGCGCAGGGTACTAGGCCTGGTGGCGGCCGCCGCCGGTAGAACCGTAATCGGCGTCGGCAGCGCCGGGGGCGGAACCGTCAATGCCGGTACCCGGGATGTCCTTATCGGAGACATTCTGGGCCTCGAGCAGGTCGCGGATTTCCGCGAGCAGTTCCTCGGAGGTTGGTGCCGGAGCCTCAGGGTCTACACCGTGGCGGCGCTTAGCGGCCTCGGTGAGCTTGTTCAGCGGCATGACGATGAGGAAGTAGACCACTGCGGCGATGATGAGGAAGTTAATCGCTGCGGTGATTACAGCGCCGAAGTCCACGAGGGTGTTCTTGTTGTCGGTGATCTGGAAGCCTAGGCCGTCCACCTCAGCAGACCCAAGGGAATTGATGATCGGCTGGATGATGGAGTCAGTAACGGCGGTGACGATCGCGGTGAAGGCGGAGCCGATGATGACTGCGGTGGCAAGTTCGATGACGTTGCCGCGCATAATGAAGTCTTTAAAACCCTTGAGCATGGTGATATGCACGAACCTTTCTGGGAATAACTAAAGTTTGGTGTGAACCATGGGCATCGTGAAACCTTAATGTAGGCGGTATCCAACCACAACTGTTGTGGCTGAAAAGGCCTAGCGCTGTTGCGGGTGAGCGCGATCACCAACTATGACCACCGTGAGCGGCTGGCTTAATGACGCCGCGGCAACATCATTGGCATGGTCATGGGGCAGCGCGAGCAAAACCGTAGAGGAAGAGGCCTCGCCTTCGGCGCTAGAGGTCGACACCACGCGCCCGCCGGTGGCGATAACGCGCGCGGTGGGCGTTGTGGGCGCCTCGCCTTCTCCAGCAGGGGAGGGCGCGGCATCGACGGCGGTCACCACGTCCACGGTATCGCCATGGTGTAGGTGGGGGATGATGTCTGGCTCGGCGAGCTTGACCGGGATCATCCGCGCAGCCGCGGCTTCCGATCCGCCGACCAAGCTGGAGACGAGGTCTTCTCCCAAAAGACGCGCATCGGTAATCACCTCGCCCCTGCCGGCTGCGGCGGTAATCACGCGACCAGTAAGTTCTTCTGGATTTGCCGCTACCGCGGAATCGGGGATGGAAGAAGAAGGAAGGCGGGCCAAGTCGACGTCGGCAAGCGCCAGCTCCGCCCCCGCAGGCAGGTCGCGGCTAAAGACGGGAACGCGCGGCAGTTCCTTAGCCGCAGACAAGGCCGAAGCCAGCGCGGCAATAAGAAGGGCCACCGCAATGGCGCGGCGCACTACAACGCCGCGGCGGTGGCCAGGGGTACGAAGGGTGGAAACGAGGCGGGGTATACGCGAAGTGGGCATACTCTTTTAGACTGCCCGAAACCGCGCATGGTTCCCGCACTCTAAAAACTAGAAGCGGGTGATGCCCTCTGCGGTGACGGCGGCATCAACCTTGCGGTCATGGTCCTCGGTAGGCAGCTCGTCTAGGAATTCGGAGGGGTAGACCATGGCGAAAACCGGCGGCTTACCGTGGGGAAGCGGCTCTAGTGCGCGGTCATAGTAGCCGCCGCCCTTGCCCATGCGGTTGCCCTTGGCATCTACTGCCATGGCGGGGGCGAGCACTAGATCGCACTCGGCCAGCACGCTGCTATCAAAGCTTGGGCCCTGGGGCTCATTCAAACCCAATGGGCTGGTGTGCATGGCTTCCTTGCCGCGGTATTCGGCAAAGGTCAGCGTGCCATTCTCGCCGGAAATTGGCAGGAGAACGCGGGAAACATGGGCCTTGAGCCACGGCACAAAGTCCGCACCACCGGGCTCAGAACCCAAAGGCCAGTAGGCGGCCACGGTCATGGACTCGGTGAGTTCGGATTCGAGATGCTTACGCACGCCAGCGGTAAAGGCATCGTGGTCCTCGGAGGATAGTTCGCGGCGGGCCTGGACCAAGCGGGCCCGCAGCTCGTTTTTGGCGGTAATGGAAGAGGTCATAAATAAATCATAACCCCGCGGCGTAGCGGTGCACGGGAAAATAATGTGGCGTTGTACGCTATTGTGCATGGCTATAGAACGCGAAGATTCCGCCCGCGGAATCACCACGGTTGTAGTTCCAGCGGCAGGTATGGGCACCCGATTTTTGCCCGCCACCAAAACGGTTCCCAAGGAACTACTGCCCGTTGTTGATACTCCCGGCATCGAACTCATCGCAGAGGAGGCAGCTTCTGTAGGTGCGCGCCGTCTGGCGGTGATTACCGCGCCCGATAAGCAAGAAGTCATGCGCCACTTCGAGGCTTTTCCCGAGCTGATAGAGACCCTTGAATCCCGCGGCAAGAACGAGCAGGTGGCCAAGGTTAAGCGCGCCAACCAGCTCATTCACCCCGTTGCGGTGGAACAGGAAAAGCCGCTGGGCTTGGGCCACGCGGTGGGCCTTGCCGAAGAGGTCCTTGGGGAAGACGAGGATTCCTTCGCCGTCATGCTCCCCGATGACATTGTGCTGCCCGCCACCGTCATGGCCGATATGGCGCGTGTGCGCGCGGCATTGGGTGGCAGCGTGCTATGCGCTTTCGAGGTCCCGCGCGAGCAGACCTACAACTACGGCGTCTTCGACGTGGAAGATACCGATGCCCCTGGCGTGAAGAAGGTCGTGGGCATGGTGGAAAAGCCGGCAGTAGAGGATGCTCCTTCTAACCTCGTGGCCACCGGCCGCTACCTTTTGGACCGCAAGATCTTTGATGCCCTGCGCCGCATTAAGCCGGGCAAGGGCGGCGAGCTGCAGCTTACTGACGCCATCGAGCTCCTCATCGAGGAGGGTGAGCCCGTCCACGTGGTAGTCCACCAAGGAAAGCGCCATGATTTGGGCAATCCCGGCGGCTATATCCCCGCCAACGTGGACTTTGGCCTGCGCGATGAAAAGTACGGCCCCACGCTGTATAAAGCGATTAAGCACATCATCGCCGAGTATGAGGACGAGCACGGCCTAGCCTAGGGATTTCCTAGTGGCTAAGGATGTGGAAGCGAAGAAAGGGCGGGCATAGACCTTATGCGTTCAGTTGATGACCAGTTGGCGCTGGTAACGGATGCGGCGACGACGCCGGAGCCGGTGCGCATCGGTATTTCCAACGCGCTGGGTTTGATGTGCGCCGAGCAGGTACAGGCTAACCAACCCCTGCCAGGCTTCCCGCAAGCGGCCATCGATGGCTACGCGGTGCGCGCCGTGGATATTGGCGGCGAGCGGGGTCTGCGGGTGCGCCGCCACAAGGACCAGGAGAACCAGTCCACTGAGGGCGAAGAGGATGCGGATTCCCCGCAGCCGGAGGTAGAGCGTTCCTTGCCCGTGGTGGGTGAGGTTCCGGCCGGCTCCAAGCAGCCGCTGCGCTTGCAACCTAAGCAAGCGGTGCGCGTATATACGGGTGCGCCTTTGCCCACGCTTGCCGACGCCGTCCTTCCCCTCGAGTGGACCGACCGCGGCCGCAAGCGCGTTACCGCCCACCGCCCGGTGCGCTCTGGTGACTTTGTGCGCCGGGTAGGCGACGATATCCAGCCTGGCGATGTCGCTGTATCCTCCGGCACCGTCCTGGGCCCAGCTCAGATTGGCCTTCTAGCCGCGGTGGGCCGCTCAAAGGTGCTGGTGTATCCGCGCCCGCGTATTACCATCATTTCCTTTGGCCGCGAGTTGGTTGACTTGGACCAAGAGCCGGCGCTGGGGCAGGTCTTTGACGTGAACTCCTATTCCTTGGCTGCCGCGGCCCGCGAAGCCGGGGCAGAGGTGCACCGCGTGGGCATTGCCGAAGGTGAGCCGCGTCGTATCCGCGAAGCGTTGGAAAAGCACATTGCCCGCAGCGAGGTGCTGGTTATCTCCGGCGCGGTGGGTGGCGCTGGTGCCGAAGCAATCCGCGAGATTCTCGACGACCTTGGTGATATTGATACCTCGCGCGTGGCCATGCACCCCGGCTCCGTCCAAGGTTTTGGGCTGATGGGCGAGGAGCGCATTCCTACTTTCTTGCTGCCGTCCAATCCGGTGTCCGCGCTTGTGGTCTTTGAGGTGTATATCCGCCCGCTTATCCGCTTGGCGCTGGGCAAGCGGAATGCGCACCGCCGTGTGGTGCGTGCCCGCGCGTTGAACCACATCGATTCTCGCCCCGGCCGGCGCGGCTTCATCCGCGCTCGCCTGATGCGCGATGCCGAAACCGCGGACTACTTGGTGGAAGGCCTCGGCGGTGCCGCAGGTGCCCCGGCACACCTCTTGGCCGGCCTCTCAGAGGCCAACGCCATGATTCGCGTGCCGGAAGAGGTCACAGAAATCCGCCCAGGCGATGTAGTAGATGTGTTGTTTTTGACCCAGCGCAGCTAATGCTCGATCCTTTCGGCAACGCGGCGGATAGGTTTCGCCATCCTGCTACCGGCCCCACCGATGACATGCATCCGGGGTGGCCGGAATCTACTCCTTTTGTCCAGCTTCCCTCCTCTTCTGTCTTTCCCTCGGGGGCGCGGATGCGTTTGCGCCCCCTGCTGCGTTCCGACGGCCATGAGTGGCGGCGTCAGCGCATCGACGATGAAAGCTTCCTCCGTCCGGTTGAGCCGACCCAAGCCGCACCGTGGGCGGCGGCGCATAGCCAGCAGGCGTGGTGGAATCACCTGATGTACCTGCGCACCGCCGCGCGTGAGGCGCTGGTGATCCCGCTTGTCATTGAGGTGGAGGGGAAATTCGCAGGGCAGGTAACCCTGGGAAACATTCAGCATGGCAGCATTCGCGATTGCTGGATTGGCTACTGGGTATACTCCGCGGTTCACGGCGCCGGGGTGGCTACGGCCGCCACCGCTTTAGGCGTGGACCATGCCTTTGGACGGGTGGGTTTGCACCGCGTGACCGCCACCTATCTGGAGCACAACCCAGCCTCGGGCCGCGTCTTGGCTGCCAACGGGTTCCGGCATGAGGGGTATTTGCGGCGCAATCTACATATCGACGGCGCGTGGCAGGACCACCACTACGTGGCGTTGGTGAAAGAAGACTTTGCCTCTACGGCGGTGGAGCGCCTGCGTCAAGCTGGACGACTGGCGTGAAATAGCGGCCTAACCGCTGGGATTCCCACCTCAATTTTCACATAAGTCACAACATTGTAATTTGTGCGAATTTGGGGTGCTACGGTGCGGTTTCACCGTTTAAGGTGGAGTAATCATCTGTATCCAAGGGGAAGGTCCTTTTCGTGTCGACAGCTGTGCCGATTATCGCGATCATCGTGGTGTGGCTCTTCGTGCTCGCACCGTGGCTATTGGGTAGGAATAATCGCCCAATGAGCCATACCGGTGAGGCCTTTGAAGATACCCGGGTCCTCTTTGAAGGAGATTCCGGCAAGGTCGCTGGCCGGCGTCGTCCGCGCCTGCGCGCTGAAGACGTCCACCGCCGTGACGATGAAGACGAGGCGGACTACGAAGTCGTCGAGGTTGCAGACGCTGCCAACAGTGAATCCGATGCCGAGACCACCAAGCCCTCGTCGCGCTCCGTAACGATTGCCGGCGCCGCACGCCGGGCCAAGTCCCAGCCCTTCGGCAGCGGTAGCCGAGCGTTTACTGGCGCTTCCGCCTCCACCGCGGGTGAAGAATCCAAGGAACAGGCAGAAACCATCGACGGCGAATTGGTGGAAGAAGCGATTGCAGAAGAAGACGAGTCTGCAGTCGAGCCACAGGCAGCTGCGGTTCCTGCCTCCCAGCAGGCTGATGCGGACAAGGAAGCCAACACCGCAGAGGCAGACGATGTCGATGACGTGCTCCTGGAGGACGAGGACGACGCCGCGGACAAGGCCTCGAAGAACGATGCCGCCGAAGTTGCCGCCGCCGAGGCTGAGGTCTTTAGCGCTCCAGCTGTCTCTAGCGTGGCGAGCGATGCTTATACCTACGACGAAACCTATACCTCGCCGGTAGACCTCATGTATCCGGGCGCCGTAGACAAGGCCGAGGTCAGGGAGAATGACCCCGTAGAGCCTGCCGGCGCGGATGATGTGTCCGAGGCCAAGGGGTCCGAGAAACTAGCAGCGGCCACGGAAGCAGACGAAGCCGGCTTGGATACTGACCTGTCCGAGGACGAGGTCGAATTTGCCCAGCGTCGTTTGGGCCGCGGTGGCTGGGATCCGGTAGCGGAAAAGGAAAAGTCTGCAACGCGCTACCAGCGACGTCAGCGCACCTTGCTGGGGCTGGCCGTGGCTGTGGTGCTCACGGTGGCCCTCGGCATCGTAGTTGGTGGCTGGACTTGGTGGTTGGCTGCGGTCGCCGGCGTGCTCACCGTGGCCTACTTGATCGCCCTTCGCTCTCAGGTCCGCCAGGAACAGGCACTGATGCGCCGCCGTGTGCGCCACCTGCGCCGCGCCCGTTTGGGCGTGCGCAACACCGAGGATGAAGAGCTGAAGATTCCACGCAATCTGCGCCGCCCAGGCGCCGTGGTCGTGGAAATCGACGATGAGAGCCCGGACTTCGTGCATCTTCCGCTGAGCTATAGCGATGGTGAGGACGGCGACTTTGACGGCCCGCACGCCGGGCCGGATGGCTACGATCGCCGCGATGACCTAGCAGCCCGCCGCGCTGGATAAGCGCGTGTGGCGGACTAGCTAGTAGCGCCGTGGAGCTCGTCGGCGCTCGCTGTCTGTGAGTTCGCGATCGCGTTGTATTCCTGCGCTAGGCCATAATTCGGCACGCCGCTCTCCAGCCACACCCCGGAGGTGCCGCGGCGATGAGAGCCGATGAGGTGGGTATCAATCATGCCGATGGCCTCCATGAGGGCGAAACAGGTAACCGGGCCAACGAAGCGAAACCCCTTCTTCTTGAGCTCGCGGGACATGAGCTTGGACTCGTAGCTCTTTTTCGGAATATCCTCCATCACGGTGGGGTAGAGGTTTTCTGGAGGTTGGTAGGCCCAAATGAACTCCGCCAGCCCGCCTTCCTCGCGCAGAGCGATGGTCGCCTTGGCGTTATTAATCGCGGCGCGGATTTTGGTTTCGTTGCGGATAATGGAGGCGTCGCCAAGCAAACGCTCCACGTCAGTCTCGCCGAATTGGGCGACCTTGTCCGGATCGAAGTTGCAAAAGGCCGCACGGAAGGCCTCGCGCTTCTTGAGCACCACCGCCCAGGACAGGCCGGACTGGAAAGATTCGAGACTCAAACGCTCGTAGAGTCCAGCTTCATCGAAAATGGGCAGGCCCCATTCGGTGTCGTAATACTCCTTTAACATCGGCGAGGACATCGCCCAAGGCGGGCGGCCCAGGCCATCATCGTCATAGACCAAGGTGGTTCGCTCTTCGGACTGCGTAGTTGGTTCGCTCATGGTGTTCTCCTTTTATCTTTTGTGCGTGGTTCCCATTGAAACAGCCCGCGCGGCCGTGTTCTTTTCCTTCCCCCGCCAAAGGGCGAATTTCCCAGGAGCATGGGTGTAGTCCATTGCCTTCGCATCGGGTGAGGGGTTCAGGGTAATCTGTTCAGCATGAATAGACCTGCCGTACGCGATGCCGCACTGCTTATGTTTCGAGCGGTCCTCGGATTAATCTTTATCGCACACGGCGTGGACAAGATGTTTATGACCGGCATGGATGAAACTGTGGGGCAATTTTCCGCCCTGGGGGTGCCGCAGCCACAGCTTTCCGGCTATATCGCCGCCATAGGAGAGATGGCCGGCGGTGCATTCCTCGTCGTTGGTCTGCTCACCACTTTTGTCGCCGGGGCACTCGCATTGCTCATGGGCTGTGCCCTGTATTTCGTGCACCTGGGCCACGGGCTATTTGCTGCCGATGGTGGAATCGAATACCCACTGGTATTGCTGTTATCCCTGCTGATGATCGTAATTTTTGGCTCCGGTAGAGCCAGCATGGACGGGGTGCTCAGCAATGTTGACGCATAGCCAGGTCCAAGCGGCTATCTCCGCGCATATGGATGGAGAGCACTCCGAGCTGTCCCAGGACGTCATTGATACTCACCTGGAAAGCTGCGCCGAATGCCGCGCTTTCCGTGACAAGGCGGCCGCGCTATCGCGTTCATTGAGCTTTGTGGAGCCCGTGGATTCCGGCATGGCTCCGCCCACGGATCTTTCTGATGTCATCTTGGCCGGCGTGGAGCCGGAATGGCGACGTACCGCGAGCGCTCGCCAAGCCAACCTCACGGTTGCGCGGGCCGCAATGGTGCTTATGGGGGCCATCTTTGCGATCTGGGCAGTGGTCCTCATCGTGCACGCCTCCGGGCTCGTACCGTTGGGCGCGGAAGGAAAAGTTCTAGATCCCACTGCGGATCCGGAGCGAGCCAACCTGCTGATGGAGGGCGCGGCAGTACGCTTTGGCATGGCCTGCGGCCTATTCTTCAGCGCCTGGCGCCCCGCAGCGCTCACCGGCCTGCTTCCGGTATCGACCACGATGTTTGCCTTCCTCTTCGGCTTTGGAATGCGCGATATAGCGCTGGGTACCGTTACCATTGAGCAGGTGTATTTCCTTATTGCCACCGCGCTGGCAACTATTAGCCTGGCGTGGGCTTGGGCGGCGGAAAAGGGCTACCTCGTGCGCGCGTGGTGGAAGTCCCTCAATGCACAGCCGCAATAAACTTCATTCAGGCGCGGTTAGGTCCAGCTCGGCAGCCACATCATGGAGTGGTACCAGGAATCTGGAATCTTGTAGCCGTACAAAATGGGAGAGAAATAGAAGAACATCGCCACTACCAGGGCTAGGTAGAACACGGCGGCGATAGTACCCCAACGTACAGGGCCGCCGGCCAAGCTCTTCAGCCATCCCCACCGCACAGGCTTGCCATGCCCGATGAGCTGGCCTAAAGCTAATGCAATAAGCACGATGACAAAGGGGATAAAAGCGGTGGCGTAGAAGAAGTACATCTGGCGGTCAAAGGCCGCGAGCCAAGGCAAGAAGCCTGCCGCAAAGCCCACCAAGGGGATAAGGAAGGCACGGTTGCGCCGAATAATGAGTGACCACAGTCCCCACAGCACGGCCGGGATGACCAGCCACCAGATGGCCGGGGTGCCAAAGAGGTAGAGCATCTTGCGGCATTCGTTACTGCCATCACCGCACTGCAGGTCTGTGGAGGAGTAGTACAAAATAGGGCGGGCGCCAACGAGCCAGGCCCAGGGCTTGGAATCCCACGGGTGATGGTGGCCGCCGGAGGAGGTAAGGCTGGCATGGAATTCCAAGACAGAGGAATGGTAGTAGAACCAGCCGGCCAAAGAATCGGGCAGGTGCATTAGCCACGATCCATCCTCGATGGTCCCATCCACCTTGGCATGGCGGTACACGGCGGTTTCGGAGGAAAACCAAGCCCGCCACGTCCAGGCGTAGAGCAGTACCGGCACGAGCACAAGGGAGGCCAGGGCAGCAGGGGTATCGCGCACCAGTGTACCGAGGATATAGCGGCGCACCCCATAGCGCTTGCGCAGGGCAAGGTCGCTAAAGACGGACATCAGGCCAAAGAACATGATGAAGTACAGGCCGGACCACTTCACGCCCAGGGAAAGACCAAGGCAGACACCTGCGAGGAGGCGCCACCAGCGGAATCCAAAGCGCGGGCCGAAGGCGGAAGAGCCCATCCGGTCCTTCAAAAACGCGTTGTGGAGGCGCTCGCGCATCTGATTATGATCGCGGGCGAGCGCCCAGGCGGCGGCTACAACGAAAAAGACTTGGAAGATATCCAGCATGCCGAACTTGGAGGAGACCAAGAGCACGCCATCAAATACGGCGATGAGGCCAGCTAGGGTTGCTACCTGCCAGGATAAAGAGACCCGGCGGGCCAGGGACATCGTCAAGAGCACGGTGGCTGCTCCGAAGAGGGCCGTCATAAAACGCCAGCCCAAAGGGGAATAACCAAAGATCCATTCGGCAAGTGCCACGATCTGCTTACCCAGCGGTGGGTGTACCACCAGACCATAGCCGGGGTTGGTTTCAATACCGCCGATAAAAAGGTTATCCCAGCTTCGCACCATGTCCCAGGCTTGGGGAACGTAGTGCTTCTCATCAAAGACGGGCGTGCCCTTGGAAACGGGCGCGGTAAGTCCGATAAAGCGGGTAATGAGCGCAAGGACGCCGACGACGCTAGTGCTTATCCAGTCAGCCTTGCCCCACGCATAGGCGCGGGGTGCTGGCGGAGCCACGGTGTCGTGCGTGGTGCGCGATGGGGCAGCGGTAGCAATAGTCACTTGGTTGAGTCTAGGCGACAACGTAGCGCAACCGCGCATTAAAGAGTATGGAATGCTAGAAGTATGTCTGCTTTAGGTCTGGATCCACTACCGTGCGGGGTAATCCTCGCCGCCACGCCGCTGGGAAACGTAGGAGATGCCTCCGCGCGTTTAATGCATGCCTTGCAGCATGCGGACGTTATCGCGGCCGAAGATACGCGGCGCGTGCGCAATCTGGCCCAGGCTTTAGGGATCGAGATTTCCGGGCGGGTGGTGTCCAATTTTGATCACAATGAAAAGGACCGAGCCCAGCAGCTTATCGACGCCGCCGCGTCAGGCACCGTCCTCGTCGTCACCGATGCCGGCATGCCCATTATTTCGGATCCGGGCCTGTCCCTTGTGGCCGCGGCAGCCGAGCGGGATATCCCCGTGACCTGTTTTCCTGGCCCTTCTGCCGTGCCGACGGCCCTGGCGCTTTCGGGCCTGGGCGTGGGGCATTTCCTTTTCGACGCCTTTCCTCCTCGCAAGCCCGGTCCCCGCAAGGCGTGGCTGGAGTCACTGCGTAACGAAAAGCGAGCCATCGTCTTCTTCGAATCTCCTCACCGCGTAGCCGAAACCTTGGCCGAGGCAGCGGAAATTCTCGGCGCCGACCGCCCGGCCGCGGTGTGCCGAGAGCTGACCAAGACCTATGAGGAAATCCGCCGTGGCAATCTGGGCGAGCTAGCTGAGTGGGCAGTAGACGGTGCTCGGGGAGAGATCACCGTAGTGATTGAGGGCGGTACTGCCGCTGCCGCTACCGCCGCAGACTTGGTGCCCAAGGCGCTCGAGCTAGCGGACGCGGGGATGCGACTGAAGGACGCGTGCAAGCAGGTAGCCAAAGGCACCGAGGTTTCTAATCGCGATCTTTATGATGCCGCTTTGGCGGCTCGCAAGGATTAGTCCCCACCGCTTATTCGATTACGTCACACCCCCGTAGCGCGCGTAGACGGCTTCACTAACGGGGGATTTGTAATTGAATTGTTATAGTCCTCGGGCGTGTGGGCGGATTAAAGCGGTATTTACATGGGGAAATAAAGCGTAAAAACCTTTCAAATTATTGTGGAAAATCCCTGGGAAACGGCGTTGAGCAGCGAAGTTTCTACGTGCTTCGTTTGATAATTGAGTAGTTCCGCACCACTGTATAGCTCATGACGAACTCGGAAAATATGGGCACAGGCGTGCCAGAAGAAGGAAAGGAACCGGTCGGCGCACAGGCGCAGCCGGCCTCTGCTTCTTCGAGCGGGCAGCCTATTGAGAATTATCAGACTGTAGACGAACAGCTGGACGCACAATCTGCCACCGGCCAGCTTCAGGATATGATTCACTCCGATGGCTTCCACCCGGAGCGCTATGACGATCCTGAGGTGGAAATCGCGGCCGATCGTGACAATATGCCAATCGATTGGTCCATCGTCGGCATCGCCGGTGTTCTGGTCGCCGCGATCGTTGTGTGGGGCCTGGCCGCCCCGGATAACTTTGCCAATTTCTCCTCTTCGGCCCTGACCTGGGTCGTGGACAACTTCGGTTGGGCCTATATCCTCTTCGGCACCGTCTTCGTGGTGTTCGTTGTGTTTATTGCCGCCTCCAAGTTCGGCTCCATCAAGTTGGGCCACATTAATGAGGAGCCGGAATTTTCCACGCCATCGTGGATTGCCATGATGTTCGCCGCCGGCATGGGCATTGGCCTGATGTTCTACGGCGCTTCCGAGCCGCTGGCTAACTACCGTGACGGCACCCCGGGCGAGGGCACTGGCAACGTTGGATCGTCCATGGCCTATGCCATGTTCCACTGGACGCTGCACCCCTGGGCGGTGTACGCCATCGTTGGCTTGGCCATCGCGTACTCCACCTTCCGCATTGGCCGCAAGCAGCTATTGAGCCAGGCCTTCGTGCCGCTCATCGGCGAGCGTAACGCCAACGGTGCGGTGGGCAAGTTCATCGATATCCTGTCCATCTTCGCCACCGTCTTCGGTACCGCCTGCTCCTTGGGCCTGGGTGCCCTGCAGATTCAGGCCGGCTTGAAGGCATCCGGAATCATCGATAACCCCACCAATTCCGTGGTTATCGGCATCGTGCTGGTTCTTACCCTCGCATTCCTCCTGTCCGCGATGTCCGGTGTGGGCAAGGGCATTCAGTACATTTCCAATGCGAATATGGTCCTTGCCGCAGTGCTGGCGATCTTCGTGTTCATCTTGGGCCCGACCGTTACCATCCTCAACCAGATTCCTGGCTCCATTGGTAACTACCTCAACTACTTCACCGAGATGATCGGCCGCACGGCCGAGTCCGAAAACGGCACCGCCGGTGAGTGGCTGTCCGGCTACACCATCTTCTACTGGGCATGGTGGGTTTCCTGGTCCCCATTCGTGGGCATGTTCCTGGCACGCATCTCCCGTGGCCGTTCCGTCCGCGAGTTCTGCCTCGGCGTCCTGCTTATTCCAGCTGGCGTATCCACCCTGTGGTTCGCTATCTTCGGCGGCACCGCTATCCACATGGAGCAAAACGGCGAATCCATTACCGGCGAGTCTGCTGAGGAAGAGCTGTTTAATCTGCTGCAGTCCATGCCTGGCGGCTTCGTTGCCGGCATCGTTGCGGCGGTCCTGTTGTCCACCTTCTTTATCACCTCTGCGGACTCTGCGTCCACGGTGATGGGTTCTATGTCCCAAAATGGTGCTTCTACCGCTAAGCCGTGGCTATCCGCGGCATGGGGCGCACTGACTGCCTTGGTAGGCCTGACCCTGCTCCTGGCTAATGAGGACGCGCTGACTAACCTGCAGAACGTCACCATCGTTGCTGCACTGCCGTTCCTGTTCATTGTCATAGGCCTGATGTTCGCCATCTACAAGGCTCTGAGCGAGGATATTATTTACCTCGAGTACCGCGAGGCACAGCAGTTCCAGCGCAAGATGGCCCGCGAGCGCCGCTTGCACCGCGAGTACCAGCGCACGCAGGTACTTAAGAAGCGCCGCAACGAGCGTCTCAAGCACCCGATGAAGCGCAAGTAATTCGCGCCCTTCACGGTTTGCTTTCATAGCGCCCATCGTTTCCTCAGCAGTGGGGAAGCGGTGGGCGCTTTGTTCTGAAAAAGCGGTTCACCTGCGGAGTAAATGTCTGCCCTAATCGTGTGGGCAGGAGCCGGCTTCGATACAGTAGAACCCATGACTGAGTCTGTAGTAGTAAATGTTGCCTGGCCCTATGCCAACGGCCCGCGCCACATCGGTCATGTGGCCGGCTTTGGTGTTCCTTCTGACGTCTTTGCACGTTTCCAGCGAATGCGTGGCCGCAACGTACTCATGGTCTCCGGTACGGACGAGCACGGCACTCCGCTATTGGTTCAAGCGGACAAAGAAGGCGTGTCCGTTCGCGAGCTCGCAGACCGCTACAACCGCCAGATCGTCACTGACCTAGCCAACCTCGGCCTGTCCTACGATCTTTTTACTCGTACCACCACTCGTAACCACTACTCCGTGGTACAGGAACTCTTCAAGGGCCTGTATGCCAATGGCTACATGCTCAAAGAGACCACCCAGGGTGCTATTTCGCCGTCTACCGGACGCACCCTGCCGGATCGCTACATTGAGGGCACTTGCCCCATCTGCGGCGCGGATGGCGCCCGCGGTGACCAGTGCGATGAGTGTGGCAACCAGCTCGACCCGGTGGACCTGATCAACCCCGTATCCAAGATCAACGGCGAGACCCCAAAGTTCATTGAAACCGAGCACTTCCTGCTGGATCTGCCCTCCATCAAGGAGGAGCTGCAAAAGTGGCTTTCCACCCGTGAGGACTGGCGCCCGAACGTCTTGAAGTTCTCCCTGAACCTGCTGGAGGATATGCGCCCGCGCACCATGACGCGCGATATTGATTGGGGCATTCCGATCCCCGTTGAGGGCTGGCAGGACAATAACGCTAAGAAGCTCTACGTGTGGTTCGATGCGGTCATCGGTTACCTGTCTTCCTCCATCGAGTGGGCATACCGCACCGGTCAGCCGGAGGCATGGAAGGACTTCTGGCAGAACCCGGAGGCCCGCCACTATTACTTCCAAGGCAAGGACAATATCACCTTCCACTCCCAGATCTGGCCGGCCGAGCTTTTGGGCTATGCCGGCAAGGGCAACAAGGGCGGTGAACTCCACCAGTACGGCGAGTTGAACCTGCCTACGGAGATTGTCTCCTCTGAGTACTTGACCATGTCTGGTTCCAAGTTCTCCTCGTCCAAGGGCGTTGTCATCTATGTCAAGGATTTCTTGGCGGAGTTTGGCCCAGATGCCCTGCGCTACTTCATCGCCGTGGCCGGTCCGGAAAACAATGACACGGACTTCACCTGGGATGAATTCGTCCGCCGTATCAATAATGAGCTGGCCAATGGCTGGGGCAACCTGGTCAACCGCACCGTATCTATGGCCTTTAAGAACTTCGGTGAAGTTCCGGCACCAGCGGCGCTGGAAGAAAAGGATAAGGAGATCCTGCAGCTGGCGGAAGAGACCTTCGAGACCGCCGGTGCTTTGTTGGAGCAGTCCAAGTTCAAGCAGGCGATTACCGCTATCATGCACGTCGTCGGCGAAGCCAACGCTTATATTGCAGACCAAGAGCCATGGAAGTTGGCCAAGGATGAGGCCCAGCGCGAGCGCCTAGCTACCGTGCTGTGGACTGCTCTCCAGGTGGTTTCTGACTGCAATGTTATGCTCACGCCGTACCTGCCGTTTACCGCGCAGAAGGTCCATGAAACCTTGGGCCGTAGCGGCGTGTGGGCAGCCCAGCCAGAGGTCCACGATGTCAAGGATGATATCCCCGTAGAGCTCGTTGGTGCTGGCTTGCCGCCAGAGGGCCACGAGTATCCGGTCATCATGGGCGACTACACCCAGCAGCAGGCAAAGTGGGAGCGCATCCAGGTAGAGCCGGGCACCGCCTTGGCCAAGCCGAAGCCGCTCGTTTCTAAGCTCGACCCAGAGCTGGGCGAGACCGGCCCCGAGTGGGCGCCTGTTACTAAGTAACAGCACCTAAAACGGCCGCGTTATGGTCCCCTTTTCGGCGAAGAAAAGGGCATAACGCGGCCGTTTCTGTATTCCGGACTAGAAAGAAAGAGTACGAAATACCCGAATCCTTGCCGGGAAGGGTGGTTGCGGGTTTAGCGCTCGAAATCGCGCTGGAGGTGCACCAAGCCGAGGCGGACGCCATCTTTGGTATGGATATTCGGCATGCGGCCGGTCTCGGTGAAGCCGAACTTCTTGTGCAGGGCGATAGAACTCTCGTTGGTATCGACGATATAGGTGATCATCGTCTGCACGTAGGCGTCGTCGGCGGCGACGTCCATAAGGGCGTCGAGAAGCTCGGAGCCCACGCCCTTACCCTGAGCGGAGGGCGCAATGTAGACGGAATCTTCCACGGTGCCGTAATAGATGGCGGGGGTGACGAACTGGAAGTAGGCCGCCCAACCAATGACTTCATCATCGTGCACGGCTACAAAGACTGGGGAGCCGGCCTTAAACATCTCCTTGAGCCACTCTTCGCGGTCGGAGACATCTTCTTGCCACGTGACCAGGTTAGCGGCGGGTTTCGCTGCGGAGCCGACGTTGTAGATAGCGGTGAGTGCGGGGGCGTCGGCAAGCTCAGCAGGACGGATATGCATAGAAATTCCTTTACACCAGAAGTTGTAGGTGGGTGAGGCTGAACCAGTGATCGAACTTGTAGCAAACCTCTTTAAGAGTACCCACGTTTTCAAACCCGAACTTTTCATGCAACTTTAGCGATGCCGCATTGGTGGAGACGATGAGGGCGAGCAGGGAATGAACCTTTGTATCGGCGCGGGCCGCATCTACCAAGGCACCAAGCAACGCAGTGCCAACGCCCCGGCCCTGAGCAGCAGGGGAGAGATAGATGGTGGTCTCATAACAGCCCGTCCACACCTGCGGATCGCGGTAAGGATAGTAGAGCGCCCACCCCAGGTAGGTGCCAGAATCGGACTCCGCGATGAAGCACGGGCAGCCCTCGTCCCAGATGCCGCGCAGGTAGGCCTCGCGCTCTGCGATGTTAGCCGGGGTAGCGCGGAAAATAACATCGGTGTGCTCGATAGCCCAGTTGAGGGTCTCGGTCATGGCGGGCACATCCGCAAGGCCAGCGGGTCTGATCAACATGGCAGCCAATATTACAATTGCCTACATGGCTAAAAAGAAGCGACGTCCCACTCCCGTTCCGGCACCGGGCCTAAGCGGCCTCATCGATGCGCACACGCATCTTTTTTCACACAAGGACACCGATGAGGTGCTGGTCAATCGCGCGCGCACCGCCGGTATTAGCCGCATGGTGACGGTGGGCGATGACCGCCGTGAATCGGCAGCGGCTCTAGCTACTGCACATTCCTTTCCGGATGTGTATGCCGCCTGTGCCATCCACCCAGTGCGCGCCAACGAGTTGGATGCACCTACCAAGGTGGCACTGGAGGAGATGGTGGCGGATCCGCGCTGCGTAGCAGTGGGAGAGACCGGCCTCGATGCCTACTGGGTGCAGCACGAGCCGGAGACCACCGCGACCATGGCCCAGCAGGAGGAATCCCTGCGCTGGCATATTGACCTTGCGGTGCGCCATGGCAAGACGCTGATGATTCACAACCGCGAGGCGGATGCGAACCTGCTGCGCATTCTTGCCGACGCCCCCGCGCCCGACACCGTTATGCTGCACTGCTTTTCCTCGCCGCTGAAAGTAGCAGAGGAGGCCTTGGAGCGCGGCTACGTATTGTCCTTCGCCGGTAACGTCACCTTCAAGCGCAATGCCGAGCTGCGGCAGGCGGCGGCGAAGGCGCCGGCCGGCCAGTTATTGGTGGAAACCGATGCGCCATATATGACGCCAGAGCCCTACCGGGGCCAGCGCAATGAACCGGCTCTTATCGGGCACACATATGAATGCATCGCTCGCGTGCGCCACCAGACGGTGCAAGCGCTAGCGGCGGAGGTAAATGACACTTTTGATCGTGTCTACGGCCTGCGCTAACGCCTAGGTGACGGTTTTCACAAAAATAAAACCCGCTGGTCAGAGGTGGCGGGGGTGTTTGGTGTGGCGGTTGTGTGTCCAGTGAGGTGTGTGGTGGATTAGTCCTCGACTTTGTGGGGCTGTTATCGTATCGTTATTAATCGTTCGTTTAGGTTTTAGGATCCTGCAGCGCCGCCCTTGGTGCGGCAGCAGCGGATCTTAGTAAAGCAAACGCCTGCGTGGACAACTTTGCTGGCCTAAACTCTTGTAATTGTTGAAACCTGCACTACCGGAGATTTATTCAGCATGTCACCTCATCAGATCAAGCGCATCAATAACTCCCGCTCGCTGCCACTGCGCCTGGCAACGGGTGGTGTATTGGGCACCCTAGCCGTCGGCGGCGTGGTAGCCGTTGCGGCACAAAAGGATGTCACTGTGGACATCAACGGCGACAAGGTGGAGTTGGCTACCTTTGCCAAGGATGTCGATGGCGCGCTGGAGGCAGCCGGCGTGCAGGTAGGCGAGGGGGACATCGTCTCCCCAGCCCCGTCCGAGTCCGTGGGTGATGGCGATGAGATCTCTGTGCGCACCGCCAAGCCAGTAGCCGTGACCATCGATGGCGTGCAGCAGCAGCTGTCCACCACCGACCTCACCGTTTCTGACCTGCTGGGTAACCTCAGCGGCGTGGTCAAGGGTGCTTCTGTGAAGTCCGGTGATGCTGACGTGGACGAGGACGCCCAGCTGGAAGAGGGCATGGACCTTGAGGTTGTGTCCCCGAAGATCGTCAAGATTAATGATGGCGGCAAGGTAACCTACACCAAGATTGCCGCTAAGACCGTTGAGGACGTTCTCAAGGCCCGCAATATCGACGTTGATGACGATGACCGCGTCTTCCCGTCCAAGGAGACCAAGGTTACCGAGGGCATGTCCATCAAGGTGGACCAGGTATCTACCACCGTTTATGACTCGGAAGAAGAGTTTGACGCCGAGCCTAATTACGTTGATGACCCGGAGCTGGAAGAGGGCACCGAAGAGGTCCGCGAGGAAGGCGTTAAGGGCAAGCGCGTTATTACCCACAAGCTGGTAATGAAGGACGGCGCTAAGGAATCCAATGACGTCATCAAGGAAAAGGTAACCGTCGAGCCTAAGGCTGCCACCATTGCCCGCGGCACCAAGAAGGCTGAGGAGGAAAAGTCGGAGGAGGGCGGCAACTCCGGTGCTGCTGCTCCGGCGGTGGCCGATGGCTCCGTCTGGGATTCCATTGCACAGTGCGAGGCCACCGGTAACTGGGCTATTAATACCGGCAACGGCTTCTCCGGTGGCCTGCAGTTCACCCCATCGACCTGGGCAGCATTCGGCGGCACCGAGTACGCACCGGAGGCATGGCAGGCTTCCCGCGAGCAGCAGATTGCCGTGGCAGAAAAGGTGCAGGCAGCGCAGGGCTGGGGCGCATGGCCGGCATGTACTTCCAAGCTGGGCCTGCGTTAAACCGTAGCGCTTCTTGGCCGCACACCCACTGTGGTGTGCGGCCTTTTTGTCTCTTCTACTAAGTTAGAAGGCATGACTGATTCCACCGGCGCCGCGCTTTTGGGTCCTGTAGAGATCCGCGCCCTCGCGGAGAAGCTCGACATCGTGCCCACGAAGAAGCTGGGGCAGAACTTTCTGCATGACCCGAATACCATCCGGCGCATCGTCGCCGCGGCGGAGCTGGATCCCACAGATCGCGTCCTCGAGGTAGGCCCCGGCTTGGGATCGCTGACCCTTGGCTTGGTTGAGGCCGTGGGGGAGGTGACTGCGGTAGAGATCGATTCCCGTTTGGCCGCCCAGCTGCCCGATACCGTGGCCGAGCGTGCCTCTGAGTATGCACACCGCCTGCGCGTAGTGGAAAAGGACGCGTTGCGCGTGACGGATTCTGACGTCACGGAGCCGACTGCCCTCGTGGCCAACTTGCCGTATAACGTCGCTGTACCGGTTCTGCTGCACTTGCTGGAGACCTTTCCCTCCATTCGCCGCGTGCTGGTGATGGTCCAGCTCGAGGTGGCGGACCGTCTCGCGGCCCAGCCGGGCAGCAAGGTTTATGGCGTACCCTCGGTCAAGGCGGGCTTTTATGGCAAGGTCTCCAAGGCTGGCACGATTGGCAAGAACGTCTTTTGGCCCGCGCCCAATATTGAGTCTGGGCTGGTGCGCATCGACGTCTTTGAAGATGCTCCTTGGCCGGTCACCGATGAGTCGCGGGCTAAGGTCTGGCCGGTTATCGACGCCGCCTTTGCCCAACGCCGCAAGACCCTGCGCGCGGCATTGTCCGGCCACTTTGGTTCGGGTGCCGCCGCCGAGGAAGCCCTGCGAGCGGCGGATATCGATCCGAAGCAGCGCGGTGAAAAGCTCGCCGTGGAGGACTTCGTACGATTGGCAGGAATCTAAATGAGTGCACCACTAGATAGCGATCCATTCGTCTATACCGCGCGCGCTCACTCCAAGGTCAATATCCACCTCGGCGTGGAGGAACCGCGCGAGGATGGGTTCCATGAGCTTGCCAGCGTCTTTCAGTCTTTGGAGCTGCATGACACCGTGACACTCACGGACTTGGGTAATCCCGAGGTGGATAAGCCGCGCATTCAAGGGTTAAAGGTTACGGGCCCTCATGCACAGGGTGTTCCGGAGGACTACACAAACTTGGCGTGGACCGCAGTCAACCGCATCATGCAGTACCTATACACCACCCATGGACCGAAGGCGCTGCCGGAGGTAGCGCTGGAAATCCACAAAGCCATCCCTACCGCCGGAGGCATGGCGGGCGGCTCTGCTGATGCGGCCGCCGCGCTGCGCTTAGCCGAGCGCTGCTATGGCGGCTACTACAACATCGACTCGGTGGGTGAGCCGATCTTGGACGCGCTAGGCGCGGCGCTGGGCTCGGATGTTCCCTTTACCCTGTTGGGTGGCACTGCGCTCGGTACAGGGCGCGGCGAGCAGCTTACCCCGATGATGGCGCGCGGTACCTACCACTGGGCGCTCATCGCTTCGGATCGCGGGCTATCTACCCCGCAGGTCTTTCACAAGCTGGATGAAATGCGAGAAAAGGGTCGCGGCGGCGCGCCGCACATGGATACTGCGGCAGTATCGCAGGCGCTTATCTCGGGCGACCCGCACCGGGTGGCACAGCACTTGCACAATGACTTGCAGCCGGCGGCGCTTTCCCTGCGCCCGGACCTGCGCAAGACGCTGGAGGCGGGTGTGGCCGCTGGAGCCCTCGCGGGTATCGTCTCCGGCAGTGGTCCGACCTGTGCCTTCCTCTGCGCTGGGGCAGAGGAGGCTAAGGAAGTGGTCTCCCAAGTGACGGTGGAAATTCCCGGCACCAAGGGTGTGGCTACCCATGGTCCTGCTAGCGGCGCCGTGGTGCTGTAGCTAGAGCACCGTCATCTCGGTGGGCTCGATGTCGAGGTCGAAACGATTAACTTCCTTTTCTTGGAGGAGGTCGATGACCACGAGCTGCTTCTTCTGGGCGTCGGTAATAAAGGCGTAGCCATCGGCAGCCTGCAGGATGGGCCCCGGCTGCTGCCACTCCTTATTTTCTTTCCACCTGGAAATGGCATCGATCTGCGAAGTGATTTCGCCGGAATCTGGGTCGATGATGTTGAGTTTGCCGTCGGTGGTGAGCACCAGTGCCTCGCCCAGCGGGCCGCGGGCCAGGGAGCGGAACCAGTAGGAAGCATCGAGCTCAACCTTCTTGGCGGAAAAATCCTTGGCATTCACCAGGGTCACGGAGGTGGGGCGTTCGAGCTCTGCATCCTTGTCGGTCTTATTATCGGCCAGAATGACATCGGATTCCTCCGAACCGGCAGCATTGCCGGAGCGCTGGTATCCGCCTGCTCCGGCATAGGCGGAGGCGTCCACCTTGTGGAACTTTGTGCCATCGAAGACTACAGGGCCATCCTCGCAGCCGAAGAAAATGTTGCCGTTACCCGCGGCGGCCTCGCCGTGCACGCCAGGGCACTTGGTGGTTTCAGTAAGGACCTTGCCCTCCTTATCCAGATGCTGGATGGTGTGGCGCTCGTCCTCGGTCCCCTTTGTGATAACTACCGAGCCATCCTTCAGTGGTACGGCCACGCCGTGGTGAGCAGCCCCCGTATCTACGGTATTGACCGACTGGGCATCGTCTTTGCCCATGTCTTCGGTCTTGTAAATCCGTGCTACGCCATCGCCATCTGAAAACAGTGCGGTAAAGCCATCGTGGTGGACAACGTGGCCGGCGTGCGGGGCCTTGATAGGGGCGTCGCCAAGCGAGGGCTCTGCGGTGTAGTAGTGGTTGTGATCGCCGTGGCCCTTGGTAATGCGGCCTGTGTCGTAGGTGAGGAAGCTATCGCCCTTAGTGACTATGACGTGGCGATTATCCCCGGCATCGTTGAGACGAAGGAAGGCATTCATCTTGTCCTCGCCGATTACTTTGCCCGTTTTGGCGTCATAAGCGCTCAAGCCGTCTGCATGGGAGATAACGATACGGGTGGGCAGCTGGGCTACCTCGGTCTGTCCCTCTTCGGCTTCGAAGCCTTCGTGTGAGTGCCCGGCGTGGTCATGGTCGTGCTCGTGAGCGTGGTCCTCCTCGCTGTGCGCGTGGTCGTGGGAGTGCAGGGAATCCTTTTCCTCTTCGGTGGGGGCGGAACAGGAGGCGATGGCTACTGCCGTGGCAGAGAGCACCGCGCAGAGGGAAAGTGTGTAATGCTTCATATATAGGCACACTATTGGACGTGAAAATCAATCGCAATAGCCTGAAGAAATGCGGGGGTATGTGCAGGGAGGTATTAAGATGGACACTCGTTATGGCAAACCTGATTAACCTCGAGCAAGTCAGCAAAACTTATGGATTAAAAACCCTCCTAGACGGGGTATCCCTAGGTGTGCAAAGCGGCGACCGTATTGGCATCGTCGGCGTTAATGGTGGTGGCAAAACCACCCTGCTGGAGGTGCTCACCGGTATCGAACCGCCCGACGCCGGCCGCGTATCCCATACCTCTGATTTGCGCATGGCTGTGGTTACCCAACGCTTTGACCTGCCCGATGAGCTCACCATCGCTCAAGTGATTATTGAGCCCCTGGAATTGGAAACCTATGAGTGGGCCTCCAATGCCAAGGTGCGCGATGTCTTGGGCGGGCTGGGCATTGTAGATCTTGGGCTAGATACTCCGGTGGGCTCGCTCTCCGGAGGCGAGCGCCGCCGCGTGAATCTGGCCGCCGCGCTGGTGCAGGATTTGGACCTCGTGGTACTCGATGAGCCGACCAACCACCTCGACGTGGAAGGCGTGCAGTGGCTCGCGGACCACCTGCTCAAGCGCAAGCTAGCTGTGGTCGTGGTTACTCACGATCGCTGGTTCCTCGATACCGTAGCCACGTGGACCTGGGAGGTGCACGATGGCGTGGTCGATACCTACGAGGGCGGCTACAACGACTGGACCTTTGCCCGCGCCGAGCGCGCCCGCCAAGCCGATGCCATGGAACAGCGCCGCAAGAACCTTGCCCGCAAGGAGCTGGCCTGGTTGCGCCGCGGCGCACCGGCGCGTACCTCCAAGCCGCGCTACCGCATCGAGGCCGCCGAGGCGTTGATCTCTGACGTGCCGGAGCCGCGCAATAAGGTTGAGCTGATGGCCTTTTCCAAGCAGCGCCAAGGCCGCGTAGTTATCGAGCTAGAGGATGCCACCGTGCAGTCCCCGGACGGTCGCACCTTGGTAGATCACCTCACCTGGCGCCTAGCCCCCGGCGAGCGCATCGGCTTGGTGGGCGTTAATGGCTCCGGCAAAACCACCCTGCTTCGCACCCTGGCCGGCGAGTACGAGCTGGCGGCCGGCAAACGCATCGAGGGCCAAACCGTGCGCCTCGGTTGGCTGCGCCAGGAACTCGATGACCTAGATCCGCAGCGCCGGCTTATCGACGCCGTCGAGGACGTCGCCACCTACGTTCAGCTCGGCAAAAAGGAGCTTTCCGCCTCCCAGCTGGCCGAGCGCCTGGGCTTTTCCGCCAAGCGTCAGCGCACCCCGGTAGGCGACCTCTCTGGTGGCGAGCGGCGCCGCTTGCAGCTGACCCGCGTACTGATGGCCGAGCCCAATGTGTTGCTGCTGGACGAGCCCACCAACGATCTTGATATCGATACCCTGCAGGAACTGGAGTCCCTCTTGGACTCCTGGCCAGGCACCCTGGTGGTCATTTCGCACGATCGCTACCTCATTGAGCGCATCGCAGATAACACCTACGCGCTCTTTGGCGATGGCAAGCTCACCAACCTTCCCGGCGGCATCGACGAGTACCTGCGCAAGCGTGCCGCGCTTGAGGCCCAGCAGAGCTCCGGCGTGCTCAACCTGGGAGAAAAGAAGGCAGACAATGCTGCACCGAAACCAGAAAAGAAGCTCTCGTCCCAGCAAGAGCGCGAAATCACCAAGAAGATGAACGCCCTCGAGCGCAAGATGCACAAGCTGGAAAAGGCGGCCGCGCAGATTAATGAGAAGATGGCCACCGCCGCGGAAAAGGTTGATACCCAGGCCTTGACCGAATTGGACGGAGAACTAAAGGAAAACCGCAGCGCCTACGAGGAATTGGAGATGGAATGGCTGGAGTTGGGGGAGAAGCTCGAAGGGTAGAAGCCCACATCGCCGATATCGTCAGCCACCTCGACCTGTGGGGCATTATCGGCGCCGCAGCACTATTTACCCTGGGGCTTACTCCATCCATCCTGCCGCGCGATTGGCTCTACCAAGGACTCGTCTCCGGCATTGCCGCAGGGCTCGGCTATGCGCTGGGCATCGCCCTCAAGCTCGTGTGGTACCGACTGGTGGTGCGCTATGTGGCGCCCCGGCATCCCTGGCTTGATGCCACCACGTGGCCAGCTCGGCGCTACCGCCTCGTTTCCCGCATTGCCACTGCCGCTTTTGTGGTGTGGATGATAGGCTTTGCGGTCTTTGCCGTGCGGTGGCAACGCCAACTCGCAGACACCCTGTCCGCACCGGCACCCACCATTGCCAGCTATGTGCTGGTGGTTCCGTTGGCTCTTGCGGTATTTACCGCCTTCCTTTTCATCCTGCGCGTGCTGCGCTTTTGTGTGCGCTGGCTTTCCAGCCACTTTCCCCAGCGCTTCCGTGCCGCCTACCGCGTTGTGGGCGCGGTAATCATCGTGGCCCTAGTGGGCACGTATACCGTGGAAAACCTCATTCCCGGCGCCATTGTGGGCGTGGGGGAGAGGATCTTTACTGCCCAAAATGCCGAACCCGATCCCGCAGCGCAGCGTCCCACGTCTGTTGAGCGCAGTGGCTCCCCAGACTCCCGCGTGGACTGGAATGGGGTGGGACTGCAGGGCTCGCGTTTCCTCTCCTCCGGTGCGCACCGCGCGGAATTGGAAGAGGTTACCGGAAAGCCCGCTAAAGAACCCATTCGCGCCTATGCCGGCCTGGGCAATCGCGCCTCCAATGAGGAGCGAGCGCAGCTGCTTATCTCGGAACTCGAGCGCACCCACGCTCAAGACCGCGAGGCGCTACTTCTCATTATGACCACCGGAACGGGGTGGGTGTCGTCCTATTCCGCCCAAGCCTTCGAGCTGCTCTACGGCGGCGACACCGCCATCGCGGCCGCCCAATACTCTGCCATGCCCTCAGCCCTGCATTTCCTGTCTGGTGGCGGCCAAGTAGAACGCGCCGGGGAGGAGTTCATCAACCCTATCGTGGACTGGTGGAACGAGCTGCCGGAGGATAAGCGACCAAAGCTCTACCTCTACGGCGAATCCTTGGGCACCACGGGCATTGAGGCGGCCTTTTCCGGGGTGCGCGATATCGCCAATTCCGTTGATGGCATCCTATTGACGGGGCCGCCGCACTTTAATCGCTTGCGCACCCAGTTTGTGGAGCGCCGCGACCCTGGCTCCTCTGAGATAACTCCCGAATACGCCGGCGGCCTCGTCGTGCGCTTTGCCAATGATGACGCGCAGGTGCGCCAATGGGGCACGGTGCCAGAAGAGGAGTGGGGACGCACCCGCATGCTCTATATCCAACACCCCTCGGATCCGGTGGCCTGGTGGTCACCACAGATGGCCTTTAAAGAGCCGGATTGGATGCGCGAGCGAACACCGTATTCTGCCGAGCGCGTGATGCAGTGGATGCCCATCATCTCCTCCCTCCAAGTAGCCGCCGATTTGCCCGGCGCAAAGGACGTACCCGATGGACACGGTCATAACTACGGGGCATCGGTACTCGACGGCTTCGCCGCCATCGCTGGACCAGACGTGGCAGGAGCCATTGACCCCGATGCGCTGCAGCGCGAATTTGACGCGCTCGACGTCGGCATATACTAAGTGCGCTTTAGCCAAATAAGGCTGCGATGGCCAGCATCGCAGGAAGCGACAGGAAGGTAGTGAGAAAGACCGTATCCCGGGCTATGGTTTCTCCTACCTCATAGGTGGCGGCATAGTTATACACATTCTGTGCCGTAGGCAAGGCCGCCAAAATCAATGCCGCATATAACTCCGCACCGTCTAGCCCCAGCGCTGCGCCCACGGCCAGCGCGACAGCGGGCATGCCCACCAACTTCAATACCGTCGCGGTTAGGGTGGGCAGACGGTCCTCCTCCAACAGCCCGTCGCCCTTTAACGAGGCACCAAAGCTCATCAGGATCATAGGAATAGAGGCGCCACCCAATATCTCTAGCGGCTTCATCACCACATCCGGTACCTGCCACTGCGCCGCGGAGACAATAAATCCCGCCACCGCAGCTAACACCACCGGCGCGGTAATCCCTGCGAGCACGGAGCCCCATATCGATCGCGGGCTCGTACCCTGCGCATTGAGCCCGGCAATAATAAACGGGGAGAGCACCGCCATCTGGAGAACCAATGCCGGGATGACGAAGGTGGCATCACCAATGACATAGGTGGCAATGGGCAAGCCAATATTGACCGAGTTGTAGTAGCTCGCCGCAGCGGCACCCGCCATGGTTTCGGCGCCGCTGCGTGGAAAAGTAGCCGGCTGCACAGCCAATACAACAGCATGGTGGCGACGGACGCAACGGCAATAACGGCCACCACTGGGGACGCAAACGCGGAGGTATCGGATGTAGCCACGCTGGAAAAGATGAGTGCCGGCGTGGCCGCCCAGAAGGCTGTGCGATTGAATTGCAAGCGCGCCTCGCCCTTGCCAATAACACCCCTGTGGGCCAGCACAAACCCGACGCCGATGACTACGAAAATAATCGCAAACCCGGTCAATACGTCCAGCAACAGTCAAGAACCTTTCGCAGTACTCCAAAAATGCGCGGTGAGGATATTGTCCCACCATCCGGATTTCCCCAAGAACACAGGGACCATAACAAAGTTGTATCGAATCACCTGCGCAGCCTGGAAACTCCTTCCAGACTGCCGGCCACTTATGGCACGGTGGAGGGCATGAAGCTTTCTCACCGTGCAACCGTAGCCGCCCTGTCCACCGCTCTTGTCATTACTGGTACTTCTACCGTGGCCTCTGCGCAGCCGGCCTTGCCGCCGCAGATTCAGCAGGCTTCTTCGCAGGTTCAGCAGCTTTCTTCTGATCCTTTCGCCGCTGTGCAGGATTTCCGCCTCACCTTGCCACCGCAGGCCTATGAGCTGGCCGAGAAGTACGATATCTCGCTGCCAGAATTCCTGGCCAAGCCGGCGGGCCACGCGCCCAAGGTCGCTGGTGAGTTGGGGGCCGCCACCAGCGCCCACCTCGAGAAGGCTGGGCACCGCAAGGATGCCCACGCCACCGCCATCGCCCAGGAATGGGCCAACCAGGGTGCCGCCGGCAAGCTCGACTACAAGGGCGGGGTAGCCCACGGCCTGAACCACAAGGACGAAGGACAGGGTTCTGTTCACCGCCTCACTGAGCAGCAGGCACAAGACCGCCTGAACTGGTTCAACCGCGATGTTCCAGTCAATGCTGGTTCCCCACACAGCTTTGGCGTAGCAACTGCTTATGACGGAACCTACATCTACGTTGCGGAGTTCTTCCTCAACTAAACCGCATTCCACTAGCCCCGATTTCACCGCATTCGTGGCCTCCATCTGTGACGATGAAGAAGCTGCACGGTACCGGTAGAATCGGGGCATGATTTTGATCAACGTACAGTTCCACGTCAAGCCTGAATACGCAGAGACCTTCCTCGATGAAATCAATTGGTACACCGAGGCCTGCAATGCAGAGCCGGGCTGCATCGACTTCAAGTGGTTCCGCGATCCAGAAGATCGCCAGCGCTTCTTGCTGCTGGAGTCTTACGCAGACGGCAAGGACGTAGAGCACGTCCAGAGCGAGCACTTCCAGCGCTCCTGCGAGGAATTCCCAAAGTACCTCGTGGAAACCCCAGACATCATTAACGTTCATATCGAAGGCCGCACCGGTTGGGACAAGATGGGCGAATTCTCCGTCGATTAATCCCAACGAATAAAGCTCGCCCTCTACCGCGATGTAGAGGGCGAGCTTTTTCTATGCCTAGGCGCACCAGTGCCCTTCGCGCTCACAGCGGATGCTGCTGCTAGCGGAGCACACCTTCTGGTGAGCGCGAAGGGCGGGAGGGGAGGGGAGGGATCTAGGCGCTTTCCGACGCCCCGCCCCGCGCCGGCCTGTGCTTTACTGCGGCACGCACTGAGAGGACACAGTCTTGTCGCCAGTTGAATACTGCTTTAGAGCATCGTAGAAGGCATCCGAGTACTCGCCGGTGCGTTCCGGCATCGGGTGGACGCCATCGGAGTAGAGGATCTCCGGGTTGCTCTGTGCATGTCCGCACCAGTCAGCAATATATACGTTGTCGTATTCCTTGGCTGCGTCGAGGACATCTTGTTGGGATTGGGCCATCCATTCGCGGTCACCATAGGGAACAGCCATGACAACGGTGTGGTCTTCGCCGATGATATCTAGCGCTTCCTTGATCTGGTCCGGGAAGGCAGGACCGTTAGTGCCAAACCCGAGGAAGACGGTGTCGCGCAGCTGACCGGAATCCTTGAGCTGCTGCAGAATCTGGATACCCGCAGTGTAGTGGCGTGATACATCTGCATCGACGTAAATCTGCGGGAAGCGTTGCTTGAGGGCGCCACTAGAAGCCAGCATCACTGAGTCGCCGACAGCGGTGATGTCTTTGCCCTGCGGCATCGGGCGGGTCTTCTTATCCTTCGCGGCAGCCTTATCGTCGTTGTCCTCAGCAGGCGGCTGAGGGGCAGCATCATTCGGCTGCGCCGGGGCATTGTTACTGCTCTGGTTCTGCTGCTGGAGCTGCTCCAGCTGCTGCTCCAACTCGGTCTTATCGCTGGAATTAACAACGCCGTAGACTACGCCGGCTACAGAGGCAATGACCAGGAATGGGACTACCGGCCACATGGTCTTGCCAAAGCCGTCGCGCAATTCGCTAAACCCTGGACGGGAGGACCAGTAGGTCTTCCACGTCTTCTTATAGCCGCCGCGGCGGAAAGGATTCTCAATGAACTGATAGGAAATCTCGGACAGAAGCAGCGAAATCGGCACGGCTACCAGGCTTAGGATCCACGATTTATCGGAGTTCTGGTTGCCCTCGAAAAGCGCCTTGAGCATCATGATGACCGGCCAGTGCCAGAGATACAGCGAGAAGGATCGCTGGCCAAACCAGCGCATGACCTTGGTCCTAAAGAGCGGGGTCATCGGGCCGTATTCGCGAACCACGCCCCACACCATCAGGACACCAAGCACGCTAGTGAGGAAGAGCCCACCCCGGTAGGTGATCTCCGCGTCATCCGGCATGAGGAATAGCTGGGCACCGTAGCCGATGAGCGCCAAAGTGCCAATGATTCCGGCGATGCGCGATTCGGCTTTGCCTGCCGCTGCCCACGAGTCCGCCTGTGGGTCGGACTTGGTGGAGGTCATTAGCAAAGACAGCACGGCACCAGTGAGCAGGCCAAAAGCATGGGTATCAGTGCCGTAGTAGACGCGCGTCGGGTCTTCACCCGGCACGTAAATGAGTGCCATGGCCACGGCGGAACCGATAGCTAAGACTGTGGCTACGAAGATGGGAAGCCGGCGCGGCTTGCGGCGAGAAATCAGGAAAACGCCAGTGATAAGAAGTGGCCAGATGACATAGAACTGCTCCTCCACAGCCAACGACCAATAGTGGGCAAAGACCTGAATCTCATTGTCCGCAAAGTAGGACTGGGAGGTGGCGATCTGCGTCCAGTTATTGACAAAGAATAGGGTGCCTAAGAACTGCTGGCGCAAGCCGACCGCTAGGTCCCCGCCTATCCATGCCACCAACGCGGTACACATGACTAGGACGGATACTGCGGCTGGGAGGATGCGCCGGAATCGACGCACCCAGAAGTCCTTCAAGCTGATTGTGCCGGAGGTACGGAATTCGCGCACCAGCAACGAGGTGATGAGGAATCCGGAGAGGACGAAGAAGAGGTCAACGCCCAAGTAACCACCGGGAAGAAGGGAAGGGAAGAAGTGGTACAACACTACGGCAATAACTGCGAGGCCGCGCAGTCCATCCAGCCCCTTGACCTGGCGCAGGCGGGCGTGGCGCTTCTTTTTAACGACCTTGCTCTCAGGCGGCGTAGCCAGTGCTTCAGGATCCTTGGCCTGCTTTTGTAGCGGATACTTAGATTTAGTATCTACCTGCGTGGCCGAGGCCTGCTGTGATGTTGGCTTCTGCGCAGCTTGTTGTGGCTGGCGCGGTGCCGCCTTTGCCTGTGGCTTTTCGGGGGCTGGATGTTGCTTCTTCGACGGCTGTGCCTTCTCTCGCTTTTTCTCAGCGGCGGCAGCGGCGGCGGCCGTACCCACTCCAGCTGCTACAGTGCCTGTCGCAGCGGACTTGTCGGCTTTTGCAGGCGCCATCCTCGGAGTGGCTTGAGGCTCGGCCTTCTTCGGCTGAGGCGAATCAGGCTGTTGCTTTGCCTTGGGCTTTTGGGCAGATCGCGACGGCTTTTGCTGAGCTGGGGTAGGAGTGCCCACCTGCTGCGATTTGCGAGCCAATCCGCGACTGATATCGGAGGGCTTAACCTGCGGGCGGCGCTTGGTTACCTTCTTGGCGTTGTCTTGAGGCGTCGTCTCCTTTGCCTCCGGCTGCGGTTGTTGCTTTTTCGCCTGTTGCTTGGGCAGGTTGCCCTTAGAGGGGGCGCCTTGCTGCGATTTCGGCTGGACTACCTTGTTTCCTTTGTTGGCAGTCTGGTTTTGCGCCGCCCCAGCTTTCTGCTGAGAAGGATCAGATGCAGTCTTTGGCGCAGCTAACTTCGGCTTGGGGGTAGCGGTGCCCTTCTTTGGCGCTGGAGCGCTAGGGGCCGAGGCCGGTGGGGTAGCCTTTCGCTTTGTAGTGCGGGGAGTACGCGCTGATCCTTGGCCCTTGGACGGTTGCGAGGGCTTCGACGGCTGCGCATTCTTCATCGGCATTGGTTGCGGCTGTGGTTGCTCTTTTGCCGAGTTTGCCGGGTCCTGCTTGGGGGAGCGTGGCTTCTGCGCTTGCTGCTGGTCTGTGGCCGGCTTGGAATTAGCCGGCTGGGATTTCTGCGGCTTTGCCGGTTGCGGGGAAGCCTTCTTCGCGCTGGAAGAAGAGGATGGCTTGGGTGCCTGCTTCGGTTTTTCGGCCCTGGGGTGCGCCTGCTGTGCGGGCTTTACCGCGCCTTTCTGAGAGGGCTCGGTGACAGGCTTCGCGGCCGGCTTCGGGGAAGTACTGCGGGCAGAAGGGGTCTTTGGGGAGTTCTTAGAGGGGGTGGTGCTAAAGCTTGCGCCGCGGCGCGGTCGTTGAACCGGTTCGTGCGCTTTGCGCTGTGGCTTCTTGTCCTGAGCGGGCGAGTCCTGTTGCTTTTTAACAGCTGCTTTGGGGGAGGATTCTGCCTTGTTTTGTTGTGCGGCGGATGGCTTGGCGGCAGATTTTTGGGCTGCAGGCTTGGCCTTCGGTGCCTTGGCTGCAGGCGATGGCGAGGTGGACTTAGGCTGCTGCGGTTTTGCGGAAGTGGCCTTGCTTGCCTGTGGTTTTTCGGTGCTGGGGCGAGTGGTGTCCTTAGCCGCGGGCTTGGCGGCAGGCTTTGCATCTTTCGGTTTCGCAGCAGCAGACTTGGATTCGGAAGCCTGTGCAGGCTTCGTCGGAGTGGGCTTGCGCGCGGGTGCCTGCTTAGCCTGGTTCTTAGACTCGCCGTCCTTGGCGGTGCGGTCCTGGGGCTTGCCCTTCGGCTCGGTGGATTGTGCACCCGTGGTGGATTCGGTGTTGGCCGATTTCTGGGGCGCAGAATCCTTTTTATTAGGGGTTTGGGGCGCACTGGTAGAGCCAGCTTTGGGCTGTACTGGCTGATAGACCGGTGTGCGTGGTTTGTTCGAACGCCCAGGTTTCTTCTTCCCCAGCAGTGAGCGCAAAATTTGCTTCACAAAAACTCCCAAAGCACTACGTATATTTTCTAAACGGACTATTTTAGCCTGCGCACCAGCACTTTTTCCCATGCGGGGGCGTAACGGTGCGGCGCGCGGGGCGGAGGCGAAAATTCGAGTCTAAGACTCTTCGCTGTCAAAAAGCTGACGCAGAACTGTCATGACACCATATTCGGTATTGGGTGGGGCAATGCGATCGGCGATTTCCTTCAACTTTGGGTGCGCGTTTTCCATTGCGATCGCGGTGCCTGCCTCGCGGAGGAGCTCGTAGTCATTGAGGAAATCGCCAAAAGCGGCGGTACGAGGCATGGGAACCGAGAGGAGCTCCGCCATGGTCTGTAGCGCTACGCCCTTATTGACGCCAGCGGACATGACATCGAGCCATACGGCGCCAGAGATGGCGATATTGTGTTCCGGTACAGCCGCAAGAAGGGGCTGATGTAGGTGCTTTTCGCTGCCGTCGGCGCAGTAAGCGGCGATTTTGATGATGTCCGCATCCAGTAGCGCATCGAGGTCATCTACCCATTCCACTGACCTGTAGTACTTGGCAATCTCAGCGCGGGACTGTTCATTAGCTTCCTTGTGGACATAGGCGGTATCCGGCGTGCATAGCACTACGGTATGCGGGGTTTCGACAGACTGGAGTGCGGCTATGGCGGCACGCACGGCTGTGCCGGGCAGGGTAGTGGCGCTGATGACGCGATTATCATGGACGACCACGGAGCCATTTTCTGCGATGAAGGTGCCCTCGTGCGGAAACATCTCTTGCAGGGTGGCGAGCTGGCGGCCCGAGGCGGGTACTAGGGTGATGCCGAGCTGGTGGGCACGGGTGCTGATCGCGGCGAAATCTGGTGGAAGCTGGCCGTTGCCGTCCAGTAGGGTGCCGTCCATATCCAGGGCGATGAGCTGTGGGAGCAAAATTCCGAACCTATCTGTGAATTGGCTGATGGTGGATAGGTGCATGAGTTCTGTGTCACACTAGGGGTTATGACTAATGCTGCACCTATCGTTTCCTCAATCCGTAACCATACCGGAGTCATTGAGCTCAACCGCCCCAAGGCTCTCAATTCTCTCACCCCGGAAATGATCCACCTCATTGCGGAGTCGTTGGCGCAGTGGCGCGACAACGATGAGGTAGAACAGGTGCTGTTTACCTCGACTAGCTCCAAGGCATATTGCGCCGGCGGCGATGTTCGCTACGCCCGCGAAGGGGTCAAGGAGGGCGAGGTGGATGAGGTCGATGCCTTCTTCGCCACCGAATACACGTTGAACGGTGATATCGCGGAATATCCCAAGCCCATCGTGGCGCTCATCGATGGCATCGCTATGGGAGGTGGCCTAGGTATCTCCGCCCATGGGTCCCATCGAGTAGTTACGGATAAGACCTTTGCTTCTATGCCAGAGATGAATATTGGCTATGTCACGGACGTAGGCATGGCCTATGCCGCCCAGCGCGCGGTGGGAACGCGTGGGAAGGCCTCGGCCGAGTTGGCGAAGTTCTGGGGGATTACCGGCTACCGCATGCATGCCGCAGACCTTGTGTGGAGCGGGTTGGCCACTCATTATGTGGCGGACGGCGAGGCCTTTGCTAGTGCGGTTATCGAGCATGGACTAGCCACGGCGCTATCCCAGCACGCTACCGCACCTAGCGGCGAGGTTCCCCTAGCCGAGTTTATCGACGCCATCGAGGACGCCTTTGCCCACGACACCTGGCAAGACATTTCCACGGCCTTGGAACAGTACCCAGAACTGAAAAATCTGGTAGAAAAGCTGACCGCGCAGGCGTGCCCTACCTCCATCGTGGCGGCCATGGAGCTATTCCGCGCCGAGCAGGAGTGCAGCAGCATCCGCGAAGCGCTAGATATGGAGACCAACCTGGGTGCTTATATGTACCGCCGTGGGGACTTTGCCGAGGGCGTGCGAGCGGTCTTGGTGGATAAAACCAACGATGCGGCATTTGAACCTGCCGCGCTTGCCGACGTCGACGTGGACGCCCTCCGCAGCGCCTTACACCTCCACCCCGCGAAATGATCCATAGGCGGCGCGGGCGCGATCGGCGTTGATCCATGAGGGAGGTGGCACCGACAGCGTCGCTTCGGTGGCTGCCGGAGTCGGCTCCGGGAGGTGTAGTTGTGGGGCGTCGAGCAGGACGAGGCCCACGCGGGCGTCGGCAAGCGTAGTGCCCGCCAGCGTCCAGATCCCCAAAATGGGCAAAGCTAGGTGCGGCAGCTGGTGTCCACGCGCCAGCGGAAGGGGAAGGTGCGGGCGTACCAATTCGGGCACGGCCTCGTCTATGCCAAAGCGCGCTAGGTTACCTGCCAACCGCGCCGCCGCGGTGTCCTTGAGCTTCGGATCCGCCCAGGCCCACGTGAATTCCTCGTCCGAAATGGTCGCGATAAGCACCGCATTGGCCGTCATCTGCCCGCCGCTGTAGGACACCGTGGCAGTGGCCTTATCCACATCGAGTTCTACCGTGGCATCTGGGAAGTTGCCTTGGAAAAACATCTGGCTTTCGGTGCTTAAGTAAAAGGCGTCCTCCAAGACGCGCGCGGCCGCCAAGCCCGGGGTGATGCTGGAAATCTTGTGTACCCCGGGGCTTGACTGCTCAAAACGCACCGTGGTGCCATCAGAAAAATGCAGGTAGGGCTCTTCCGCGGTGGACTCCATGTCTAGGTAGCGGGCAAGTGCGAGGGCCGGCCCCTTCTCGTCCGCTTCCGCGCTGCTGTGTTGGAGACCGCGCAGCAAGGTCTGGCGAAAGTCCAGGTAGGGGTGGAAATCTACCGCAACGATGGCCACGTGCTTGCCCTGCTGGGCGCGTAGCACCGGCATGTTGCCCACGATAAGGGAGGCATAAGCAACCATTCGGTCGACGTCTGTGCTGGCCGCACCTGACTGCGGAAGGTCAGCAAAATGCTTGGTCGCAGCGGTAGTCCAGCGCCAGGTGCCTGCGGCGATGACGGCGAGACGCACGCCACGGAAATCAGAAACGTGCCGCGCGGAACTTATCCTCGCCTCCACTAGCTGATCGGTGACAAAGTTGCCTTTATCGTCAGTGGAGGGGCCGAGGAAATTAAATTCCACGTCGGTCGCCTCCCCGATGCGGTCTTGAAATGCGGCATTAACGCCCGCTTGAATGAAGCGGGCGTTTTGCGCGGTGCTCGATATAGGGGCTTTCTTATCCATAACTATTGCCGAGCATACGGATTAAAGCGCCCATTAGGCTAGCTAGTCAATGGCGCGCACGGTGGCAAAGGCTGTGCGAACTATCTCATGCTTTGTGTGAGCGTCCAGTGATTCTTCGGCCTGGGAGCGGCGGTGGATTTCTTTCATGCTCATCGCACTGGCACCCGCACACGCTTGGAGAATGACCGCGATCTCAAAGCGCGACTTATCCGGGACGCGTTGGTGGAAAGCTTCCAAAACTTGGTCAGCTACGACTTGGAATTGTTGGCGCTCTTTCGAGGTATGGCTCAAGTTTTCTAAAGCCTCGCCAATGGTGAAAAGAGAGGTAAAAGAATGTAGCTCTTTGCCCTCGTTTTCGGTGGCATCGAGCGTTACCTGTTCGAGGAAGTCAGAAATGGATGAATTAGGAAAGACAGTGGGTACTTCCTTGGAAAACTTGTCAAGCACATCGGTGCTAAAGGCCAGTAGCGCATCAGCCACGGAGGAGAAGTAGTTGTGAAAGGTGCGCGGGGAGACCCCGACGGCCGCGGTGATGCCGGAGATCGTGGCAGCTTCAGCGCCGCCGTCGAGCACGAGGCGCGCTGCCGCATCGGCCATGGCCTGACGCGTAGCCCGCTTCTTTTCTTCGCGCAGACTAGCCACGGTGTGTCTCGCCTACCTTCTCTCGTTGTGCGCGCAGGAGTTCCTCGCGGTCAGAGTGCAAGGCCTCACCTTCGATGTCCATGTTTGGCGTGATCTTATCCAACCAGCGCGGGAACCACCATGCCTTCTTATCCAGTACAAACATGGTAGCGGGGATGATCATCATGCGGACCACGAAGGCATCGATAAGCACGCCCGCAGCCAAGGCAAAGCCCATGGTCTTAATAAACGGCTCGTCCATCAAGATGAAGGCAGCGAAGACGGAAATCATAATGAGGGCCGCCGCCGTGACCACGCGCGCGCCGTGCTTAAAGCCATTGGAGGTAGCGTTGCCAGCCGTCTTGCCATTGACAAAGCCCTCGCGCATGCGGGTAACCAAGAAGACCTGGTAGTCCATAGCCAGGCCGAAGGTCAGGCCGATGAGCATGATGGGCAGGAAGGAAAGCAGCGGCTGTGGGTCGTCGACGATGCCGAACATGCCTTCTTGCCAAATGGCCACGGTGATGCCGAAGGTGGCGGCCATCGACAAAGCGAAGCCGGCTGCGGCGATGAGCGGTACCCAAATGGAGCGGAAGACCAGCATCAAGACGATGAAGGCCAGTCCCAGCACGATGGCTACGTATGGGATGAGCACGTTATTGAGGCGCTCAGAAATGTCATCGAAGATCGGGGTGATACCGGTAATGCCGTAGGAACCGCCGGTCTTTTCAAACTCACCCTGGTAATCGCGCTGGTGGTTGAGGGTCTCGGTGGTTTCTTCATCGGTAGCGCCGGTGGTAGGCGTAATCATGATCTGCGCACCATCACCGTTGTCAGTGGTCTGCACGATCTGGGCGTTTTCTACGCCGTCATGGCCATTGATCTCCTGCAGGAGGTCTTGGAAGGCCGGCATGCGATCCTGTTCGGACACGTTAGCTACGTCAACGAAGGCGATCATCGGCGCATTGCGGCCTGGGCCAAAGGCATCTGCCGTAATTTCATAGGCCTCGCGCTGCGGGGTGCCGGGCTTTGCGGTGCCATCGGTAGGCATGGCCAGGCGCAGCTGGGCAAATGGTACGGCTAGGATGCCCAGCAAGACGACGCCCGCGATAAGGTGCAGCCACGGGTGGGCACGCACACGGCGTACCCAGCGCAGTCCCATGGTGGGCTTTTCGTCCTCTGGGTCTGGAACCGTGGGGCCAGGCACGCGGCCGGCGAAGATCTTGGTGCCCAGAAGTCCCAGCAGGGCGGGAATGAAAGTATTGGCAACCAATACGGCGATGATCACTGTTGCCGCGGCGGCGATGGCCATGGTGCCCAGGAACGGGATGCCGATAATGGTCAGCGCGGCCAAGGCGATGACCACGGTGGTGCCGGCGAAGACAACGGAACCGCCCGCGGTGCCCAGCGCCATGCCCATGGCGTGGGCACGGGTGGCCTTATCCATTTTCTTGAGCTCTTGGGCCAGTTCCTTTGGCGAAAGATCGTTGAGGCCAGAGGAGGTGATGAGCTCGTTGCGGAAGCGGTTGACGATAAACAGCGCGTAATCGATGCCGACGGCCAGGCCAATCATGGAGGCCAACGTCGGGGTCATATCGGAGACGGTATCCGTAAAGACCGTGGATACCTGTACGCCGAGGATGCCGATGCCCACGCCGATGATGGCGGAAATTAGCGGCATGCCAGCGGCTACGAAGGAACCGAAGGTAATAAGCAGCACGAGTGCGGCGACGATGAGGCCGATAATCTCGGCGCTGCCACCCATCTCTTGGCCCGCGGAGCTAAAGGCGTTGCCCTGGTACTTCACGGTGAGATCGCCCTCGTCGTATTTGTTGAGGACGTCCGTGACCTTGGTCATGTCCTCTTCTGGGATGTCCATGACTTCGTTGGCGTTGAAGGTAATAGTGACGGTACCGGTAGTTTTGTCCTCGCTGAGCGGGGAGAGCTGCTGCAGGTTCTTTTGAATCTGCTCGTCTGGCACGTGCTGGGCTTTCATCTTTTCGCCCATTTGCTTTTCCATGCCGGCTGCAACCATCACTGGGCTGACCAGTTTGTCCTGGTCCTTGAGTGCGCCAGTGTCTTTGAGCTCGCTAAGGAGGTCATCTACCTTGCCGGCTACCTGTTTATCGGTGAGGTTTTTGCCCTCCGGTGCTTGGATGACCACCGTGCCTTCGGGAGCACTCATGGCATCGGTATCTTGGCCGAAGCGCTCCATCATTTTGTCTTGGGTGGTGGTGGAGTCCATCTCCGGCATGGAGAAATTAGGGTTCGGGGACTTGGCAAAGCCGGCGGTAAGTTCCGCCATGGCCACCAAGACGATGAGCCAAAAGGCGAGGAATGGCCACACCTTGCGGTAGGACCAGCTACCTAGCCGGTAGAGGAATTTAGACATAAAAATGTGCTTTCTTGTGCAGTATGCGTGCAATACTTTGCGCGCGGGTGACAGTGAATATGGAATCCGCGGGGAAAAATCTGCACCCCGTGCGAAACATTGCATAGCGTACGCAAAATTGCGGAATTTGTGCAAAGACGTGTGTGGTGAACCATAGGAAGCTGCTCGTGAGATATGCGGCTTGTGCCCTCGGGCGTATCGGCGATGGCGGTATGGGGCGGTAGACTGACCGGCATGCTCCACGCCGTTAGTTTCGCCCTTCTGGATTCCGTCAATGCCTTACTTATTGGCATCCTTGTGGCCATCGGCATCATTTTGCCCCGCGGTAAGTATCGGCGCATTGCTGCATTGGTGGTAATAGGAGATTGGGTCGGGGTGCTCGTCGCAGCGGCAGTGGTGATGTTTTTGTTGCTAGGAGTCAAAGATCAAATTGAGGCCATTTTGAGCTCACCCATTGCTGGCTGGGTGCTTGTAGCAGTGGGCATTGCGGTGGCTTTCGGATCATGGCGATCTCAAGGGCAGCCCAATGCCTTAGTCAATCGGCTGCTAGAGCCGCTGCGCACGCCATCACCGATTACCGCGATCATCGGTTTCATTATGGGCGTGGTGCAATCGCTGACCTCGGTGCCGTTTTATTACGGGCTCATGCACCTGGCTACCGAAAATATCGCTCCGGCCGCTCAGTACGGCGGCTTGGTGTGGTACGCCAGCCTTGCCCTGTCCCTGCCCACTGTCTGTGGCCTTTTTATTGCGGTGGTGCGCGCCCATCCTAAATCGGCCGCCGGCCGTCTTTTTGCCGCGGCGCGCGCCAATAGTACCCAGGTGGCGCTCTTTGGCGGCTACCTCGTGGCGGTCTTCCTCATTCTCATGGGCATGCTTTCCCTTTAATCAAAGGTGACCTCATCCAGGCTCAAAGCCGCATCGGATTGGCTGCGCGCGCAGTCCACGTAGCGGGCAGCATGCGCAATGAAGGCCTGTGATTCCTCCGGGGTGAGCTCGCGGCGCACCTTGGCTGGTACGCCGACGGCAAGGCTTCGCGGGGCAATGGTGGTTCCTTCCAGTACCACAGCGCCTGCCGCGATGAGCGAGCCGGTTCCAATAGTGCAGCGCGAGAGCAGCGAAGAGGACATACCCACCAGGGAACCGGCCTTCACATGCGCGGCATGGACCATCGCCATGTGTCCCACCGTGGCATCATCTTCTAGTACGCACGGCGTGTCCTCTTCTACGTGGAAGACGCAATTGTCCTGAATGTTGCACCTAGCACCAATGCGAATCGCGCCCACGTCGCCGCGCAGGACACTGCCATAAAACACGGAGTCCGGGCCGATTTCTACATCGCCAATGATGGTGGCAGTGGGTGCAATCCACGCACTGCGGTGGATGCGCGGTTTCTTTCCAGCATAAGGCAAAAGCAGCATGTCAATCCTTTCAGGAAACTATTCCACCACCACGGCTACGGCGGGGGAAAGCTCGTAGTCGCCGGGGTAGGGGAGGTTGTCTACGAGGGCGTCGGCAAGCGCGGGCGTTAGCGGAATGACCCAGCCGTGCCGGGGATCTTTGATGGGCAAGGCTTCCTTTTTTACGGCGGGAAAATGCACCGTCGTGGTGGGAGAGGTCAGCGTGGCCGATTCGCGGGAGCGGGCTACCTCCCGCAATACCTCAGCACCGGGCTGGTCAGTAACGACGATGATAAGCGGCCCTGCGGTGTGGATTTCCAGCCGGTCAATGTGGGCGGTGAGCGCCGCGGAATCTGGGCGGGCCAGGCGCGGGGACTGCGCGCCGGTCAGCCGGGCAAGTGCATCTTTTAATCCCATGGGGGCCCAGTCTAGTGAGCGCTCACGGTGATGGTGCGGCAGCGCTCCAAGTCGAAGTACGCACGCTGCCCGGTGGCGGCAACGCGCTCGCGGGCCACAGACTCATCGTGGGTTACGGCCGTGGCGAGGAAGACGAGTGGACCATCGGGTTGGCGCCATGTGCCGAGATACCGCGCGCCGTGTTCCTTGGCTAAGGTCAAGGCCTTGCTCACCGCGGCTGGGGTAGGCTCCGTCACCCGCAGGAGCGCCTTCCCGGTGGGGTTATAGGCGAACCCGGTGCGGGGCTGCTGGCCGGTTTCGATATCGAAGGTGCCTTCTTCGTCCGCGAGCAATTGCCGGAAAATGCGCTTCATTGGGCCCAGCGTAGTATGGGGCACTATGATTGACGCCAGCAACACCGCACTCGTTATTGAAGGCGGCGGCATGCGCAATTCCTACACGGCCGCCTGTATGGTCAAACTCATCGAAGAGGGCGTGGACTTTGGCTGGGTAGGCGGCGTCTCTGCCGGGGCATCGCACACCGTTAATTATTTGTCGCGCGATGCCCGCCGCGCCGAAGAGTCTTTTACGGACTTTGCTAAAAACCCTAGCTTCGGTGGCGTGGGTTCGCTGGTGCGTGGCACCGGGTATTTCAATGCCGAGTACATCTATGAGCGCGCAGCAGACAGGGATTTGCCCTTTGATTGGCAATCCTACTGCGAGCATCCGGCCGATATGGTGCTTGCAGCAGCGCGCGCCGATACCGGCGAGTCTGTTTACTGGACTCGCCAGGACATCCACACCCCGGAAGATCTCTTCGTGCGCGTGCGCGCTTCCTCCACGCTGCCGCTGATTATGCCGATGCGATTTATCGACGGCGCGCCGTACGTGGACGGTGCTTTGGGCTCTTCCGGTGGCATTACTATTGCGCAAGCAGAAGAGGCCGGATACGAGAAGTTCCTGTTTATTGGTACTAAGCCGCGCGGGTATGTGCGCCCGGAGGTCGCGCGACCAGCCTTCGTCCGCCGCATCTTCCGCAGGTACCCCGCTATTGCCGACGCCCTTATAGCCCGCCCCGCCCTCTATAACGCAGCCAAAGATCGGCTTTTGGAGTTGGAGCGCCGAGGGAAGGCGCATTTATTTTTCCCGGAAGATATGCAGGTGGCCTCCACGGAACGCAACGTACACAAGCTGCGGGCGAACTATCAGGCAGGGAAAGCCCAGACCTACACGGAGTGGCCACGGTGGAAGGAATTCCTCCTCGATTAGTTCACTATGAGCGTTAGCTGTGAGATGTGCCGCTGCTGGGGGTGGGTGCCCCCTGACGAAAAGGGGCTAAGCAGTAGCGATGCCGATTGCAGGCTTTGAGGAAAGTGCTTTTCACGTGGCACTTTGATGGAAAATGCCTAAACTATTCCAGCGTGTTAGCAATTTTCGATGGAAATATATGGCTGAGCATTTTCTTCATAGTGCTGCTCGGCACGCTTTTTGGCATGATCCCCTTCGGTCCGCTGCGCTTTGGCGCGGCAGGCACGCTGTTTGTGGGCTTGGCCTTCGGCTCGTTTATTGACCTAGATAAAGACATCTTAAGCTCCCTGCAAGAGCTGGGCTTGGGACTCTTTATTTATATGCAAGGCCTGTCCGCCGGTGAGCGCTTCTTCAAGGGCTTTTCCAAGCAGATGAAGCACATGCTCACGGCGACCATTGCGATTGTGGTGGCCGCGGGCGCAGCCATCCTCTTTGGTGGCATGCTGGGGCTGGATACCTTGGCTTCCGTTGGTGTATTTGCCGGCGCCACGACCTCGACGCCGTCGCTGGCAGTTGCCCAGCAACAAACCGGTGAAGAGCTACCCGCCGTGGGCTACTCGCTGGGCTATCCCGTGGGTGTGGCGGTGGCCATTTTGGTCGTGGCATTCCTGCTCAAGCAGAATTGGCCCGCCAAGCACGATAAGGACAATTCTGCCTCCAAGATCTTCCGTTCCCGCACCATTCGCGTTACCAAAGACGTGAACTACGAGGATTTGGAAGAACAGTTCAAGGATCACTTTGTTATCGCTACCATTCGCCGCGGTAATAAAGTGCGCGTGGCAGGTGACCGCCCCGAACTGCGCAAAGGTGATATTCTGCGCGTGATGGTCACCAAGGCCAAGGCCCGTGAACTGACCCAAATGCTGGGCAAGCGCCAGCCGCAAACTCCGTTCGTGGATAAGCGCCTGGTCATCGAAACCGTGGCTATTTCTAACCAAGATATTGCCGGCCGCACCGTTGAGGAGCTCAACCTGTTCTCCCGCTATGGCGGTCGCATCGTGCGCGTGCAGCGCGGCGATGAGGAATTCTTGGCCAATAATGAAACTCACCTGGCTTCCGGCGATATCCTCGAGCTCATCGTGAAGTTTGACCGCTTGGGTGATATCCAGGATTACTTCGGCGACTCCATTAAGTCCTACTCCGAGCTGAACTGGGTAGCGTTGGGCGGTGGCCTCTTCTTGGGTTACCTGCTGGGCCAGGTCGTGGTACCGATGCCAGGTGGTGCTTCTTTCGAGCTGGGCTTCGCGCTCGGCCCGCTGATTACCGGTCTTATCCTCGGTGCGCTGCACCGCACCCGCCGCATTCCATGGCAGGTCCCGGCCTCCATTAATACCGCCTTCCAGCAGTGGGGCCTCGTCATCTTCTTGGCGTCTGTGGGCCTCTCATCCGGCGAGGCATTCTTGTCCACCGCGTTCTCCTGGATGGGTCTGAAGTGCATGATCCTCGCCGCCATTGTCACCGTGGTGGTTTCGGTCCTATTCGCTGTAGCGAATCGCTTCATGGGTCAGTCCGAAACCCGTACCTCTGGCGGACTCTCTGGCATCTTTGCTCAGCCGGCCGTGGTCAACTACGCCACGGGGCTGAGCTCCGACTCGCGCATCATGACCGGTTATGCGGCCACCATTGTGGTGGGGCAGGTGGTCAAGATTGCCGTTGTCCCTGTGATGTTGATGGTTTAACACGCAACGGAAAAGGCCGCTTCCTAGAACGGGAAGCGGCCTTTTTTCTCTGCTATGTGGACCTGTGTGGTTTCTAATCCGCCACGAGGGTTTCCATAGTGAGCTCTGGGTGTTCCTTCTCAATGAAGGCGAGCTTCCACTTATCACCAAAGAGCGCGATGAGCTCGCCATCTTGGCGGGTAAAGATTTCCACGCCGCGCTGACGGCCGAGCTCTGGGGCGGATTCGGCATCGGTGCGGCGAGCCACGGAATAGGGAATAGGCTCGGTGACGGTTTCCACGTTGTATTCGAACTCCATGCGAGCCTGCATGACCTCGAACTGCATGGGGCCGACCGCCGCCATGACCGGGGAAGCATCGCCACGCGCCTCGTTCTTGAGAATCTGGACCACGCCCTCGGCCGCCAGCTGCTCCAGTCCCTTACGGAAGGCCTTGTACTTGCCCAGCGACTTCGCACGCAGAATGCGGAAGGCCTCCGGCGCGAACTGCGGCATGGGCTTGAATTGCACCTTCTTGCCGGAATAGATGGTGTCACCAGGGGCAAGCGAGCCAGCGTTGACCAAGCCTACGATATCGCCCGGATAGGCGGTATCCACGGTATCGCGCGTGCGACCAAAGACAGTCAGGGCGTACTTGGTGGAAAAGCTACGGCCGGATTGGGCGTGGTGGACCTGCATGCCGCGCTCGAATTCACCGGATACCACGCGCATAAAGGCCAGATTATCGCGGTGCTTTTGGTCCATGCCTGCCTGGACCTTAAAGACGACGCCAGAGAAGTCATCGCTGACCTCGCGGACTTCATCAATGGCGCTGGTGGCAGCCTCAACTGCCTTCGGATCGGAGTCGCGCGAGTGCGGAGCCGGGGCGATGGCGCATAGGGTATCCAAAATCTGGTGCACGCCAAAGTTCAGCATCGCAGAAGCAAAGATGAGTGGGGAGGTAACGCACTGCTCAAATAGCTCCTGGTCATGCAGGGCACCATCGGCGGCAAGTAACTCGGCTTCCTCGACCGCGGTCTCCCACACGTCTTCTTCCTTCTCACCGGCGGCATCCGGATCGAAGTGTTCCTCCGGGGCGATAGTGGAACCACCAGCGGTGCGGATGAAGTGGATATACTCATCGGCCTCGCCGTCATCGTTGATATGCGCCAGGCCGCGGAAGTCACCGGCAATGCCGACCGGCCAGTACAGGGGAGTGGGCTGCAACTGGATTTCGTTGACGATTTCGTCGACAAGCTCCAAGGGCTCGCGGCCCACGCGGTCCCACTTATTGATGACGGTAACGATAGGCAGGCCGCGGGCCTTGCACACGCGGAAGAGCTTGAGGGTCTGGGGCTCGAGGCCCTTGGCGGCGTCGATAAGCATGACTGCCGCATCCACCGCGGTGAGCACGCGGTAGGTATCCTCCGAGAAGTCCGCGTGGCCCGGGGTATCAACCAGGTTAATCATGTAGGGCTCGCCTTCGTGGCCCTCCGGCGCATACTCGAACTGCAGCGCCGAGGAAGCCACGGAAATGCCACGGTCCTTTTCCATATCCATCCAGTCAGACACGGTGGACTTGCGGTTACCCTTGCCGTGGACCGCGCCGGCCTCATTAATAACGTGTGCGTGCAGCGCCAGCGCCTCCGTCAGCGTGGACTTACCAGCATCCGGGTGGGCGATAACGGCAAACGTGCGGCGGCGCGAGGCCTCAGAAACGACAGAACTCATGCGGCATAGTCTAGTGGTTTCGCGCTACCACTCCACATTGAGGCGGCGCCCCAAATCATCAAAGACACGGCGAGCCACCGACAGCTTCTTCGCAATAGGGCGCTGCAGGCCAAGTTTGCGCTTGTCGTTGTAGTATTCGCCGGATTCAAAGTGGATTCCCTCGGTGCCGGTCAAAAAATAGGCGAGGTTATCGCCGCCGTCGGCGGGCTTGCCAAAGGTCTTGCCAATCAGCCCGGAATACATCTTGGACATTAGGCCAGTAGAAGACTTGGAAAAGTCAGTGGCAAGCACGCCAGGGTGGAAGGACACCGCAGAAAGCCCGTGGGCATCAAAATAACGGGTGAGCAGGATATCGCCCAGCTTGGCGTTGCCGTAGGCGCGCTCAGGGTTGAAGTGCTCCAGCGTATTAGGGTCGCTGAGGTCGAATTGAGACATGAGGAAATTGGCTAGGGAAGCCGTTTGGACCACGTTCGCGTTATCCGCGCGCAGCTTGTCCCGAAGCAGCGAGGTCAACAGGAAAGGCGCCACCACGTTGACTTGCCAGGTGCGCTCAAATCCATCGGCGGTGGTGGACGGGCCGTCAAAAATGCCGCCGGCATTATTACCCAGGGCGTGGATATGCTCTAGGCCTTCCAAATCCTGTGCCAAGCGGCGTACCTGGCCCAGGGATTCGAAGTCCGCTAGGAAGTACTGGCCTTCGACTTCCTCGGCCACCGCGCGGGTCTTTTCCGGATTGCGGCCGATGATAACCAGGTTGTCTTGTGGCCGGGTGCGGTACAACTGACGAGCAGCCGCGGCGCCCAATCCGCCGGATGCGCCGGTAATCACAATGGTCTTGGCAGTGCTATTTGGCGAAGTCATAGCACCAATCCTAACCGCCCACTGAGGGGTAATGCCGGCCAGCAGTTTCCCTGGGCCGAAAGCAGGTCTATACTTCCGCTGGTGAAACACCTGCTTTCCATACGGCAGTGGGGCCCGGCGCGATTGACCGCGGCTGGCTTCCTCGTGCTGATTCTGGTGGGAACGGTTTTGCTTATGCTGCCGTTCGCAGAGGCCGGCACCGCCCGCGCTTCCTTCCTGTCCGCCCTGTTTACCGCTACGTCTGCGGTCTCGCTTACCGGCCTCATCGTGGTGGATACCGGCAGCTTTTGGAGCCCAGCCGGCCAGGTCATCATCTTGGCGCTGATCCAACTAGGCGGCCTGGGCATCATGTCGCTCGCTTCGCTATCCGGCCTGCTATTTACTGGCCGGATTAGCTTCAAGGCGCGCAAAACCGGTGCCTATGAGGGGCGCCCCATTGCCCCCGGTGGAATCCGCAAGACGCTGATTTTTACCTTTGCATTTACCGCGGTAGCTGAGAGCATCATCGCCGTCATTGTGGCTGCGCGCTTGATGATTGGCTATGGGCACTCCTTTCCGCGCGCGGTGTGGGAAGGCATCTTCCATGCGGTATCTGCATTTAACAATGCCGGCTTCAGTACCAATAGCGATAACCTGGTGCCCTTTGTTTCTGATGCCTGGATTTTGCTGCCGTTGGCCGCCGCCTTAATCGGTGGCGGTTTAGGTTTTCCGGTGTGGGCGGAGCTGGTGCGCTTGGTACGCCGCGATCGCCATGTGGTCCACCGCATTTCCATTACCGCCCGCATGACCCTAGCGGCCACGACCGTGCTTTTGCTCGCCGGTGGCGTCTTCTTCGCGTGCATGGAGTGGACTGGGCTTTTGTCCTCGATGTCGCTGGGGGATAAGTTGCTCAACTCTTTCTTTGCCAGTGCTTCTCCGCGCACGGCGGGCTTTAACGCCATTGATTATGGGCAGGCACACCCCATTACGCTGATGGGCACCGACATTTTGATGTTCATCGGTGGTGGCTCGGCCGGTACGGCCGGCGGTATTAAAGTCACCACCGCCTGCGTGCTCTTGGCTGCCATGGCCGCGGAGTTTTCGGGCCGGGAAACCACCACCATTGGCCACCGCAGCCTTCCGCGTTCGGTGACCCGCCAGGCCCTAGCCCTGAGCTTTGCCGGAGTCATGGTGGTCACACTGGGCGTGGCGGCGCTGCGCTTTTTTGATCCGGAGTTTAGCGGTGATCAAGTCTCCTTCGAAGTTCTTTCTGCTTTCGCTACGGTGGGCTTGTCCACCGGAATTACCGCAAGCCTGTCTGCGCCCTCGCAGATAGTGCTGTGCCTCATCATGTACCTGGGCCGCGTTGGCCCAACCACCTTGATAGCAGCGCTGGCGGCGAAATCCGTCAGCCGGCGCTATAGCTTCCCCGAAGAAAGGCCGTTCCTTGGCTAATATTCTCAAGGCGCTGGGACGCACCCGCGCCGGCATCGATATTCCACCCGTCGTCGTTATTGGATTAGGCCGATTTGGCTCCTCGCTTGCTCATGAGCTGATGGCCAATGGGGTTGAGGTCCTCGGCATCGACTCCAGCGAAAAGCGCGTGCGCGAAGAAGCGCCCTACCTCACCGAGACCATTGCGGCCGATACCACCGACCCAGAGGCCTTGCGCCAGCTGGGCGTGGAGGAGGTCGAGCGCGTCATCGTCGCCATCGGCTCCCACTTGGAAGATTCCATCCTCACCGCGTCCAATCTGGTGGAGTTGGGGGTCAAAGACATTTGGGCCAAGGCTGATTCGGAGGCACACGCGCGTATTCTCAGCCAGATTGGTACCCACCATGTCATCCGGCCAGAGCGTGATACCGGCCGCCGCGTGGCTTACCTTTTGGGCGGGCGTTTCCGTGATTTTGCGGAGATTGCCACCGATTATGGCGTGACCCAGATGGCCGTTCCTAGCTCATTGGTGGGCCGGCCGCTCGACCTTTCTGCCATCTGGCGCACGCACCGCGTGCAATTGGTTTCCGTGCGCCGCGCGGAAGGGGAGTGGGCCCCGCTTGCCGACGCCACCGAGCTCACCCCCACCGATTTCATCGTCGCCGCCGGCAGCCCCAAGGCCCTGGAAAAATTCTCCCAGTGCTAACGCGAGTGGATCTGGTTCTGGGCCTTGCCTAGCCCGTCCGTCACGATGAGGCGGGCGGCCTCGGCCGCGGTGGCGATGGCGTCATCAAAGCCAGCGCCCGCATCCACGGGGCCCAGTACGTAATCCGGAATGGACGAACCCTTGGGCGGCCGGGCAATGCCAATGCGCACGCGCAGATAGTCGCGGGTGCCCAAGCGCTCGGTGAGCGACTTGAGGCCGTTGTGCCCGTTTTCATTTCCGCCCTGCTTGATCCGGATCGTATTGGCCGGAAGGTCCAGCTCATCGTGGAGAACAATGACGTGATCTGGGGCGATGCCTAGCTTCTGTGCCAGCGGCGCTACTGGATCGCCAGAAAGATTCATAAACGTGCCCGAACGCACGGCAAGTACTTTCTGTCCCGCCCAGCTAAGTGGCGCGACCTGCACATCCATCCCACGAACCGGCTCAAGCACGTCACCGCCTGCGGCTAACAGATCATCGACGGCCATATAGCCCACATTGTGGCGGGTAGCGGCATACTTCGCGCCGGGATTGCCCAAGCCCACAATAAGCCACTCTGCCTCTAGCTCGTCCGGATTGAGGCCTGGTGTGGGTTTATTCTTCGAGCCGAAGAACCGCGCTAAAAAATCTCCTAAAGGTGCCACTGCACTAGCTTCCTCTCTCAGTAAGGTGGGGTGCTATGAGTCAGGTTATAAGCTCCCTTTCCCGTAGCGTAATCCCCGCGCCCATGGCCGGCGGTCCCACGACCCCGGAACTAGTGCGTGCCGCTCATGCCGCCGGTTCTTTTGGCACCTTAGGCGTGGGCTCTGCCAGCATAGACACTGCCCGCATACAGATTGACCAGTGCACCGGCATTCCGTTTGGGGTAAACCTCTTTTGCCCACAACAGCCGCTTTCCGGGGTGCAACGTGCCGCCGCACGCGAGCTGGCGCAAGCAGAAAACCAGTCACTGCATGATCCCGATTACTCCTTTCGCTTTGCAGAGAAGCTGGACCTAGCGTTGCGCGGCGGTGCCCGCGTGGTGTGGTCTATGTTTGGCACCTTCACACCTGAACAGATAGAGCGAATCCACGCCGCGGGCGCAGAGGCCTGGACCACCGTCACCACTTCTGCTGAGGCAACCGCGGCCGCACGTCGGGGCGTCGACGTGCTCTGCGTCCAAGGCCCAGCCGCCGGCGGCCATCGCGGAACCTGGGACTTAGCCGCGACTCCCGATTCTCGGGACTTGGAGGAATTGGTGTCCGACGTGCATACCGCAGCCCCTGAACTTCCTCTAATCGCCGCTGGCGGCCTGCGCACCGCAGACGATATAGCCACCGCTATGTCCTGGAACGGCGTCGCCGCATGTTCCTGCGGTTCCGCATTCTTGCTCACCGAAGAGGCAGGAACGAGTGACTACAACCGGCAGCTACTGCGCCGTGGCGGGCAGACCGTGTCTACCCGTGCTTTCTCGGGCCGCTTTGCCCGTGGGCTAGAAACTCAGTACACCCGCAGTCATCCCAACCTTCCACCGGTTTATCCGCTCTTGAACTCTGTACTTAAGGAACGCCGTGCGCAGCACGATGATGCCGTAGCCTACTGCCTCGTAGGAACCGAAGTGGAGAAAATAAACGGGGGTACTGTGGCCAACATCCTGAACGAACTATGCCAAAACCCACAGTAGTAGGCGCTAATATTTATGTTTGAAGATTTAATGCCACCCCCGTGACAGAAAAGGAATGAATTACGTGACTGCGAACGCACATGTTGGCCATGATGATTGGAACGAGCGCCTCGAGCTGGCGCAGCAGATGATTCCGCTCATTCACCAGCTGCACCGCAACAATAACGTTGTCACCACCATCTTCGGCCGCCCACTGGTGGGCCAGACCGATATCGACATCATCAAGTCTCACCGCTATGGCCGCCGCATCGCGCAGCGCCACCTGTCCACGGCGGAGACCCTGCCTATCCTGGTGGAATTGGCAGACATGAACCTGGGCGCCGCAAGCGTCGACCTCGGCCGCTTGGTCCTCGGGTGGGAGGAGTCCAACGAGGAAAACCTCCGCATGTACCTGGAAGGCGAGCTGTGCGAGATCGTCGGTGCTGGCGTTGACCTAGAGACCACCGACGTCGTCCTCTACGGCTTCGGCCGCATCGGCCGCCTGTTGGCCCGCCTGCTCGTCGCCCGCGAGGCAGCATATGGTGGCGTTCGCCTGCGCGGCATTGTCCTGCGCAAGAAGGGCGACGGTGACATCCTCAAGCGCGCTTCCTTGCTGCGCCGCGATTCCGTCCACGGTGCTTTCAACGGCACCATCTCCGTGGATGAGGAAAACGAGGTCATTTGGGCCAATGGCACCAAGATCCAGATGATTTACGCAAACGATCCGTCCGAGATTGACTACACCTCTTATGGCATCAACAACGCCATCTTGGTGGATAACACCGGCGCATGGCGCGACCGCGAGGGCCTGTCTCAGCACCTTAAGGCCAAGGGCATCTCCCGCGTGCTGCTGACCGCGCCGGGCAAGGGCGATATCAAGAACATCGTCTACGGCATCAATAACGACAACATCGCCGATGAGGATCAGATTCTCTCCGCTGCATCCTGCACCACCAACGGCATTACCCCGGTTCTCAAGGTCATCAATGACCGCTACGGTGTAACCCACGGCCACGTGGAGACCGCGCACTCATTCACCAATGACCAGAACCTCATCGATAACTACCACAAGGGCGATCGCCGCGGCCGCGCCGCAGGCCTGAACATGGTGCTTACCGCTACCGGCGCAGCCAAGGCTGTGGCTAAGGCTCTGCCGGAATTTGAGGGCAAGCTCACCGGCAATGCCATCCGTGTTCCTACCCCGGACGTGTCCATGGCCGTGCTCAACCTCGAGCTGTCCAAGGAAGTAGAGCGCGATGAGGTCAACGACTTCTTGCGCAATGTTTCTTTGCACTCCGACCTGCGCCAGCAGATTTCCTACATTGCCTCCCCAGAGGTTGTTTCCTCTGACTTCATCGGCAATACTCACGCCGGCATCGTCGACGGCGTTGCTACCATCGCCTCCGGCAAGCACCTGGTGCTGTACGTGTGGTACGACAACGAGTATGGCTACTCCAATCAGGTAGTACGCATCGTAGAAGAGCTGGCGCACACCCGCCCGGTTGTCCTGCCGAAGCGCGTATCTCCTGCTGAGCTTTAAACACACCTAGCCCAAGCCCGCGGCTTAACCGCGGGCTTTAGTCGTTTTATCCTTATGCCCCGGCGCTGGGCCGATATTGCAGCCGCGTTGTTAACCCAAAACGGATCGAAGCGCCCGATATTGTGGCTGCTTTGTAGCGTATCTACCTTGTGGGGCGCAGAGCAGTAGTCCGTAGTAACCGTGCGGATGCCCATGAACCAGCGACAGCAATCAATAATGTCAGGAGCGCCGCGACGGTGTAGCGTCTAGGAGAATCGGCATTCATCGGCCACGTTGGAAAGGCAAGGAGCCACAAGAAGGTCTTGGCTAGTACATCACCGCCGAGGGTTACGGAGACTATCGTGCCTACGATAGTGAAGGCGAGCGCGCTCAAAATACCGAGAAGCAGCACGATAACTAGGGAAACTACCGTGATGGCAAAGCCCACCCCCACAGCCAGAGGCAGCTGTACTGCTGCGGCCGTGGCAGAACTCCCAGAGCAGACCATCGCGAACGATGCGGCAGAACACACGATCACAACAGTGCCAAATAGCCACAAAAGAAGTGCGATTGGACTATAGCGCGACTCAATATAACTGAGAGGCCACGAGGGCGCGAGAAGGGGCCACACCATCACGGGAAGGGTTCCCGCACCTACCGGTAGCAATAGAAAGAGGAAGAATCCTTCTACATAGCTGGGCGGGTAGATAGCGGAGAGGAAAACCAGAGCCAGTGCGGTTAAAGTTAGGCAGGCGATGAGTGCGGGGCTCAAAGCGGCACGGTGAAGTCCGCGCACCGCGCCCAAAAGCCGGGAACGAGCGGCGGCACGAGGTATAACTGCGGGGGTCCAAGTTCCAGCAGCGGTAGTTGGTGCGGCAGTAGTAGCAGGTGTCTCCGCGCGGCGGAGCAGAGAAAGAAGTCGTGTACGGCGAGGAGTAAGGATTGCTGCGCAGGCGCCGACTACTGCCAATAGGAGACATAGCACCGCAGCAGGCACAGGACTTTCTTGCAGCAGCGGATCTCCCGGATCGAGAGGAACGGAATTCTGATGAATGCGCAGTGCAGGAAGTAATAGCCGCAACGGCCATGCTGGAGGGAAAGCCCACCACGCATTGCCTTCGACAATGCTCGGTAAAACACTAACTACCTGCCAGACAATACCCGCACCGAGCGCGGCGGCGAGACCACAACGACGTGCACTCGCTGCAGCGAGACCGGCGATGCCGATGGCACCCAGGAAGGAATAGACTCCAGCTACTAGTAACAATTGATGGTTCGCTCGTCCTTGAAGTGCGACCACTGCCCAGGAAACTCCAAAATTCAGGAGATGGAAGGCCGCTAGGCTGGTGAGAATGACAAGAAAGCGGGATGCCTGTTCATAGTGAGGATTGACTCGCCGCCACAGCGTTCCGCCGCTCCGGGTACGGGCCTCTCGGTGTTCGGGAACAGTGGCAAAAAGCGCAATGAGAGGTGCATACATGCCCGTGATGAACATGGACTGCCATCCTAAGACGCCAGTAGCGTCCTTCGCGGAGGACGCAAAGGAGGAAAATAGTACGGTCATCACCACGAGCGGTATGGCTAGGAGCGGGAGCCATTGCAGCGCGCTACCGCGGCTGCGCAGGAGCTCGGCGGAAAGGTAGCGCTTAAACATGGCGCTCACCATCCGGAGACGTCAGGCGGAAAAATTCTGCTTCAAGTTGACCACTGGGAGCCAAGTTCTCCAGTGCGCCGGAATAGCGAATGGAACCCTCAGCAAGGATGGTGATGTCTTGCGCTAGATGGACAACCTCGCCGAGCTGATGTGAGCTCACGATTACGGTGTGGCCGACAGAAGCAAGCTTTTGCAAGAGGTTCCGCAGTTCTACAATGCCTTGCGGATCAAGGCCATTTTGTGGTTCATCCAGCACCAGGATTTCTGGATCGCCTAGGAGAGCCTGGGCCAAGGCGAGGCGTGCCTTCATACCGGTAGAAAAAGACTTTGCCTTTTTGGAACCAACTTCGCTGAGACCGGCGATGGCGAGCACGCGGTCGACCTCAGCCTCCGGCAGCCCGAGCAATCTAGTATGTACGCGAAGATTGGCTGCAGCAGTGAGATGCCCGTAAAAGGCAGGGCCGTTGACGGAGGCACCAACGTGGTCGAGGACTTCACGAGACCAGGGAACGCCATCTACTTTAACCATCCCGGAATCGGCGGAGAGCAGGCCTAAAAAGATCGAAAAGAGCGTAGATTTTCCGGCGCCATTGCGTCCCAATAAGGCGTGGACGCGACCAGGCGCGATGCGAAAACCTACGTCGCGCAAAACCATGTGAGGCCCAAAAGACTTGGAGACGTGCTCAAAGGAGACTTCATAATTCATACTGCGTAGTCTCGCGCGCTGGGACGCGAATATCTTCCGCCCACAAGACGGACTTTGCAGCGAACATCTCCTACCGTAGTAGGAGACTAGGCAATTCCAGCACGCTGAGCCAGCAAAACCAGCGCCACTCGGTCGCGCGCGGCAAGCTTGGAAAGTAGCGCCGAGACATGTGTCTTTACCGTCGTGTCAGCGATGACCATCTCGGCGGCGATTTCAGAATTCGTGGCCCCTCGGGCGATGAGCGAAAGTACCTCCATCTCGCGCTGGGTAACCAGACTAAGCCCTTGGCGTTCCTGCGCGCTCAATTGTCCACGGGTAAGGGCGGTGCGGTAGGTCTCCAGGACCGGTCCAGTTACCTGAGCAGCCAGTACCGATGCGCCCTTGGCGACGTCCCGGACAGCCCGCGCCAGCACCTCCGGATCGGCATCTTTGAGCAGAAATCCATGTGCGCCAGCGGCGATAGATTGGGCCACCAAATCGTCTTCATTAAATGTGGTGAGCATGATGACGCGGCAGTCAGGGAAGCGAGAAAGGATTGCTTGGGCCGCGGCGATACCGTCCATTCCCGGCATTCGGATATCCAGGATGGCTACATCAATGCGGTGGCTCATCGCCGCGGTGACGGCTTCTGCGCCGGTGTTCGCGGCGGCAACGACCTCAATATCATCCTGTGCGTTGAGAATGGTGGACAAAGCGGCGACAAGCATCGCTTGGTCATCGGCGAGCAGGACACGAATCTTAGACACGGCTTTCCTTCTGCAATGGTAGCTCGGCGCGCACGATGAACTTTTTGGCATCGCCCTGGGTTTCCAGATTTCCACCCAAAGCGTGCGCGCGTTCTGCAATGCCAACAAGACCCACACCGCTGCCGGGCACTTGGCTGGCAGTTGGGGAGGGGTTGGTAGATTTAAGGGCGATCTGGGCGACGTCGGCTAGCGCTAGCTCTACTTCCACCCGTGTACCGGCTCCTTGATGCCGCAACGCATTGGTTAGGCCTTCAGAAATGATGCGGACCAGTGCCAACTGCGTGAGCGCTGGAACCTCGCAATTTTGCGGCAGGCGGGCAGAAATGTCCAAGCCCGCCGCGCGGAAGCCATCGATGATTCCCTCGATGTGCTCTAGCTGCGTGGTTGGCTTCAGTGTGGTGGGACCAGTGCTGCGCAGCGCCGTGACGATGCCGCGAACCTCTTCCAACGCAGAATCTGCACCATCGCGAATGCTGGCCAGCGCTTCCTCGGCAGCTTTAGCATCTGATCGCCCGGCAATGATTCCAGCATTGGCCTGAACCTTTATCAAAGTTAGGGAATGGGCCAATACATCATGTAACTCTCGTGCGATGAGCAATCGCTCTTCCTCTTGGGCTTGGTGGAAACGCTTTTGGGCTAGGCGCTCGCGCTGGCGTGCCAAATCGAAGTAGCGTGCGGCGGCGAAGTAGGTGGTGCCCAAAACAGCCCAGTGTACGACCAACATGGCCAAGTAGCGGCGGTCCAGTTGGTAATGCAAAACGAAAGACTCCGGATCAATGCGCCACATGAATGGCGAAATGAAGGAGCCAAGAATCGTTAGAGCCAGCATCGTGCGGGGAATGGCGCGGCGCGTGACATAGCGGGAGGTGGCATACACCGCCATGGGTGCAGTCAGGGCCCAGGGGGTAAGCCCTAGATTGGCGGGCAGCTGGCTCATCCAAGCCACGGCCCATGCCGCGAGCAACACAATAAAGCCCGTGGCGCTGAGCACGGGACGGCTCCGCCAGATCCACATAAATGGCAGGAAAAGCAACGATAGAACTGCCTGAATAATCTCAATTATGCTGGGATTCTTCGCGGCAGAAATGACATAAAATAGCGCAATGAGCACCGCCACCGCGGTGAGGATTTTATCTCCTAAACGCGCTTGCGCGACGGTGTCAGTGCTCATGAATGAAGATAGTAATACAGCCGGTGCTGCTACTTCTTCTTATCCTTCTTCTTGCCCTTCTTGGACGTCTTCTTCGCTGTTTTCTGTTCGGACTTGCGCTCTAGCTTGGCAGCGACGTCCGGCACGTAGCGGAACTCTTCGCGGGCAGGGCGTTCATAGGTTTCGCCATCGGAATCCGGGCGCTGGGGAATCTCCGGCATCTCGCGCTCGAGTTTCTCGTACGGAATGGTGCTCAGAAGGTGCGAAATGACGTTAATACGGGAGCGCTTCTTGTCTTCTGATTCCACGGTGTACCACGGCGCGGTTGGGGTATCGGTGTGGATGAACATCGCATCCTTGGCACGGGAGTAGTCCTCCCAGCGGGTAATGGACTGCAGATCCATAGGGGAGAGCTTCCAACGGCGCAGCGGATCGTTGCGGCGGGATTCAAAGCGCTTAATCTGCTCCTCATCAGATACAGAGAACCAGTACTTGCGCAGCATGATGCCGTCTTCTACCAGCATCTGCTCAAAGGTGGGTGCTTGGTGCAGGAAGCGGACGTATTCCTGATCGGTGCAAAAGCCCATGACGCGCTCGACACCGGCGCGGTTGTACCAGGAACGGTCAAAGATGACGATTTCGCCCTTAGTAGGCAGCTTTTCCACGTAGCGCTGGAAGTACCACTGGCCCTGCTCGCGCGAGTTCGGTGCAGGCAGTGCCTCGACGCGGCAGGTGCGCGGGTTGAGGTACTGGGTGATGCGCTTAATCGCGGAGCCCTTGCCGGCGGCGTCGCGGCCCTCCATGATGATGACTACGCGGGCGCCGGTTTCAACGACCCACTGCTGCATGTCCACGAGCTCCGCTTGGAGGCGTTCGAGCTCCTTTTCGTAGGCCTTCTTGTTGAGTTTCTTAGGGGCTTTACTGCTTTTTGTGCTCATTAATCCAGCTTAACCGGCACAAGCGGCTGGGATGAAAACGCTACCGCCCACTTTGGAGTGAGAACCTGGGCACAGCTTAGGAACAAGTACAGCCGGGGCCGCAGCCGGGCTCTCCATAGCGGGTGGTATTAGAAATATGCCCCAAGCCTTCGATGGAGATGGTGACGTTCTGGCCGTCCTCGATAAATTGCTGCGGGATGCGGGCAAAACCCACGCCCTCCGGCGTGCCGGTAGCGATGACGTCGCCTGGATTGAGTGGATAGAGCTGCGAGCAGAACTCTATGAGCTCAGCTACGGAAAAGATGAGGTCATCGGTATTATCGCGCTGCCTTTCCTCACCGCCTACGGTAGTGGTGAGGACAGTTCCGGACCCCGGTGACCACTCATCCGCGGTGGTAAGCCAAGGGCCGAAGCCGGCTGTGCGATAAAAGGATTTGCCGGCATGGAACTGGCTAGTTTGGCGCTGGAAGTCACGCAGCGTGTAGTCATTCATGATGGCGTAGCCGGCCACATAATCCAGTGCCTCGTCGCGGGTGACACGGTGGGCGCGCTCGCCGATGATGACCGCCAATTCTCCCTCATAATCCAGCTTCCGTGTGCCATATTCGGGAATGAAGACATCATCATAGGGGCCGGTGAGGGCATCGGCGAACTTGATGAACAAGGTGGGATGTTCGGGGAATTCGCGTCCCATCTCGCGGATATGCTTGGCGTAATTGAGCCCCACGCAGATGACTTTGCCGGGAGTTGGTATGACAGCCTCCAGGTCGGCGTGGTCGAAGACCACGGGCTCGCCGGAAAGCTGGGCGGCCTTGCGCCAATCTTCGCTGCGCAACAGCTGGCCGACATCTTCATAATCCAATTCAACACCCACGTTATCGCCGTCGATACGGATAGCGGAAGTTCCAAAGCCAGTACGTAGGGTAGCCAATTTCATGGCGACTATCCTACGCGCAAGATTTCCTCGACCGCGTCGGCGCAAAGGATGGGGATTTCTGCCTTTTCCTGCTTTGCCCAAGGCTTGAGCACAAACGACGCAGGGTCCATGCGCCCCGGTGGGCGCCCGATTCCTATTGAAAGGCGTTGGTAGTCTTTGGTGCCCAGGGACTTTGTGGTTGAACGCAACCCATTGTGGCCATGGTCGCCGCCGCCTTTGCGGAGCTTAATGGTGCCGAAATCGAGTTCTAGCTCATCGTGGATAACGATGATGTCAGCGGCGGAGAGATGAAAGTATTGGGCCAAAGCCTTGATCGGCCCGCCGGAGAGGTTCATATAGGACCGTGGCTTTGCGCAGATAATTTTGCGGCCGCCAGCTATGCCCTCAGCGACTTCGGTGTTGGTCTTTTTGTGTACCGAAAAGCTGCTCATGAGCTCTCCTGCGAGTTCATCTGCCACATCGAAGCCGATATTGTGCCGGGTGCCTGCGTACTTGGGGCCGGGGTTGCCAAGGCCTACTACGAGAAGTGGAGTCACGCGCTCAATTGTCTCATAGGCAGAGAGAAAAACGGCAAGGCCGCCGCGAGAAGCGAATCTCACGGCGGCCTATGCGTGTGAAGGGGAGGAAATTACTCCTTGGAGTCGGAGGACTCTGCGCCCTCGTCGACGGACTCGGCGCCAGCGTCAGCGCCGCCTTCCTCAGCAGCCTCAGCTGCCTCCTCGAGCTCCTCATCAACCTCAGGCAGGGAGATGGAGACGATAACGGTGTCTTCCTCTGCCACCAGGGTGGTGTCTTCCGGCATGGTGACGTCGCCAGCGGTGATAACTGCGCCGTCCTCGAGGCCCTCGATGGAAACCTCGATCTCCTCCGGAATGTTCAGTACGTCTGCCTCAACCAGCAGTACGTCAGCATCCTGGATGTGCATGGTGCCTGGGGCCGACTCGCCGGTCAGGGTAACCGGAACCTCAACCTCAACCTTCTCGCCGCGCTTAATAGCCAGCAGGTCAACGTGGTCGATGTCGAAGGTCAGGACGTTCTGGTCAACGTGCTTAACCATGGTCAGGTACTGCTCGCCGTCAATCTCCAGCTCCAGAACGGCGTTGACGCCGTTGTTACGGACGAGGGACTGGATGTCCAGCAGCGGAACTGCGAAGTGGACCGGCTCCTGGTGGGAACCGTAGATGACGCCTGGAACCTTCCACTCGCGACGCAGGCGGCGTGCGACACCCTTGCCAAATTCGGTACGTGCTTCAGCCTTAATTACTGGGCGCTGTGCCATGCTTCGTTCTCCTTAGTTAAAGTAGTGCGGCGCGGCCAACGCGATAAAAACGACGAAAGCCTGCCGATGGACGTCTTGGACGAGTCATCGCAGGCGTATATAAAAGCAACATGCTCTAACTTCAATCGCGTCGATAACGGCTTCCTCATCCTGAGGTCGCCCTCGCCGAGACTGAGTTAGATTAGCACGTGTGCCGGTAACAAATCAAAAGCCGCCGAAGTAAATTCTCGGCGGCTAGTGATAGTAGAACATGTTTAGGCGCGGTCGAAAAGGGTGGTCACGGAACCATTCTCAAAGATCTCGTGGATGGTCTGTGCCAAAAGCGGTGCGATGGACAGCACCGTGAGGTTGGACCAGCCTTCGGTGGACTGCGGCAGCGTATCGGTGGTGATAACCTCTTCCGCGCCGCACTCGGAGAGGCGCTCGCGGGCAGGGTCAGAGAAGACGCCGTGGGTGCAGGCGATGATAACCTTCTTGGCGCCCGCATCCTTGAGTACGCGCACGGCGCCGGCGATGGTGCCACCGGTGTCAATCATGTCGTCGAGAAGCACGCAGTCCTTGCCCTCTACATCGCCCACCACGCGGTTGGACACCGTCTTATTGGCCTCAGTGTTGGAGCGGGTCTTGTGCACGAAGGCCAGCGGGGCATCACCCAAGTCGTGGGCCCACTTTTCCGCGACCTTCACGCGGCCAGCATCCGGGGAGACCACGGTGATGTTATCGGTGGCGTACTTGGACTTGATGTAATCGGTCAAGATGGGCTGAGCGTGCATGTGATCGACCGGGCCATCGAAGAAGCCCTGGATCTGATCGGTGTGCAGGTCCACGGACACGATGCGGTCCGCACCAGCAGCCTGCAGAAGGTCTGCCACCAGGCGGGCGGAAATTGGCTCGCGGCCTAGGTGCTTCTTATCCTGGCGTGCATATGGATAGAAGGGCAGGATGGCGGTGATGCGCTTAGCGGAGCCGCGCTTGAGAGCATCGATCATGATGAGCTGCTCCATTAGCCACTTGTTGAGCGGCTGGGTGTGAGACTGCATTACGAAGCAGTCAGCGCCACGCACGGACTCTTCAAAGCGAATGAAGATTTCGCCGTTAGCGAAGTCGCGGGCGGTGGTAGGAACCAGATCGGTCTTGAGCTCCTTAGCCACAGCCTCCGCCAACTCTGGGTGTGCACGCCCAGAGAAGAGCTTCATGTTCTTGCTGCTACCAGTTACCTTGCCAGTCATGGGAGAATATGCCCCTTACTTTTCGTTGTCCTGCGCACGGGCTGCGGCATCAGCCGCGGGAGTACCCGGACGCTTCTTTTGAACCCAGCCCTCGATGTTGCGCTGTTTGCCACCGGAGACTGCGAGTGCTCCCGCAGGAACATCGTCTTTAATAACTGTACCCGCACCGGAGTATGCGCCATCACCGACATTGACCGGAGCGATAAACATTGTGTCAGAACCGGTGCGCACGTGACTGCCGATGGTGGTGTGGTGCTTGTTCACGCCGTCGTAGTTCACAAAGACGGAGGAGGCGCCGATATTGGACTGCTCGCCCACGGTGGCATCGCCGATATAGGTCAGGTGCGGAACCTTGGAGCCGCGGCCAATCTGGGCGTTCTTTGCCTCTACGAAGCCGCCGAGCTTTCCGTCCTCGCCCACCACGGTCTTCGGGCGGATATAGGTAAACGGGCCGACCTTAGCGTTGGTACCAATGACGGAATCGCTGCCATGGGTGCGCACGACAGAAGCGCCCTCGCCCACCTGCATATTGGTCAAGGTGGTGTCGGGGCCGATCTCGGCGTTATCGGCGATGCTGGTAGCGCCCCACAGCTGCGTGCCTGGGTGGATAATGACATCGGAGCCCACGGTGACGTTGACCCCAATCCAGGTGGTTTCCGGATCCACGATGGTGGCCCCTCCGCGCATCGCTTTTTCTACCATGCGGCGGTTGAGCTCACGGCCGGCAGCGGCAAGCTGTACGCGGTCATTGACGCCCGCGAGTTCGGCCGGATCTGCTGCTACGTGCGCGCCGACGCCGTGCCCAGCGGTACGGGCAATCTCAAGCACATCGGTGATATACAGCTCGCCTTGGGCGTTATTGGAGTCGAGCTTCTGGAGGGCATCGGCAAGCACGCGCCCATCAAAGGCGAAAACGCCGGAATTGACCTCATTGACCTGGCGCTGTTCTTCGGTGGCATCCTTTTGCTCCACGATGGCAGACACGCTGCCATCCTCAGCGCGAATGATGCGGCCGTAACCGGTCGGGTCATCGAGGCGCATCGAGAGCACAGTGACGGCGTTGCCCTGCTCGGTGTGGGTGGCGCGCAGGTCCTCGATGGTTTCTGGGGTAAGCAGCGGGACGTCGCCGTTGGTTACAATGACGGTTCCCTCGAAGTCCGGGATCGGCTCCAAGCCGCAGGCCACCGCATGACCGGTGCCCAGCTGCTCCTCCTGCACCGCCTGCAGTACCTCGCAGTCCAGCTCTTGGGCGATGGCATCCACGGCGGGGGCGACCTGATCGCGCTGGTGGCCCACCACCGTCACGATGCGCTCCGGGTTGATCCCGGCCGCAGCATGCAGAGCGTGGCCGAGCAAGGTGCGACCGCCAATCTCATGCAAGGTCTTCTGCTTGGTGGACTTCATGCGGGTGCCGGCGCCAGCCGCAAGGACGACGACAGCACACGAGGTTGTTGCTACCACGGGTTATTGAACTCCTGGGGGTCGAGTCTGATTCTTATCCGGACTACATCCTATAGCCCAAGTGCGATTTATGTGTGAGAAACCTCTTTCAGGCCGCGGGCGCGCCACACCCCGAGGAAACCAATGAGAGCAAGGAAGAGCAGCGCCGCCTCAGGTCCGGCCAGTGCCACCACGGAGGAAATGCCACCGACGATGAGAAGGATAATGCCCATCATCGTATTGGCCGCACCCACATACTGGGTGCGCTTATCGCCGCCGGCCATATCCACCACGTAGGTTTTTCGCGCCACGCGAATGGCCGTGTGCGCTAGGTTCACGGCGAAGAAGCCAATCGGCATGACCCAGGCATTGACCGCATCCGGTGCCCAGCGCGAGCTGGCGACCAAAAGCACCAGCACAACGGAGGCCACGGCCGCGCCCACGGCCATGGTGTTCTTAGAAGACTTATCCGAATACACCCCGGAGATACGCCCGCCCACCAGGGAGGCTAGGCCGGAAGCAAGCACGAAGCCGTAGAGCCCGGAAAGGTTGCTGCTGAGCAGCACAATAAAAGAGGTAGATAGCGCCGAAACGAGCAAGAGCGCGCGGACGATGACGAAGTTGCGAAATTGGCCGTCGCTAGTAAAAAGCTGCCAGGTATCGCGCCACCACTGCTTATCGATGCCCCCTTCGGCTTCCTCTGGCACCGGCTCATCCACGCCCGAAAAGACCCACGCGGCAATGATCCACGTGGCCGCACCAATGGCGAGGACCGTGCCCATCATGGGAATGCTGAGCTCGCCCAAAAAGTAGAGGATAATGCCGGTCAGCAAAGTAGCACCGCCACCGAGGGCTGCCGCGCTACCGGTCACCTGGCCGCGCGCGCCCTTGGAAATGGTGCGCGCCTGCACGTCCTTGCCCGCAATCGAGCACAGCGCGCGGAAGAGGGACAGCGCCGCCAAGGCCACCAGCGCCACCACACCCAATACCGCCCCGCGGGTAAAAAATGCCGCGAGCGCGATGACCGCGGCGGATACCGCTTGTCCCAGCGAACCGATAATCCATAGGCGTTTGCGGGCCCTATGCGTAGTCACCCACGGGGTCAGCGCCGCCTGCGGCAGCATCGAACCGGATTCGCGGATAGGGGTGAGCAGGCCGGTAAAGAACGCAGGCACTCCGGCTGCACTAAAAAGCGCGGGCAGCACCGTCTTGGCAGCAACAATCTGATCGCCCAAGTTTTGCAGGCCATTGGACCAGATGAAATACCGGGCATTGGATTTAGACATGAGAAATGCGATCTTTCAGAGGAACGAGTTGGTTAAATTAAAGCCATGCTGACACGCCGGAGAGTAAAACGCGGCCGCAGTCACGCCGAAATTCTACCCGCGCGGCAGGAGGTCTAAGAATCATGCACGATGTCGATCCCCTCATCAATTCGCTCTACCAAGCTTTCGATCTTCTCGGCGTAGTTTTGAACGGCATCATTGGCGGCACCCTTGCCCGCCGCCGCGAATTCGACATTGTGGGCTTCGTGTTCCTCGCCCTCTTTTCAGGGCTAGCCGGCGGCATGATCCGTGACATGCTCATCGGGGATGGAGCAGCCGCAGCGATCTCAGACCCGTGGTACCTCGGCCTTGCTTGCTGCGGTGCACTCATTGCATTTCTTATCGATCTCAAGGGCAAGGCGTGGGAGCTATTCCGCGAACACGGCGATGCCATCATCCTCGGCGTGTGGTCCACCACCGGCTGTGTCAAGGCGCTCACCCACGGCATGCCACTTATTCCCTGTGTCTTCCTTGGCGTGCTCACCGCAGTGGGCGGCGGAATGGTCCGCGATATTGCCTCCGGGGAAATCCCGTCCATCTTTGGCGGCAGCCCCCTGTATGCCGTGCCCTCTATCCTCACCGGCATCGTCATGGTTACCTTTGCCGGTTACGGACAGTTTGCACTCGGCATGGTGGTCGCGCCGATCGTCGGCAGTGGCATGGCGATTTTGTCCTATTGGCGCGGCTGGGTCCTGCCCCGCGCCGGTGTAGCTCCCGTTAACTACACCGCCGCCCAAGTGGCGGCGATTGCGAAGAAAGCCGAGCTCAAAGGCTTTCGCCGCGGTAGGAAGAAAAACTAAAAAGCTTCCCCACCAGGACTCGAACCTAGAATGACGGTACCAAAAACCGTAGTGTTGCCGATTACACCATGGGGAAACACAGCAAAAGCTGTAGGCATAGCCTACCTGACGCCCCCGGGTAAATCACAAATTGCGGGACAAAGGATAGGGTAGAGGGCATGGCTCGACAAAGGATGACCGGCCGGGAACGCCGCGAACAACTCATTTCCATCGGACGCGCCGCATTCGCGGAACTGGGTTTTGAAGGAACCACCGTCGAAGAGATCGCGGCACGCGCCGGGGTATCCAAACCCGTGGTCTATGAGCACTTCGGGGGCAAGGAAGGCCTCTACGCGGTGGTCGTGGACCGCGAGATGCTAGCGCTGGAAAAGGTCATTACTGATTCCTTGGAGACCGGAAGCTGGCGCGAGCGCATCGAGCAGGCCGTCATGGCCATTTTGACCTATGTCGAGGAAGAAACTGATGGCTTTCTCATCCTGGTGCGCGATGCCAAGCCCGGCGACGAACGCAGCTTCTCCACGCTTTTGAATTCCGCGGTGGGCCAGGTCTCCTATATCCTGCGAGAAGCATTCGAGCACCGTGGCATCGACCCAGATTTGGCGGATATTTACGGCCAAGCGTTGGTGGGGATGGTATCGACCACCGCGCAATGGTGGCTGGATGAGCGCAACCCGGACAAGGAAGTCGTCGCCACGCACATTGTCAATCTATGCTGGAATGGTTTGTCCGGTATGGAAGTAAAGCCCAAGCTAGGAGGCAAATAAATGGCTACCCCAATGCTGGCCGGCCTGCTCAAGGTAGCGGCCTCGGATCCCAAGCTCAAGGGCATGATTACTCATGTGGGCGAAGACCTCCACATCACAGGCTTGGATCAGTCCCGGCCGTGGGCCTTGGGCACCTTGGCTCATCATGCCCCAGTGCTCGTGGTAACCGCTACGAGCCGCGAGGCCGAGGATCTCACGGCGGAGCTTACGGCGATGCTGGGGGAGAAGGTGGCCATGTTCCCCGCATGGGAGACCCTGCCGCACGAGCGCCTGAGCCCCGGCGTAGACATCATCGGCCGCAGGGCGGAAGTTCTGCACAATCTCGATAGCCTGCAGGTCATTGTCACGGCTGCCCGCGGCCTGTCTCAGCCCATCCTGCAGGAGGTGGAGGGCCGCGCTCCCGTCCACCTCGAAGAAGATCATGAATATGACTTTGATGAGGTAGTCCGCGAGCTCGAGTTCCGCGCGTATAAGCACGTAGACATGGTGGCTAAGCGTGGCGAGTACGCTACGCGCGGCGGCATCATCGATATTTTCCCTACCACGCTGGACTATCCGGTCCGCGTGGAGTTTTGGGGCGATGAGATTACCGATATCCGCCAATTCTCCGTGGCTGACCAGCGCACCATTCCGGAAATCGAGGTGGGCCGCGTAGACATTTTCCCTGCCCGGGAGCTGCCTATTACGGACGCCATTGCCAAGCGTGCGGCCGATCTCGCCGTTAAGCACCCTGGCAATCCCGCCTTGGTGGAGCTATTGACCAAAGTAAGCGAGCACATCCCGGCCGAAGGTATGGAGGCGCTCCTGCCCGCGCTTTCTGACGCCCCCATGATCACCCTCCCCGAAATCCTGCGCCCCACCACCCACGTGGTGATGGTCGGTCCGGAAAAGATTCGCCGCCGCGTGGCAGATCTAGAAAAGACCGATGCGGAATTCCTCGCCGCCGGCTGGGAGGCCGCAGCCATGGGCGCCGATGGCCCGCTGGCTACCGAAGGACTTGATACCGAGGCATCCAGCTACCGCTCCTATGAGTCGCTAGAGGTCTCCATTAGCGAGTCCGGCCTGCCTTTGTGGACTTTCTCCCCACCGGGAATGCTTGCCGCGCCGGAAGAGGAGACCCTCCCGCTCGAATTCGAACCAGGGCCCACCCCGCGCGGCAATATCGAAGAAATCGACGCCATGATGGCCCAGCTTCTCGCGCACACCAACGCCGGCGGCCGAGCAGCCTTCATCGCGCCGGCGCAAGGTGCCATCAAACGCATGGTGGATCGCTTTGCAGAAAAGGGCATCCGCACCAAGGTGGCTACCCCTGGCTGGGAACCCACCGCCGGCGAGGTCACGCTCTACCAAGCACTAAGCCACGCCGGCCTGGTATTTCCCAAGGTGAAAAAGCCGAAGGACGCCGAGGCCCTCCCACTGGTCGTTGTAACCGAGACGGATCTGACCGGTAACCGCGTAGGCGATATCGCCGAAGCGAAGCGCCGGCCCGCCAAGCGCCGCAACAAGGTTGACCCGCTCGCCCTCAAACAGGGCGATTTTGTGGTGCACGAAACCCACGGCATTGGCAAGTTCCTCAAGATGGCCGAGCGCACCATCCAGTCCGGCGATGAAACCAGCCGCCGCGAATACATCGTGCTCGAGTACGCGCCCTCCAAGCGTGGGCAGCCCGCCGATCAGCTCTGGGTTCCCATGGACTCGCTGGATCTGCTCAGCAAGTACACCGGTGGCGAATCGCCTCACCTGTCCAAGATGGGCGGTTCGGACTGGAAGAACACCAAGAAGAAGGCGCGCGCCGCCGTGCGCGAAATCGCCGGCGAGCTAGTCGAGCTCTACGCCAAGCGCCAGGCCGCGCCAGGGCACCAATTCTCCCCGGATAATCCGTGGCAGGCGGAGATGGAGGATAATTTCCCCTTCGTCGAGACCGAAGACCAGATGCTTGCTATCGACGCCGTCAAGCAGGACATGGAATCTACGGTGCCGATGGACCGCGTCGTCGTCGGCGATGTGGGCTACGGCAAGACCGAGGTGGCCATCCGCGCCGCCTTCAAGGCCGTGCAAGACGGCATGCAGGTGGCCGTCCTCGTGCCCACCACGCTGCTGGCGCAGCAGCACTTTGATACCTTCAGTGAGCGCATGACCGGCTTCCCCGTCAAGATTGAGGTGCTTTCGCGCTTTACCTCAAAGAAGGAAGCAAAGGACATCTTTAAGGGGCTGGCCGATGGCAGCGTCGATATCGTCGTCGGCACCCACCGCCTCCTCCAGACCGGCGTGCACTGGAAGAACCTCGGCCTCATCGTCGTGGACGAGGAGCAGCGCTTCGGCGTGGAGCACAAGGAACACATTAAGGCCCTTAAAGCCAGCGTGGATGTGCTCACCATGTCCGCAACACCTATCCCGCGCACCTTAGAGATGTCTATGGCTGGCATTCGTGAGATGTCCACCATTCTGACCCCGCCGGAAGACCGCCACCCGGTGCTGACCTACGTCGGCGCTTACGAGGACAAGCAGGTAGCCGCGGCCATTCGCCGCGAGCTGCTGCGCGATGGTCAAACCTTTTTCATCCACAACAAAGTCTCTGATATCGAAAAGAAGGCCCGCGAGCTGCGTGACCTGGTACCGGAAGCCCGCGTCGTCGTCGCGCACGGCCAAATGAACGAGGACGTGCTGGAACAGACCGTCCAGGGCTTCTGGGACCGCGAGTATGACGTTTTGGTATGTACCACCATCGTGGAAACCGGCCTGGATATCGCTAATGCGAATACCCTCATTGTGGAAAACGCCCACCATATGGGCTTGTCCCAGCTGCACCAGCTGCGCGGGCGAGTAGGTCGTTCCCGCGAGCGCGGCTATGCCTACTTCTTGTACCCCAAGGGCGCTACGCTCACGGAAACCTCCTATGACCGCCTAGCCACCATCGCCCAAAATAATGACCTTGGTGCGGGCATGGCCGTAGCCATGAAGGACTTGGAGATGCGCGGTGCCGGCAACGTCCTTGGCGCCCAACAGTCCGGCCACATTGCCGGTGTGGGCTTCGATCTCTACGTGCGCCTCGTTGGCGAGGCGGTGGAGACCTTCAAATCGCTGGCCCGCGGCGAGGCTCCCACCGTTACCGATGAAGGTCCGAAGGAAATCCGCATCGATCTTCCCGTGGACGCGCATATTCCGGAAAGCTATATCGATTCCGAGCGCCTGCGCCTGGAGGTCTACCGCAAGCTTGCGGCCTCGCAGGATAATGGGGATCTCAAGGCCGTCATCGAGGAAATGGAAGATCGCTTCGGCCCATTGCCGCAAGAGGTGCTGCGCCTGCTCTCCGTTGCTCGCCTGCGCCACCAGGCGCGCCGCGCCGGTATTTCCGATATCACTGTGCAGGGCACTCGCATCAAATTCCACCCAGTGGAGCTGCCGGATTCCAAGCAGGTGCGCCTCAAGCGCCTGTATCCGGGGTCGAGCTTCCGCGCGGCCGCGAAGGCTATCAACGTGCCGTTCCCCAAGGCGGGGCGCAATGTCACCTCGCCTAAGCTGCGAGATACTGAGCTCATCCAGTGGGCAGCAGACTTCTTAAGCACACTTTTCGACGTCGAGCCCATCAACGTGTCCGGCGAGGAAGCCGGCGCCGGGTCGGTCATCAGCGTAGGCGAGTAGCTGATGGGAGAACTCCCCGTTAGCGAGTAGCCGATCGGCGCTTAGGAGAAGTCCAAGCCGATATCCAGCACGCGCACCGAGTGGGTGAGGGCGCCGACGGCGATATAGTCCACGCCCGAGGTGCCGTACTCACCGGCGTTTTCCAGCTGCAATCCGCCGGAGACCTCCAGCGCCGTGGTTGGGCTTAGGGCTTGGCGGCAGTGGACGGCGGTGTGGACATCGGCAAGCGCGAAGTTATCCAACAGCACCATATCCGGGTGCAGCGGGAGCACCTCGTCGAGCTGATCTAAGGTATCGACCTCGACCTCGCAGGCAATGTCAGGGGCATGCTCGCGCACGCGGCGCAGGGCCGTTGCCACGCTGCCACCCACGGCGAGCACATGATTGTCCTTAATCATGGCGGCGTCGCCCAAGCCCATGCGGTGGTTCGCCCCGCCGCCGGCGCGCACGGCGTATTTCTGCAGCGCGCGCAGGCCAGGCAAGGTCTTGCGGGTATCGCGCACCTGGGCTTGCTTAACGCTATCCGGGGTCGCTGCGTCCGCCGCTGCTGCTGCGATGGCCTCGACCCAACGCCGGGTCTGCGTAGCGATGCCGCTTACGTGCGAGACCATATTGAGCATGGTGCGCTCAGCGGCCAGCACGAGGAGGGTAGGCGCCTGCACCGTGGCGATGACCTGACCTGGGGCAACGCGGTCGCCGTCGGTGGAGTGGAGGGTGATGGTAGGGGCTGGGGCATCGGCAAGCGCGGAGCCCGCAGTATCCACGCCCCACTGGGCTAAGCGCTGGGCGGTGGCCTCAAGGACCTCTTCGATAAGGCCCAAGCCTGCGATGGTGCCGGCCTCGCGCGCGGTGAACTCCGCCGTGCAGCGGGCCTCACCCGGCACCGTGGCAAGCGAGGTGTAATCCGGCCCATAAGCGAAATCCTCATCCAAGGCCGTGGCGATAAGAGCGGAGCAATCAGGCAGGCGCAGGGATTCCATTTACTCGCCCCCGCCGCCGGGGTTGCCGATGGAAATCATGGCCTCGAGGGACTTGCGCGCCGCATTCGAGATGTCTTCTGGAACCGTAACCTCATCGGTCTCTTCCATCAGGCAGTGCTCCAGGGCCTGTGGGGTAATCATCTTCATGTACTTGCACTCGGCGTGATCGTTGACGGCCTGGAAATCGACGTCCGGCGCGGCCTGGCGCAGCTGGTGCAACATGCCGGTCTCGGTGGCGACGAGCACCTTGTTTTGGGGCTGCTTCTGGGACTGGGTGATCATTTGCCCGGTTGAGAGCATATGCACGCGCTCTTGTGGCACCAAGCCCTCGTTGGCCAGGTACAACGCGGAATTGGAGCACCCGCATTCCGGGTGGATATACAGGTCCGCGTCTGGGTTATCTTGGGTCTGTTGGGTCAGCTGCTGGGAACTGATGCCCGCGTGCACGTGGCACTCACCGGCCCAGATGTATATATTTTCCCGGCCGGTCTCGCGCTTCACATAGGCGCCCAAGAACTGGTCTGGGCAAAAGAGGATCTCTTTATCCGCCGGCAGCGAGTTGACCACGTCGACAGCATTAGAGGATGTACAGCAGACATCGGTCAGCGCCTTGACCTCTGCGGTGGTATTGACGTAGCTGACCACAAGGGCGTCGGGGTGCTCAGCCTTCCAGGCGCGCAGCTCATCGGCGGTAATGGAATCCGCCAGAGAACACCCAGCGCGCTCATCGGGGATGAGGACCTTCTTATTCGGCGAAAGAATCTTGGCGGATTCCGCCATGAAGTGCACACCGCAAAAGACGATGATATCTGCATCGGTCTCCGCCGCCTTGCGGGACAGCGCCAAGGAATCGCCGGTGTGGTGGGCAACGTCCTGGATCTCCGGGATCTGGTAATTATGTGCCAGGATCACCGCATTGCGCTGCTCCGCCAACTCTTTAATCCGCTCTGCCCAAGCCTTGCCTGCCGCGGGGTCCGAACCAGCGGGAGTGGCAGATGGCATGACGCTAACATTGGTTTGAGTCACAAGTGCTCCAAAAGTGAAAATCACAAGAATTGGTGGGGTGTTATAATCGTACTAAACTGTCTGTGTTCAAGACCACTTGCGATGGCGGGGTGAGGGTACCGACCTGGTCCGGCTGGCGGGGCAGGTGATTAGAGCTCCAGCGATCCTTGGGCGAGGCCGACCGTGGCGATGGTGGCGGCCACCAGCACCACGATGACGATTGACCACTCAAATCCATTAAAAAGCTTCTCGCGGCGTGATAGGCGGGTGAGCCCGTACGGGATAATTCCCGGCACGACGGCGAGGGCACCGAAGAGAATATAAACCGGGTCGGCGGCATAAATGAGCCACAGCGAGTACACGAAGGCCACCAGTGCGATGCCAAAGTGGCGCCGGTTTTCGCGTCTGGGAATATCCGGCCCAGAGAGATCGAACCGCGTTCCGGCGTGCGGGTGGGTCACACCCTTGCCCCGTATCGCTAGCAGCAGCAGATACAGCGAAGAGAAGATATAGGGCAGCAAGTACATGATGGTTGCCAGCTGCACCATGGCGTTATAGGACGCCTCGTTGAGGTAGAAGAGGATGATGAACAGCTGAATGGCCATCGTGGAAATCAGCTGTGCTACCCACGGCGCACCCGCCACATTGATGGTGCCGATACGGCGGGGGATAAGGCCATCGATGGCCATCATGACGATGGGCTCAGCGCACAACATCTGCCAGGACACATAGGCGCCCAATACCGACAAGCACAGTCCAATAGACACCAGCGCGCCGCCCCAGGGGCCGACGACCTCTGTGAGCACCGAGGCCATGGAATTATCCGGCAGCGCGGCCAACTCCTCCTTCGTCATCACGCCAAAGCTCAGGGTAGACACGGAAACCAGCAGCGCCAGCACGGAGAAAAAGCCGATGACGGTCGCGCGGCCAACATCGGTGCGCTTGGCCGCTTGCTTGGAATACACGGATGCGCCCTCCACGCCAATGAAGACCCACACAGTAAAGAGCATAATTCCTTGAACCTGCTCGAAAACACTGGCCTCGGAGGCGCGCCCCCAGAAGTCCAAGGTGAATTTATCCCAGCTGAACCCGAGGAAAGCAATGAGCACTACGAAGGCCAAGATGGGCACGATCTTGGCAATCGTGGTGATGAGGTTCATGAACGCGGCCTGCTTAATACCGCGGGCGAGCACCGCGAAAATGCCCCAGGATAGGAGGGAGACGGCGATGGCGGAGGACCAGTAATGGTCGGCGTCGAAAAGCGGCAGGTAATGGCCCAAGGTATTGAAAAAGAGGGTGGCATACCCCACCTGCGCCATAACGGAGCCCAGCCAATAGCCCCAGCCGGAGGTAAAACCAATAAAATCGCCGAGGCCGGCGCGCACATAGGAATAGACGCCAGAATCAAGGTGTGGCTTACGGCGAGCCAAAATCTGGAACACAAAAGCCACAGAGAGCATGCCGACGCCCGCGACCAGCCAGCCGATGAGCATCGCGCCTGGGCCGGCAACGGAGGCAATGTTTTGTGGCAGCGAGAAAATACCCGCGCCCACGGTGGAACCGATAATCAGCGCGACGAGGGTCCACAACGTCACGGAGTGGGATTTATTCTGGCTGGAGGTCATTGGCCTAAAATACCTTGAATAGCCCCATAATGGGAACTCGGGCTAGACTTTGTGCACATGACTGTGCTGTTGCTCGATGAACGCTGGCCCACCATGATCCCCATGCAGGCGCACGGGAAGCTGCGTGGCCCTGTCCACTTCACGGGTGAGGTACCCGTGTCCGTACGGTGGAATTTCTCCGATCTGCTGGTAGGCGAGGATGCCACCGGAACCTTAGTCAGCACCGACGAACACGATCCGGAAACTCGCGCCCGCCTCGCTAGCGGCGAGTCCGTCATTCGCGCCGAATCCCTTGCGGATCCCATCATGCAGGCGCGCCAGACCATGGCCACGGCGCGGCGCATTGGGGAGTGGGAGCGCGAGCAAACCCACACCTCGCTCTTGCCTTATCTTGAGGAGGAGTCCGCCGAATTCGCCGCGGCCGTGCGCAACCGCGAACCGGAAAGCGAGATGCTCAAAGAATTGGGCGATATCTTCCTCCAAGTACTCTTCCATGCGGAAATCTCCACCTTTTCGCTTGACGACGTCGCCCAGAGCTTCCTCACCAAAATGCGCGCCCGCGCCCCATACCTCTTTGATGGCACCACGGAGATTGTCGACGTTGACACGCAAGAGAGGCTATGGCGCGAAGGTAAGCGAATGTAGGATGGCTTCTCATGAAGAGGCTCCTGCAGATATTCGGGGGCTGCGGGGTGGCCGTAGCCGTGATCATCGCGTTGGTGGCATGGCTGTTGACGGGGCACGGCACTTCCCAGGAGCCCGTACCGGAGAACATTCCGCCCGTTGAAGGCAAAGAGGTCGCGCATATTGACGTCAATGCTCCCGGCCGCACTGCGGATAAGCTTACCTACTGGGCCTCTGACCTAGCTGAGCAGACGGGCATCCCGCCGGCCGCACTGCGCGCTTATGGCAACGCCGAACTCATCGCTCAGCAAAAATGGCCGAATTGCCATCTGCGGTGGAATACCCTTGCCGGCCTGGGCTACGTGGAGACCCGCCACGGCACCTACAACGGCAATTGGTTTAAGCCCTCCAAGCTTGACGACGCCGGCTACCCCCAACCACCCATCAACGGCATCGCCCTCGATGGCCTGAACAATACGGCTCACACTCCAGATACCGATAATGGCGACATCGATGGGGATTCCGAATATGACCGCGCCGTCGGCCCGATGCAATTTATCCCCACGACATGGGAATCGGTGGGCGCTGATGCTAACGGCGATGGGAAGGCAGATCCCAATCAAATTGACGACGCTGCAGTCGGCGCCGCCGGACTTTTATGCTTTGGTGATAGAGATCTCTCTAACCCAGAACAGTGGGAGGAAGCAGTCCTAAATTACAACCAGTCCAGCGAGTATTTGCATAAAGTTGCACACGCCGCCAATGCCTACTCGGTTCCGCAAAGTGCCAAGTAGCGTCACACAGCAAAGTTTTCTGCAACAATTGACTACGTAGCTGGGCCGGCTGGTCCAGAGCGAACTTATTATGAGGAGTGAAAATACAGCATGGCTGATATCATCCACACTTTCGCCCGCGAAATTCTTGATTCCCGTGGCAACCCAACCGTCGAGGCCGAGGTCTTCCTTGACGACGGCGCCCGCGGTGTTGCCGGCGTTCCTTCCGGTGCTTCTACTGGTGTGCACGAGGCTCACGAGCTGCGCGACGGTGGCGAGCGCTACCAGGGTAAGGGTGTTCTAAAGGCCGTTGAGAACATCAACGAGAAGATTGCCGACGAAATTGCTGGCTTCGAAGCTGACGACCAGCGCCTCATTGACCAGGCACTGATTAAGCTGGACGGTACCGATAACAAGTCCGAGCTCGGCGCTAACGCTATCTTGGGCGTTTCCATCGCCGCAGCCAAGGCCGCCGCAGAGTCCGCTGCACTGCCTCTGTACCGCTACATTGGCGGCCCGAACGCACACGTACTGCCAGTGCCGATGATGAACATCCTCAACGGCGGCGCACACGCTGATTCCGGCGTGGACGTCCAGGAATTCATGATCGCTCCGATTGGTGCGGAGTCTTTCGCCGAGGCTCTTCGCATGGGCGCCGAGGTCTACCACGCATTGAAGGCAGTGCTAAAGGACAAGGGCTTGTCCACTGGTCTGGGCGACGAGGGTGGCTTTGCACCATCCGTTGACTCCACCACGGCTGCTCTCGACGTCATCGTGGACGCCATCAAGAAGGCCGGCTTCGAGCCCGGCAAGGACGTAGCCCTGGCACTCGACGTTGCTTCCTCCGAGTTCTTCAAGGACGGCAAGTATCACTTCGAGGGTGGCGAGCACACCGCTGAAGAAATGTGCAAGGTCTACGAGGGCCTCATTGACGAGTACCCGATCGTCTCCATCGAGGATCCGCTGCAGGAAGACGACTGGGATGGCTACACCACCCTGACTGCCGCTATTGGCGAAAAGGTGCAGATCGTCGGCGATGACTTCTTCGTCACCAACCCTGCTCGCCTGCAGGAAGGCATTGAGAAGAAGGCCGCTAACGCTCTGCTGGTAAAGGTCAACCAGATCGGCACCCTGACCGAGACCTTCGACGCAGTCGAGCTGGCTCACCGCAACGGCTACCGCACCATGATGTCCCACCGCTCCGGTGAGACCGAGGACACCACCATTGCAGACTTGGCTGTTGCTCTGAACTGCGGCCAGATCAAGACCGGTGCACCGGCTCGTTCCGAGCGCGTAGCTAAGTACAACCAGCTTCTGCGCATCGAGCAGGAGCTTGGCGACGGCGCAGTTTACGCCGGCCGCTCCGCTTTCCCGCGCTTTAAGGCTTAACCGCCTCCTTTCGTAGCGCCCTTGCATTGCCGCGGGGGCGCTTTCGCATGTCTAGGTATTGTTGCCAGGTTTGCTTCCAATTTACGGTCCGCGGCGCCAAAGGCCCTTGGGCACGGTCAATTTCGAAAGTGCCGTCCGAAAAGAGCCAGGCTACGTCCCCAGTGATGGGATCCATGATGTAGCGGGCCCTACCATCGGTCTTCACATTGTGGTGGTGCTGACAAAGGGTGACAAGATTATCGATACTCGTCGGTCCGCCGTCGGCATACTCCACCCGATGATCAAGCTGGCAGTAATGTGCCGGCATGGAACACCCCGGCCAACGGCACGTGGCATCGCGACCGTGGACCCATGTCCTGATTTGCTCGGTGGGGACGTAGGAGGATGTTTCTTCTGGGCACAACTCGCGAGTCATCGAGTAAGTGCTCAAGCGTTCGGTAAGAACGCACCATCCCGCCGACGGGATATATACCCGAGAAGCATCGTCACCCGCTGCATAGGTATTGATAACTACTTTTGTCTGGGTGCGATTAAAAATCAGCGCCTCCAAAGCCTCTGGCTTTGTGATGTTCTTCTTTCGCGCTGCTTTATCGATGTGCCGTGAAATAGCACTGGCGGTTGCTTTATCCGTTTTCAGGGTGATGGTGGCTTGGCCTTTAGAATAAGAAATGGAAACAGAGCGCTCGATTTCCTTCTCAATATCTGGCTTGAGAATGCCATCGATGTAATCGCGCAAGAATCTACGGATTTCAGATTCCGTGGGGACATGCTGAGCAGGTTCCTTCGGGGTGAGGAAGTCTGCAAGGGCGGCATCGACTAGTTGGATGCCCTCGGCGTCGTCGCCAAGCGGGGCAAGCTCGGCATCAATGACGTGCAGCCGCGGGAGGTCAAGAATCCAATGTTCGGTCTGTACTGCCGTGGTTAACGGCAACTCACGCATGCGCAGGTGCGAGCGCAGTGCGGATAAAACGCGCCAGTAGCTCAAGCCGACCCGCTTAGCTAAAGCAGCGGTAGTGCATTCGACATCGTCTTCTAATCGCGGAAGTACGGATTGGTATAGCTGCCAGGATTGAATGCGTTGGAGCATGCCCAAAATGCAAACTGTATCGTCGAGGTTATTGGTAGAAAAATAAACTTTCTTTGGTGGTGCGTCGCTGGCTGTCACGGAAAGTTCCCCCTCTGGAATAAATCGCACACCCAATCGAATTTCTATCCTCAGTATAAGCCGCCTTGCTGGTTTGTGCAAGGCTTGAAACGAAAGATTGTGCGAAATTTAGGAGGGGTCTAGTAGCTGAAAATTTTGTCAGCCACTGCCTCGAGTTCCTTATCGTCATATTTGTCACCGCAGGTGGCGAGGGAACCCACTCCAGCCATGTACATGGTAAAAAGCTTGTCTGGGAGGGGAGAGGACGCTGACATTTTAAGCTTTTCGTAGACGGGAGCGTATTTTCTGTCAAACTCTTCTAAATCGGGAACGAGCTCCTCAAATCCGCTGTCGCCATGGGCTAGCAAATATTTGGCATCGTCTAGAATCTGATCATTCTCGCAGGCAACAGCTCCAGCCTTCTTCAGGGTCGTGGCGTTGACCTCGTAGCTGGTGGGGCCGTCATCGGTATCGGAAGCGCCCGCGCCGAACACGTCCAGGTAAAAGTCCGGGATCGTGCCGTGTTCTTTTATGTGGTAAATGAAGCCGCTTTTGGTATTGAGGTCGTGGTTTCTGCTGGTGGTAGTTGTAGGAGCTTCGTTGCTGGTAGTGCTTTCGCTAGTGGGGGACTCCGCTTCGGTGGTGACTTCTTCTTTGTGGTCGGTCGAGCTGCACCCAGCAAGTAGGGCGCCTACAGCGGCTAGGAGGAGGAGACGCTTGAGTGGCATTACTATTCCTTAGGCGGGGAATACGGTTTGAAGCTCTAGCTGGAATGGATCGACTCAGCGACCTTTTCCAGTTCCTCATCGCTGAATTCGTCACCGCAAGACATCACGGCGCCGAGTGGGGTCATCGCTGCAGCCATGATTTTGTCAGAGTCCGGTGCGTCATCAGGGATGTCTAGCGCTTCAAAAACATCACGATATTTGTCATCAGAGCCGTTGACCGATGACATAAATGCTTCCCCAAATTTGTCGGTGTTTCCTCGGAAATATTCCTTCGAGATATCGAGCAATTCATCATTCTTGCAGGCAGCTTCGCCCGCTTTCTTGACAGAGTCTGCGTTGGTTTCAAAGCTTTCGGGCTGATCGTCTCCCTCGAGCTGGTCAGCATCATGGTTGATGTAATCATCCGGCAGGGTTTTATACTCCTTGAGGTAGTCGGCCATGCCGTCTTTAGTGTTTAGGTCGTAGCCGTCACCGTAGACGGGGTATTCGCCGTCTTGGGCGGAGGGGCTGCAGCTGGCGAGGAATAAGGTTGCGGTGAGAACGGGCAGGAGGCGTTTGAGGACATGAAAGTTCCTTCCTGGGCGGAAGAATTTCTTTTAGTGTATCCAAATTGCGCGTGCCACGTCCCTGTTACAGAAGTGACGGCGCTAGGATTAGAGGCCTATGGCACGCGAAAAGAAGACGCAGCGAAACCGGAGCCGTACTAGGGTTCCGGTAGCCTCGCGTGCTGCGGATATCCGTAAAGCTCAGCGTGCACAACTGAAGCAGAAACAGAAGCCGGACCGGATGAGTATTGCCGGAGTAGGCGTAATCGTAGCTATATTGCTCGTTGTTTTGTTTGCTATCGCCATTCCGCTGCGCAATTACTACCACGGCCGATCCGAAATTGCCCGCCTCAATGAGTCAATCGCAGCCAAGCAGGATGAGAAAGCTGCTTTGCTGGAGAAGATTGATAAATATAAGTCCAATGAGTACATCAAGCAGGAGGCGCGGCGCCGATTCGGGGTTGTCGATGAGGGCGAGACCGCCTACCGCATCATTGACCCACAGATTAAGCCGGATGACCAGCTCACTACAGATGGTCAGAAGGAAGAAGATTCTCGCGAATGGTACGAAGTTCTGTGGGATTCTGTAGCCGAGCCGCCTGAGGAAGAAGCTCCGTCCGAGCAGGTAAATCACCTTCCGATTGAGCCGGCGCCGGAAGAGAATCCAGATGTGCGATAATTGTCCGCATGACCGTCACTGATGCAGATATCGCTGTAGTAACTGAGCAATTGGGCCGCACTCCACGCGGGGTCCTAGAGGTTTCTTATCGCACGCCGGATGGGCAGCCCGCGGTAATTAAAACGGCACCCAAGCTTGCCGACGGCACCCCATTCCCGACCCTCTACTACCTCACCGACCCACGGCTTACGGCAGAAGCCTCACGCTTGGAGGTTGCTCACGTTATGAAGTGGATGGAAGCCCGCTTGGGTGAGGACGAGGAATTGGCTGCCGACTATCAGCGTGCCCACGAATACTTTTTGGCCAAGCGCAATGACATCGAAGACCTTGGCACCGATTTCTCCGGTGGCGGCATGCCCGATCGGGTGAAGTGTCTGCATGTGCTCATCGCGTACGCGCTTGCTGAAGGCTCACAGCATTTCCGTTTGGGAACTGAGGCGGTGGCCATGGCCGCCGACCACGGCAAGCTTCGAGGCTCTGCTATCCCGCAGGATTGGCCCAGCGTAGAGGATCTGGGGATTGACTTGGCCCAGTTCGATTTCTCTAACGCGGAATAGGAGGGCTGCTATGACTCGCGTTGCTGCGATTGATTGCGGTACCAATTCGATTCGCTTGCTCATCTCTGAAATTCAGGATGACGGCAAGGTCCGCGATATTACCCGCACCATGGAAATCATCCGCCTGGGAGAGGGCGTCGATGCCACTGGCGAAATCGCCCCTGCAGCTCTAGACCGCGCCCGCGTGGCCTTGGAAGGCTACGTGCGCCAGATGAAGTTTGAGAAGGTCACCCGCGTGCGGATGGTTGCTACCTCCGCTACCCGCGATGCCAAGAACCAACAGGAATTCTTCGACATGACCGCTGAGTTGCTCGGCCAAATTCAGCCTGGCGCACAGGCCGAGGTCGTCTCAGGTGAGGAAGAGGCTTTGTTGTCCTTTAATGGCGCCGTGGCCGATGTGGAGCCAGACCGGGGGCCATTCTGTGTTATCGATTTGGGTGGCGGTTCGACTGAGTTCGTCGTAGGCACCGCAGATGGCGATATCTTGGGCACCCACTCGGCCCGCATGGGATGCGTCAGGCTAACCGAACGCATCATGCGTACCGATCCGCCAACCGAGTCGGAGATTGAGATCGCTTCCGAGTACGTCGGCGAGCGCACGGCGGAAGTAGAGAAGATAGTACCTATTTCTAAGGCCCGTACCATCGTCGGCTGCGCAGGCACTTTTACCACTCTTTCTGCATTGGCTCAGGGCCTTGAGCGCTATGACGCCGATGCCATTCACGGGTCTGAGCTCCGCTTCGATGCCCTGCGCGTGCTTTTGCAGCAGCTTATTAGCCTGCCTTCCGACGTCCGCGCCCTCAACCCCGTCATTCACCCCGGCCGTGCCGATGTCATCGGCGGTGGGGCCGTAGCCGTCGAAGGCATCATGCAGCTCATCGAGCGCAATTGCGATGCACGCAGCTTTTTCATCAGTGAAAAGGACATTCTCGATGGCATTATCGCTGGTCTGGCTGCGGAGGGTACCCCTCGTTAACTCCCGCAGGGTGAGGTGTCCTAAAATATTCCTTGCCCTTGCCCCCATAGCCCAATCGGCAGAGGCAGTCGACTTAAAATCGATTCAGTGTGGGTTCGAGTCCCACTGGGGGCACCATGTGAAGTCTCGAGACGTCTTTCTTGGAGGCGTCTCGAGACTTTTTGCGTCAGCATGTCTCCACAGCATTTATGCGGAAGCTTCACACAAAACTTCTAGCTAAATGGTAAGAATGTGGAACTTTATGGGGTGGTGTTTCGTTGAATGGGGTGAGATAGCTAATTTGCACCTCTCTTAGAAAGGACAACCGTGCGTTCAAGCAATCCGGTAATGAGTTCTCTGACCGAAAACAGTAGCCGCCAAAATCCTGGTTACGCGGACGCATCTACTCGTCCCATGACCGTGGATGATGTAGTGACCAAGACGGGCATAACCCTCGGCGTCATCATTGTCGCCGCAGCCATCAACTTCGCCTTGGGAATGCTAGTGAGCCCAGGTATCGCCATGGCCTTGACTCTGGTCGGTGGTATCGGTGGCTTCATTACCGTGCTCGTTGCCTCTTTTGGTAAGAAGTGGGGTTCTCCTGCAGTCACCCTGATTTATGCCGTATTTGAAGGCCTATTTGTCGGCGGCTTCTCCTTGATGTTCGCCAATGTCAATTTCCAGGGCGAGGGCGGCATGGCCATCATTGGTCAAGCGATTGTCGGCACCATCGGTGTCTTTATTGGCATGCTGATTGTGTATAAAACTGGCGCAGTGAAGGTGACCCCGAAGTTCACCAAAATTCTTTTCGGCCTGATTGCTGGCGTTGCTGTCATGGCGCTTGTTAACTTCTTGGGCGCGATTTTCTTTGATTTCAACCCGTTGCGCGATGGTGGTCCGATTGCCATCATCTTCTCGCTGGTCTGCATTGTTCTTGGTGCCCTGTCCTTCCTGACCGACTTTGATCAGGCTGACCGCATGATCCGCGCTGGTGCTCCCGCTAAGAACGCGTGGGGCGTTGCTCTGGGCCTCGCCGTGACCTTGGTCTGGCTCTACACTGAAATTCTCCGTCTGCTGAGCTATTTCCAGCGTGACTAACTGATTCTTTTGTACTGGCCCGCACTTCGGCGCGGGCCTTTTTGTTGCCGAGAATCGCTTACAAACGTGTAATTTCTGGGGTAATTCTGGGGGATAAAGTGAGGGTTTAACCTTCATTTGGTCTACAAAACCACTACCAGCGGTGATACAGCTAATGAGCAGGAAATTTCGCCTTTTGGACGTGATGGGTGTGACATATGGGACAAATAATTTTGTTAAATTGCCGTTAACCTTTGCGGTCGCGTAGAAAAATCTGGGTGCCTCATGCATGCTGTGTACCGGAACGGGAAATATGAAGTGAAAAGTTCTCTGTTTCACTCTTCCTGTTCCTCTCGTCAGGAAGTGAGTGCGCGAAGGATTGTTGTGAAGCGTCAGGTCACCGTAGCAACGTTGATGGTCAGCAGCACCGTTATGCTGAGCAGCTGCGTTGCAGACATCGGTACGAGGAGCGCGTCGGAGGAACCCACCAAGGTGGACGAATCTGGCGGCATTAGTTCGACCGACGGTGCAGGGGGAGCCAACGGGGACCCGGGGGATGACGCGGAAGGCAATCAGGGGGAAACGGCACACACTAATGGCGGGAAGAATGCGGGCGGCGCCGGCCAACCGGGGGAGGCCGGCGCCACGGGGTCGGGAGACACTTCCGGCGTCCTACCGCCACTGGGGGAATTCGATCCGGCAGACCCGAGCTTCGAGCTTTTTGATCCGTGTACGGAGATTCCCGAAGGAACCTTGCAAGAAATCGGGGCCGGAGAACTGGAAGGGGACACTATTCGAGAAACTGGCCTATCTCTCTGTACGTTTGCTCTTGAGGGGAGCGGTGAGTTTTCGGGTATCATTGGATTTTCGAGTTCGAAAAGAACTCCTACGACTAACCAATTGTTAGAACTCGAAAATTCTCAATCAGAAGTTGAAACGAGTCCCGTCGAATTCGTTGAGGATGAGCTATTTGAGGACATGTTCTGCACAGCTGGTGTTCAAACAAGACGAGGCTACGTAACTGTAAGTCATTCTGGCAGGAGCTTTGATAGTAATTTCCGAGAGAAATGTTTCGAAGCCGAGAAAATATTACTTCAACTAACTTAGTTATTAAATCGGGGGGAAAGAGTGAAAGTTCGTACGGAAAGTATTTTATCTGCAGCGTTAAAAACCTCGACAATGCGACGAGAAATGGATTCATTGGCAGCCCAAACAAGATCTCCATTGAATGCCGGCTTTTCGTCGGTAGTAGGGATTGACCATGTGGGTTCAGTGCATCAGAGAGTGCTTGAAACTGATCCCGGCTCGGCTAGCAACTCTATAAGAGCATTTACTGACCAACTCGAGTGGTTGGACGACAGTCTAGGACGGGAAGCCCGAGGGTTTCAGTCGCAGGAGGACGCGAATAGTCGGGGAATGGAGATCGCGGATGCAGGTGGGGATATCGGTATTGAGGCGATGCCGATTATGAACCAGCCGGAGCCGGGGTACAGCCCATTTGGGTTTTCCATGCCGGTGGTGAATGTCGGTACAGACATTGTGAAGCTGGCTACGGACCTGATGTCGACGCAGATTTGGAATGTGTCGGAGGCGAATGCGCGGTGGAGCTCGTTGGCGTCGGAAGTCGACGATATCGTTAGCGGGTTGCAGGAAGCAGCTGGGTCTTTGGAAGGCGAGAACGACAGCGAAGCCACGTCGAGGGCAGCGGCCAAGGTTAGGGAAGTGGCGGCGTCGGGAAGCCACTTTGTAGCAAATGCCAAGGTCATGGCGGAGAAACTGACTGGATTCCACGCCAAGCTGATGGGCATGCAGCCGACTGCGATGGCCATGGCGATGGAAGTGATGGCCATTCCAGAACCGGTCGAGCGCGAAATTGCGGAAAAGGCCGCATTGGCCGCATTGCAACCTGACCTGCAGCGCTTCGCGGTAGAAGCAATGCCGTACCAGCACGCTCTGATGGAACAATCGCCGGCGTCGGGAGGCGGCGGTGTCGACGCCGGCCTCGCTGGAGTTGATGGTGATGGGCAGCGCTACACCACCGATGCCGTGGTATGGCCAAAGAAGATTGCGGAAGCGATTGCGCGAGGCGAGTTGGGGCCGGGGAACTTCGACGTCGTCAATGGCAATGTGGACGGGCTTGAAGCGGTGGGGATGAGCCCACAGGAAATTGATGGTTTTCACCAGCAGATGCATACTAGCGGCAGGAATGCGCTGGAAAGGCTTGGCCTGGGAGACCAGGTAGCCATCGGTGGGAATGAAGTGTCCACCCAAGGGGCGTCCGTGCCGAGTGTCGCTTCGCCGAACGGGGCGATGGGGCAGGTTCCTAGTGGTACAGCGCATCCGGTTGCCGCAGGAGCACATGGAGGCGCGCTTAATAACAGCGGTGCGATGGCGCCGGTAGCTACCGCGCAATCCGCCAATTCTGGGATGGCGCCGATGATGGCAGCCGGACGGCCCGGGGATGCGGGCCGCGGCGTACGCATCGGTCAGTCGCTACGAGGCGGAATTGGATCCGCTGCAGGAAATATAAGTCGCAGCGCCGATGTGGCGCGCGCCGGAAGAGGAGCGCAGTCGGGCCTGCACCTTGGACGCGGAGCCGGAGCGCCCTACGCCGGTGTCGGTTCAGGCGTGCGCGCTGGCCATAGCAATGCACTCGGCGGCGGTTCGGGCATGCGCGCTGGTCTTGGCAGCGGTGCAGGAAACGGTGCTGGTGCGGGCATGCGGCCTGGCGTAGGCGGCGGTGAAAGTGCCGCCGCGGCAGCGCGCGGTGGTAATGCAGGCCGTTCAACCGGAGGGGCGCGAGCCTATGGTCCAATGATGGGGATGCGCGGAGGTAAAGACAGTGAGAAAAAGCGCGTAAAGTCCGCCACCACGCAGGTCGAAAGGGACCCGAATAAGCGCGACCTCTTGGGGGAGCCGCCCGCTGTCGTGCCCGGTGTCATCGGGGATTGGGTGCGGGAAGTGAACCCAGAAAAATAGCATGAAAAAGGGCCGAGGATATCCCTCGGCCCTTCAAGCCTTATTACTGCTGTGGCAGTTCGGTGGCGGTACCGTTCAAGTGCGGCTGTGCTGGCTCTTCTGGAACACCGGACTCGACTACAGGTGCTTCCTCTTCAATAACGGTCTCGGGTGCGGAAGAGCTGGTCTCAGCATCTTTCTGCATCGGGGCCTCACCGGTGAAGGTGGAGGCATTTTCTACCTTGGAATCAGAATCCTGCTGGTTCGGTGGGTGGCAAGCAGCGAGGGAGAGGCCAGCGGTGAAGATCAGGCCAGCGGCGGCGAAACGGGAGAACTTCTTCATGGGGATGTGCTCTTTCTCCAGAGTGGTAAGTGGTTAAAAGTTTAGGACTCGCGTGGAGCAGCGGCCTTAGCAGAATCATACGGCGCTGCGGACTCGATGGTGACCGAAATGGTCTTGCCATTCGGAGCGGTGTACTCGCGGGTCTCGCCCTCTTGTGCGCCAAGGATGGCAGCGCCCAGCGGGGACTGCTCGGAATAGGTTTCTAGGTCCTTGTTATCGGAAGCAGCGGCGCGGGTACCGATGAGGAAGGTCTCCTTATCGTCCTTGTCACCGTTGTAGTAAACGTGAACTACGGAACCGGTGTGGGCAACGCCCTCCTGAACAGCACCGCGCTCGGTGGTGGCATTCGCAAGAACCTCAGAAATCTGCTTAATGCGGGCCTCTTCCTGGTCCTGCATCTCACGTGCGGCGTCGTAACCGGCGTTCTCTTTGAGGTCGCCTTCCTCACGGCGCTCGTTGATTTCAGCCGCGACTACTGGGCGGTGGTCGATGAGCTCCTGCAGCTCGGCCTCGAGCTTCGCCTTGGTTTCTGGGGTGATGTACTGCTTTTGCTGCTCAGCCATTCTGCAACCTTCCGTAGATAGGAATTGTGGTCAAAGCCCCTGCTAATCCCTGGGGCTATAGGTAAAAGTGGAACCGGGCATATACCCAGTTCTAGGCGCTACAAATCCTAGCACACGCGGCTAGCGGCTTTCCGCGTAGTCAGGGTTATCCATATCCAAGTATTCGGGAATATTGCCGGAACAACCATAGGCCCCGCCAGCCACGGCACGAGCGTTGGTTGGAACGTCGACAGCGATGCGCTGGGTTTCGTTCCCGCCCGCGGGAACGGGGAATTCACGGCGGCCTACTTCGGACTTGGAATAGTCATAGGCTTGGACAATGCAGTAGGCATCTTCATCGGTGTGATTGCGGGTGACATCGACCCAAACGCGGGTGGAATCATCGCTCAAAACCTCCTGGGTCACGATGGATACCTGTGCGTTCACCCGCTCCTTTTCCTGGAAATACCGGAATCCGAAGAAAATAAGCGCGATAAAAATGGCGACAAAGATGAGCACCAGCGCCTTATTAGTCCAGCTACCAGAGTTCTTTTCAGAGGAGCCGCGGGAGCCGTAGCGGGCGGCTGAGCGAGAGTTTCCGGCGGAAGTCATGGCTTCCACTCTAGTCGAGGACCACTGTTTTCCAATTATCTACTAGGATAATCATCTGTTCAAAGAACCTAGATTAATAAGGGGATGGATTTTCAGTGAGCGATTTTCGCCTACTAGCTATCCACGCGCACCCAGACGATGAATCTTCCAAGGGTGCTGCAACCACCGCGCGCTATGCCGCAGAAGGCAATGAGGTTTTGGTGCTAACTTGTACCGGCGGCGAGCGTGGCGATGTGATTAACCCCGCCATGGATCGCCCGGGAATCAAGGAAAAGATGGGCGAGGTCCGCCGAGAAGAAATGGCTAACGCTGCGCGGGCACTGGGCGTACAACACCGCTGGCTGGGCCACGTTGATTCCGGATTGCCGGACCCGGTTGAAGGCAAGACTATGGAGGAATTACTGCCGGAAGGCTGTTTTGCGTTGCTGGGAGATGACACCGTCGCGCAGGAATACGTCCAGGTCATCCGTGAATTTCGACCACACGTCATTGTCACCTATGACGAAAATGGTGGCTACCCGCACCCAGACCATTTGATGGTGCACCGGGCTTCCATGATCGCGTGGGAGAAGGCCTGCGATGCCGAGTACCACCCAGAGCTGGGTAATCCGTGGGAGCCGCTGAAGCTGTACTATTCGCACGGCTTTGTTTATCAGCGCATGAAGATGTTCCATGATCTGCTCCTGGAAGAAGGTAATACCAGTCCCTATGGGCCAATGTTGGCGCGTTGGGACACCGCTTTTGGCGATATCATGGCGCGTGTAACCACCCAGGTGGAATGCGCGGATTACTTCAGCAATCGCGAGGAGGCCTTGCGGGCGCACGCCACGCAGATCGATCCGGCGGGTGCCTTCTTGGCGACGTCGGTGGAGGTACAGCAGCGCCTTTGGCCCACCGAGGAGTTTGAGCTGGCGAAGACCCGCGTTTCTACCTCCCTGCCAGAAAACGACCTTTTTGCCGGCATCGAAGAGAAAGAGGAGGCCTAAGACATGAGTATGTATGGCTCTTTCGTTCTGGCCGCACATGACGTATTTGTACTAGCCCAGGGAACCGAGGGCGCCGAAGGTGGCCCAATGGGCCCTGAATTTGGCAAAGCTTCGCCCATTGGCCTGCTGATCTTGGCGCTTATGGGCGTTGCGGTGTTGTTTGCGGGTTGGAATTTCCATCGCCGTTACTCACGCTTTCGCCGCCGCATGATGTTTGCTGAGGATCACGGAATCGATCCATTCGATGAGGAAGCCGTGGATAAGGCGATGAAGGAAGCCGGCATTTACGATAACCGCAAGAAGTCCATTTTCTAGGCGGATAGACTAATGAGCGTGAGTTCTCTCAAGCAGCTGGCCTACCCAGCTTATGAAGCCCGTCTGGCGCGCCTGATCAAGGGAAAGCCGCAGCCTAAGCACATAGCCATTATGGCCGACGGCAATCGTCGGTGGGCGCGTGAGGCTGGGTTTACCGATATCAGCCATGGTCACCGCCAAGGCGCCAAGAAGATCGGAGAGATGATCTCGTGGTGCCGCGATACTGATATCGAGGTGGTCACCATTTATTTGCTGTCCACAGAGAACCTGAAGCGCAGCGAACAGGAAGTAGAGCTGCTCTTTGACATCATCTCGGACGTGGTTACACACCTATCCCATAGCGACGTCGGCTGTCAGGTGCGCTTGGTTGGCCACCTCGACCTACTCCCAGATGATATTCGCCAGCGCATGGTGACGGCAGCGGCAGAAACCAAGGACAATACCGGGGTCATCGTCAATGTGGCGGTGGGCTATGGCGGGCGCCAAGAAATCGTGGACGCCGTGCAGAACTTGGTGCGTGCGGAAGCAGAGAAGGGAACTACCGCAGCGAAGATGGCGGACCGCGTCACCGCAGAATCCATTGGGGAGCACCTATACACCAAGGGACTTCCTGACCCGGATTTGGTTATCCGCACCTCTGGTGAACAACGCCTGTCGGGCTTTCTCCTGTGGCAGGCCGCGTACTCCGAGATCTGGTTCACGGATACTTACTGGCCAGCATTCCGCAAGGTGGACTTCCTCCGCGCCTTGCGGGATTACTCCCAACGTTCGCGCCGCTTTGGCAAATAGGCTCTAGAGCTTGCGCATCCGTACCTGCTCCACCAAGTGATGCGAGCCCTTTTTCAGTACAAGGGAGGCTCGCACACGGGTGGGCAGGATATTTTCCACCAAATTCGGCAGGTTAATGGACTGCCAAATTTCGCGAGCTTGGGCGCGGGCTTCCTCATCGTTCATGTCTGCAAAGGCAGAGAAGTGGGCGTTGGGCTCGCGGAAAGCGGTGTGCCGCAGAGTAAGGAAGCGGTCGATATACCACTGCTCGATATCGTCGGTGCGGGCATCAACATATACCGAGAAATCAAAGAGGTCCGCCACGGTCAACGTGGGACTCGTCTGCAGTACGTTGAGCCCTTCCAGAATAAGGATGTCGGGCTGGTTTACTTCCTGGTATTCCCCGTCCACAATGTCATAGGAGATATGAGAATAAAGTGGCGCCTTGACCAGAGGCTTTCCTGATTTTACGTCCGTGACAAAGCGAAGGAGTGCACGCCGGTCATAGGATTCTGGAAATCCCTTGCGTTGCATGAGGCCGCGTTTCTTGAGGGTTTCGGTGGGGAAGAGGAAGCCGTCGGTAGTAACGAGCGCGACCTTGGGGTGGGAGTCCCAGCGTTGCAGGAGCACCTGAAGGAGGCGGGCAGTGGTGGATTTTCCCACTGCCACGGAGCCGGCCACACCGATGACAAAGGGAACGTGCGTCGGAGGGTTGCCTAAGAAGGACTCGGTAGCCGTGGTGAGCTGCTGGCGTGCCATGACCTGCATATGGATAAGGCGGGAGAGGGGGAGGTAGACATCAGCCACCTCATCCAAGTCGATGCGGTCTCCTAGGCCGCGAAGCTTTTCCACCTCGGTTTCCGTGAGCACCTGAGGCATGGATTTACGCAGTTCACGCCAGGTCTCGCGGTCAAAATCTAGGTAGGGACTCGAATCCAATGTGCGCGCCATGGCTCCATTGTTGCACTTGCATAATCTGTGGGTAAAAGTATGCCCCCTTAGGGAGCATGGCACGATAAGATATGCAGCATCCCATACCGCTTGATTTTGAGAAGGGGACCACACCTTTATGGCTTCTTTTACCTCTGACCTCCGCGACCTCGATCCGGACGTATTCGGCGCAATTCAGGGAGAGATTTCCCGCCAGCGCGAAACCCTGGAAATGATCGCCTCTGAGAACTTTGTGCCTCGCGCCGTGCTCCAGGCACAGGGCTCCGTGCTTACCAACAAGTACGCCGAGGGCTACCCGGGGCGCCGCTACTACGGTGGCTGCGAGCATGTCGACGTCGTGGAAGACCTAGCTCGCAGCCGCGCTAAGGAGCTCTTTGGTGCGGAATTCGCCAACGTTCAGCCGCACTCCGGTGCGCAGGCGAACGCAGCCGTGCTTTCCACCATCGCTGAGCCGGGCGACAAGATTTTGGGCCTGTCCCTGGCGCACGGCGGCCACCTTACCCACGGCATGAAGTTGAACTTCTCTGGCAAGCTTTATGATGTCGCTGCCTACGAGGTGGATCCAGAGACCATGCGTGTGGACATGGATAAGCTGCGCGAGCAGGCGCTGAAGGAAAAGCCGAAGGTCATTATCGGAGGCTGGTCTGCCTACCCGCGCACCATGGATTTCGCGGCCTTCCGTGAAATTGCTGATGAGGTCGGCGCTTACCTGTGGGTAGATATGGCCCACTTTGCTGGTCTCGTGGCGGCCGGCCTGCACCCGAGCCCAGTGCCTCACGCGGATATCGTGTCCACCACCGTGCATAAGACCCTGGGTGGCCCGCGCTCCGGCATGATTTTGGCCAAGCAGGATTACGCCAAGAAGATCAATTCTAACGTCTTCCCAGGCCAGCAGGGCGGACCGCTGATGCACGTGGTCGCAGCCAAGGCCATCGCCATGAAGATTGCCGCTACAGAGGAATTCAAGGAGCGCCAAGAACGCACCTTGGAGGGGGCTCGCATTCTGGCAGAGCGCCTTACCGCCGAAGATGCCAAGGCAGCTGGCGTGGACGTACTGACCGGCGGCACCGATGTGCACTTGGTCTTGGCGGACCTGCGCAATTCCGAATTGGATGGACAGCAGGCAGAGGATCTGCTGCACGAGGTAGGCATCACTGTTAACCGCAATGCCGTACCGAATGACCCGCGTCCGCCGATGGTCACCTCTGGCCTGCGCATTGGTACTTCTGCGCTGGCAACCCGCGGTCTCGATGCTGAGGCCTTCACCGAGGTTGCAGATATTATCGGTACCGCTTTGGTACAGGGCAAGAATGCCGATGTGGAGGCCCTGCGCGCTCGTGTGGACAAGATTGCCGAGCACTACCCGCTGTATGAGGGCCTCGAGGACTGGCAGCTGGTCTAGTCCTTCACCTCATGGCCACGGGCCTGCGCCATGGTGGCGCGGGCCTGCTGGAGCCATTCCGGCTGCTCTTGGAGGAGCTGATTGATTTCCGCTGTGGTCAGCGGCTTATCCATATCGTTCTTCTTGAGCGCGGTAACCGAGATGCCTAGCTTATGGGCAACCTCAGGGCGGGGATGAGGTCCTTCGCGGCGCAAGGTTTGTAGCCACTCGGGCGGGTTATGCTGCAATTCGCGCAGCTCTTCGTGGCTAATGGCACTATTTTGAAACTCGTCCGGCGCGGCGGGTAGGTAGATGCCTAGCTTCTTCGCCGCGGTTTGGGCACGCATAGCGGTGCCGGATGGTTGCTTTTGTTCTTCAGTCACGCTTTTACCGTAGCACTTTCAGTAGACTGTCCTCTATGCTGCGCTTAGCTTTTGCCACCGGTACAGAGCCTGGAAAGTGGTTTCGCCGATTCGAAGAAAATACTGCTCATGGTGGCTTGTACACCGTTGATGCGGACGATGCGCTCGCCCCGCTGGTAGCCGGCAAGGTCGACCTAGCTCTTGCGCGCTTGCCGGATGCGCGGGTGGACGACACTTTCCATGTGGTGCGACTGTATCAGGAGGCCCCGGGCATCGCCGTTCCCAAAGACTCGGTCTATGCGGAGGTGGGCGAGGAGCTTACGCTTGCCGACGTCGCTGATGAACACCTTAACTACCGCCTCGCCGATTCCGGGCGTGTCGATGTCCCCGCCGTCCGCGATGCCCTCCAAGTGGTGGCGGCCAATGTAGGCATCGCGATTGCGCCGCGGCCCCTGCTGAAGGTCTTGAGCAAAAAGCAGGTGGTGCCGTTGAGCCTCAAGGACGAGTCCGTGCCAGTGACAGAGATTGCATTGGTGTGGCGCAAGGACGATGACGGGGAAGCAATTCAGGACTTCGTGGGCGTCGCTAAGGGCCGCACGGCGCGTTCCTCCCGCCAAGAGAAGCCGAAGCGCAGCGCCAGGGAAAAGGCGAAGGCGAAGCAAGCGCGGAGAAACGTTAACAATTCGTTACAAAAGAAAAAGAAGGCCTCTAAGCAGCGCAAACGTAGGTAGTCCTTTACTGTTTGCTGTCCGCTTCCTGTCCGTGCGGGTGGCGTTAGCTGGATGGTGCCATTACGGTGGGCGTCGTTCGTCATTAAGGACGATTAAACAAAAATTTAGAATTAACTTACTTTCTCGTTGAAAGGATGATGCAGAAATGCAGAAGATGACCCGTCGTATCGCAGGTGGCTTCGCAGCCGCAACCCTGTCCGTTGCTCTCGTAGCTTGCTCCGATGCTGAGGATGCAGCTGACGACGCCAAGGACACTGCCGGCTCCGTAGCTGCAGACGCTACCGACACTGCTGGCTCCGCTGCCGCCGAGGCCACCTCTAAGGATGACGCTGACGACGCGGACGATTCCGAGGATGCAGAAGCATCTGACTCTGAAGATGCGGACGACCAGGATGACGCTGACGACAAGGACGGCGCTACCAAGTCCATCGCTACCGCTAACGGTGACGTAGAGGTTCCGGCTGATTTCGCTTCCGCAATCGAAGAGAAGAAGGCTGAGTGGGGCGACGTAAAGAGCATCGAGCAGGGTGACGATGATGAGTTCCTCGCTAACTTCGATAACGGCAACCTGCTGACCTTCGACGACGATGAGGGCGCTCAGCCTATCGTTGGCAAGATTGCTGAAACCTGGAAGGAGCAGGGTGGCCTGGACTCTGAGGTAGGCCTGCCTAAGGCTGCTGAGGAAAAGGCTGCTCAGGGCAAGGGCTGGACCCAGCAGTTCGACGATGGCGTTATCTCTTGGATCCAGGACGAGAGCGGCAAGTTCACCTCTTCCGTAGAGAAGTAAATAGCTCTTTTAGAGCTTCTCCCTCTGCAGCTTCTGCTGCGGAGGGATTTTTCGTTTTCTTAATGTTCATCTTGCACCCATGTAATTTCAACCTTCGGTGCCTACTTTGGGTGGCAACCCCGGGGATTCGGGGTGATTCGGAAGAAGTCTGATCTACCGCACACTAAGGGAGAACCCTGCCATCATGCCTCGTCCCTCTGTACTTTCTACTCCGCTTGCCACTACTGATAACACCGTCGCTACCAAGACCTATGTAGTGGATACCTCGGTCTTGCTTTCTGACCCTTGGGCCCTGCGTAAATTTGCAGAACACGATGTGGTCCTTCCCGTTGTAGTTATTTCTGAACTGGAAGGAAAACGTCATCACCCGGAGCTTGGCTGGTTCGCCCGCCAAGCTCTTCGCTTTTTGGAGGAGCTGCGCGCTACCTATGAGGCCTTAGACCAGCCGGTTCCCGTCAATGTGGATGGCGGCACCCTGCGCGTGGAATTGAACCATCAAGACCAATCCTTGCTGCCTACCGCGTTCCGCGGGCCCGAGGGCGACCACCGCATCTTGGCGTGCGCTCTCAACCTTGCGCACGAGGGGAAGAACACCGTGCTCGTCACGAAGGACGTGCCACTGCGTGTGAAGGCCGGCGCGGTAGGCGTGCAGGCGGATGAGTATCACGCCCAGGACGTAGTCTTGACCGGCTATACCGGAATGGCGACGGTGCAAACCAGCTCGGATGTCATCGATGCCCTCTATCGTAATGGGGAAGTCATGCTAGACGGCGTCGAAACTGAAAAGGGTACCGCGGTGGAGGATCTGCCGGTGCACTGCGGCTTGACCTTGGCAGCGGGTGCGCAATCCGCGCTGGGTCGCATGAGTGCTGATGGCGTGGTCGAGCTCGTACGTGGTGATATCAATGCCTTTGGCCTTCACGGACGCTCCGCAGAGCAGCGTATCGCTTTGGATCTGCTGATGGACCCAAACGTGGGAATTGTCTCCATCGGTGGCCGCGCCGGCACCGGCAAGTCGGCACTTGCGCTGTGCGCCGGTTTGGAGGCGGTGCTTGAGCGCGGGGAGCACCGGCGCATTGTGGTCTTTCGCCCGATGTATGCGGTTGGCGGGCAGTCGCTGGGATACCTACCGGGCACTGAATCGGACAAGATGAACCCGTGGGCGCAGGCGGTCTATGACACCTTGGAGGGCTTGGTGTCTGACAACGTCATGGAAGAGGTACATGAGCGTGGCCTTATCGAAGTCTTGCCGCTGACGCATATTCGCGGGCGCTCGCTGCATGATGCTTTTGTCATCGTGGATGAGGCGCAGTCCTTGGAGCGAAACGTCTTGCTTACTGTGCTTTCTCGGTTGGGGAAGGGCTCGCGAGTAGTTCTTACTCACGATGTGGCACAGCGCGATAACCTGCGCGTGGGCCGGCACGACGGAGTGCAGGCAGTGATTGAAAAGCTCAAGGGACACGAGCTTTTTGCGCATATTACGCTGCAGCGTTCCGAGCGCTCTGCCATTGCGGAGCTCGTTACTGACCTGTTGGAAGGCGGCAACTAGGCCAAGTTCGTTCGCGTTTGGCGATCTTTATGTGTACAGCGTGGCGAAGCTGGGCATGGCCCAGTAATAATGTTGTATATGAGCGAGAACGCTAAGCAGACGTCTTCGGACGACAAGAAGAAAGATTTCCGCATCCGCCCCTTTACCGCGGCGGATTACCCGCAGATGCGAGAGATCTATGAACAGGGGCTCAATACTGGGCACGCTACCTATGAGACCCGATCCCTGACCTTTGAGGAATTCAAAGCCGGCAAGATCATGCCTTCGGTGCATGTAGCCGTTGAAGCAGATGATGATTCTAAGGTCCTGGGGTGGGTTTCCGCAGCACCGGTATCTACCCGCACCGTATTCCACGGAGTGGTGGAGGATTCCATCTACCTAGGCGCCGAGGCACAAGGGCGCGGCATCGGCGGCGCACTTCTGGATCGTCTGATTGAGGTGTGTCAGGACCTGCACAAGTGGGCCATCCACTCATGGATTTTCCCCGAAAATACAGGTTCTGCGGGGCTGCATAAATCGCGCGGCTTCGTGAAGGTGGGCACCTACTCGCATATGGCGAAGATGACCTACGGCGAGCTTGCGGGCCAATGGCGCGATACCGACGTATATGAGTTGCTTTTGCCCAAGCCGGAGGAAAAGAAGCGGTAGTTTCCCAGCGCATTTAAGCCCCTGCTCGTACCACACTCGTGGTAACGATGGCAGGGGCATTTTGGGCGCTACACTGCAGGAACGTATCAGGAACTAAACCAACGCTGAGCTTGTGAGCGCATGTCATCGCTCAAGCGGCTAAAGCGCGGGATCGGGGTGCCGTGCGCGCGGGCTAGGGACACTAGATAGTCCCTTGTACGCCGCACCTCGATGGGACCGGCTTGAATATCCAACGCCGCTTGAAGGCCGCCGGAGGCATAGCCGAGCGCGGATTCTATGGGGGCGTCGGCAAGCGGGAATTCATCGCGCAGGGCATGCAGCTCCCGGCTAGTGGCCTATATTTCTGCAGGTGACAGTAACATTAGTCAATCGTTTCCTTCAGTCGCTCCTCGCGCAGCGGCAGGAGGAGGACGAGGGCGACGATAACCAGCGGAACCATCAGGGCGATGACCGGGGTCAGGCCGTCATTATAGGAGTTGAGGATTGCTTCCTCGATGGGCTGAGGGAAGGAGGCAACCAAATCCGGGGTGAGGCTATTGGCACCGCCGTCAGCATCGCCGAACTTCTCTGCATAGGCGGCACCCTCCGGGCCCATCTTCTGGAAAGCCTCCGGCATGCGGGCGGCCATCTCATCCTTCATATTGTGGATGAACATGGAGCCAACCAGGGAAGCGCCCAGTGCAGAACCGATCTGGCGGAAGAAGTTATTCGCCGCGGTAGCTGTACCCACCTGGGACAGTGGGAAGGAGTTCTGGACGATGAGCACGAGGACCTGGATAACCATGCCCAAGCCGATGCCGAAGACCAGGAACTCGCAGCCAAGCTGCTTCAGGGAGGTCTCCACGGTTAGGTGAGACATCCAGAACAACGCACCAGCAGTAATTGCCAGGCCGATGATGGGGTAGACTTTGTAGTGACCGGTGCGGGCGATGATAAAGCCTACGCCAGTGGAGGTACCGATAAGGCCCACCATCATCGGGATCATCATGAGACCCGCCTTGGTTGGGGTCAGGGTATGCACCATCTGCAGATAGGTTGGCATGTAGCCCAGAACGCCGAACATTGCCAGGCCAAGTACCACGCCGGAGAGGGTGGTCAGGGCCATGTTGCGGTTCTTGAACAGGCGGACCGGGATGAGAGGTTCTTTAGCGCGCAGCTCCACCAGGACGGTGATAATGGCGCCAATGATGGTGATGGCACCCAAGGTGAGGATCATGGAAGAGCCCCAGTCGTACTCGGTGCCACCCCAGGTGGTCATGAGGATAAGGGAAGCGGTAGTAATCGCGATGAAGGTGGCGCCGAGCCAGTCAAAGCGCTTCATATCGGCATCACCCACGCGCAGGTGCAGCACTAGGGTGCACACGATAATGGCGAGGATACCCAGCGGGATGTTCATCCACATTCCCCAGCGCCAGCCTGGGCCGTCGGTAAACCAGCCGCCGAGGACGGGGCCGAGAACCGAGGACAGGCCAAAGACGCCGCCCATGATGCCCATGAACTTGCCGCGCTCACGGGAGGAGGTCACCTCGGCGATGATGGACTGGGAGGAAATCATCATAAAACCTGCGCCAAAGCCCTGTACAGCGCGGGCGATGATCAGCAGCGCCATGGAGTTAGCAAAGCCACCGAGGGTGGAGCCCACGACGAAGATGGCGATACCGCCGATGTAGAGCCACTTGCGGCCCAGCATGTCACCCAGCTTGCCGGAAATAGGCATGGCGATGGTCATGGTGACAAGGAAGGCGGAGATGACCCAGCTCATGTGGTCGACGCCGCCGAGCTCACCAACGATGGTGGGGAGAGCGGAAGAGAAGATCATTTGGCCCAAGGAGCTCATCAGCATGGTGAGCATCAGGGCCGAGAAAATAAGCCCGAGGTTATCGGCGCGGGTTTTGCCCTGGGAAGGGGCCTCAGCAGCCGTATCTACCATCGCATTCCTTTCATAAAATCTGTTATTAGCGTGAGGGAAGTATCGAGACGCGCGCCGAGGTCTAGGCTGCAATCTGCATCCGGGGAGGCCATCGCCAACCACAGTGCCTCACGGACGAGGCCGGCGATGAGCATCGCCTCGGTGCTGGAAGAGCAGCTGTCGAGGACGCGAAGCTCCGGTTCTTTGTTAAGGCGCTCTTCAACGAGATCGATGAGCTCAATGGATTTTGCTCGCTTCCGGCTGATTGCCGCTGCTGCTGCATCTGGATCATTGGAGATGCGCTTGCGGCGATCCCGGATGGTCGGGTTGATGTGGTGGCCTTCCATATGCTGTCTGACCAGCTGGAGGACGAGGTCTACCATGCTGGTCGTTGGCTCATTGAGGAAGAACTCCCGCATCTCTTCCGTAAACTCGGTGCTTGGAGCGCCCAAAACGGCGGATTCCTTGGAATCGAAGTAATTGAAGAAGGTGCGCCGAGAAATACCGGCTACTTCGCAGATACGCTCAATGGTGACCGCGCTGAAGGATTGTTCATCCACCAGTTTTGTGGCGGCATCCTCTATGCGCAGGCGCGTCTCGAGGCGTTTCTGCTCGCGTAGTGATAGTTCTTCTTGCACGCCATGCAACTTTACACTCGGTGCAAACTTGCACCAAGTGCAAAAGTGGTGATTTTAGAGGTGCGTTTCCTCTAATGTGTGCTATGCCATAGCGCTTGCCGACGCCCCCTTACCCCCAGACATGCAAAACCCCGCCCGAGTCCTGCCCGGGCGGGGAAGCGGTGCGGCGATTACTTAGAAGTTATCGCGGTCGCGGTTAGTCATGCTCAGCACGTTGAGGCGCTTATCCAGCTCTTCCTCGGTGAGGTTTTCGCCGTCGACGAAACCCAAGTCAATAACGGCTTGGCGGACGGTGATCTTCTCGTGCAGGGCGTGCTTTGCTGCCTTTGCTGCGTTCTCGTAGCCGATGGCAGAGTTGAGCGGGGTCACGATGGAGGTGGAAGACTCCGCAAAGTGCTTCATGCGCTCCTCGTTGGCCTCGATGTGATCAATGCACTTATCAGCGAAGACGCGGGAAGCATTAGCCAGCAGACGAGCGGACTCGAGCACGTTGCGCGCCATCATCGGGATGAAGACGTTGAGCTCGAAGTGGCCCTGGGCGCCGCCGAAGGCAACTGCGGCATCATTGCCCACCACCTGGCCAGCCACCATGGTGACGGCCTCCGGAATGACGGGGTTGACCTTACCCGGCATGATGGAAGAACCTGGCTGCAGGTCCTTCAGGTGAATCTCTGCCAGGCCGGTCAGGGGGCCGGATCCCATCATGCGCAGGTCATTGGCAATCTTATTGAGGGATACGGCAACCGAGCGCATGGCGCCGGAGAATTCCACCAAGCCATCGCGGGCAGCCTGGGCCTCAAAGTGGTTTTCCGCTTCCTTCAGTTCCTTCACGCCGGTCAGCTTCTTAAGCTCCTCGGTGACCTTGGCGCCGAAGTCGGCGGAGGTGTTCAAGCCGGTGCCGGTGGCGGTACCGCCGATGGCCAGCTCGCCCAGACGCGGCAGGGTGGCCTCGATGCGTTCGATACCCAACTCGATCTGGCGGGCGTAGCCGCCGAATTCCTGGCCCAGGGTAACCGGGGTGGCATCCATCAGGTGGGTGCGGCCGGCCTTGACCACATCAGCGAATTCCTTGGCCTTCTTGGTCAAGGACTCGTGGAGGACCTTCAGGCCCGGGATGAGGTCATTAACGGCAGCTTCCGTAGCAGCCACGTGCGTAGCGGTGGGGAAGGTGTCATTGGAAGACTGGCCCATGTTTACGTGGTCATTCGGGTGAATTTCCACGCCATTGTTATGCGCCAAGGAGGCGATGACCTCATTGGTGTTCATATTGGATGAGGTGCCGGAACCGGTCTGGAAAACGTCGATAGGGAAGGCATCGTTATGCTTGCCCTCGGCGATTTCGGTAGCGGCGGCAATAATGGCATCGGCCTTATCTGCATCCAGCTTGCCGGAATCCTTATTTACCTGGGCGCAGGCTGCCTTGAGCAGGCCAAGAGCGCGAATCTGCGCATTTTCCAGGCCACGGCCGGAAATAGGGAAGTTGTCCACTGCGCGCTGGGTTTGTGCACGCCACAGGGCATCTGCGGGAACCTTTACTTCGCCCATTGTGTCATGTTCAATGCGGTATTCAGTCATGTGAAGATCACCTCAGTTAATTGGGGGGTGTGTGCTATCCAGTATGGCGGAGAACTACCAGGAGGGCCGCCTTCGGGGGTGAACCCTAGTTTTTGGTCGGGGTGGTGTAATCCACTACGGAATACTCCTGCAGCTTAGATAGCTTATGGATGGAGTCGATGTAGCGGATGGTGCCGGACTTGGAACGCATAACCAGGGAGCGGGTAGTAGCGCCGGAATTGCGGTAGGAAACACCGCGCAGCATGTCACCATTGGTCACGCCGGTGGCAGCGAAGTAGCAGTTTTCGGAGGAGACCAGATCGGTAGTGGTAAGGACGCGGTCCAAATCATGGCCGGCTGCACGGGCCTTTTCTGCTTCCTCTTCATCCTTCGGCCACAGCTTGCCCTGGATTTCGCCGCCCATGCAGCGCATAGCGCAGGCGGTGATGATGCCTTCTGGAGTGCCGCCGATGCCCATCATCATGTCGATGGAGTTCGAATCCTGGCAGGTGGCGATGGCGCCGGCTACGTCGCCATCCATGATGAGGCGTACCTTGGCGCCAGCGGCGCGAATTTCAGAGATGAGCTGCTCATGGCGTGGGCGGTCAAGGACCACCACGGTCAGATCTTCAGGGCGAATATTCTTCGCTTTGGCCACGGAGTCGATGTTCCACTCCACGGACTCGTTGATGTCGATAGCGCCGACTGCTTCTGGGCCAACAGCAATCTTTTCCATGTAGAAGACTGCGGAAGGGTCATACATGGTTCCGCGCTCTGCGGCCGCGATGACGGAGATAGCGTTGGGGCGGCCTTCTGCCATCAAACGGGTACCGTCGACTGGGTCTACGGCGATATCCATGGCGGCACCCTCGCCGGTGCCTACCTCTTCGCCGTTAAAGAGCATGGGGGCCTCATCCTTTTCGCCCTCACCAATGACAACGACGCCGTTCATCGCTACGGAATTGATGAGCTTGCGCATGGCGTCGACCGCCGCGCCATCGCCCTCATTCTTCTGGCCGCGGCCTACCCAACGGCCGGAAGCGAGTGCTGCTGCCTCGGTGACACGAACCAGTTCCATTGCCAGGTTGCGGTCAGGAAGATAAGACGTATTTTCGGACATGTGTAGTGGTTGCCTTCCATAGTTTTCTCATCGAGGGGTGTTCCCCTTGATGCTCTACCTTTCCATTCTCGCACTTTTTTGCTCTAATGGGTTCGATTTTGCGCCCCATTTGTGGGGGATTGACAGATCTTTTTTGGGAAAAGGGGCCGTGTGGCTTTTTGAAAGCAGGCCGTGCGATACTAAGGCGCGTGGCTGCAGAAGAAAGACCAAAGATTTTTGAAGGCGCGAAGGACATCTCCCTGTCCCTCGCCGTCGTGGTGATTATGATGCTGCTCGCCGTGGGAGCGACCGGCCTGTGTTCAATTAACTCCGAAACCCAGCAGGGAGCGGTGCAGGAAGTGGATGAACAAACCTTCCTAGACACCCAAGCCCGCGCAGGGGTCGGTGCAATTCGCAATCCCGAAATGCCAGAGGGTTGGGAGGCCAATGCTGCCCGCCGCGTCGATATGGGCGGCGAGAACGCCACCGTGGTCAGTTGGGTGACCGCTGACCAAGGGTTTGTGGAGTCTACGCAAACGCAGGTCGCGGCCGATAAGGCAGGCGAGACGTACGACGCCGACTACCGCGGCATTGAATCCGCCCGCGAGGTCAAGGGGCACCAAGTGCGGGTGCTAGAAAGCGACGATGATTCCGTGCGCCGCCTGTGGGTTACGGATTTGGGCGATGCCCGCCTCATCATTTCCGGCGCTGCGGACGACAGTGACTTTGAGGCTGCTACCGCTGCGTTTATCGACGCCGCACCTATAGCCGAAAAATAACCTCGCCCAAGCCTTCTTCCGCGGCGGTGGCGCTAAGACCGTCGCCGGCCTGGGCAATAACCTCCGCCAAAGCCTCCGCATCCAGGCCGCTGAGGCGTGTCTTTCCGGCAAAGACATCGATGCGTTCACGCTGCGAGCGCTGCGGGTAAATAGCAATCTCGCGTACTTTGTCGTCCGTAAAGCGCAGCACCACGGATCGGGAGAAGTAGCTCACCTCATTATCGTCGCGGGTGTGTGCAGGACCGAAGAATTCTTCTACGAAATCTCGGGAATCGCCCGCCATAATGGAACCGGCGGCCGCGGATTTCGACACAAAATCCACGCGCTCGCCTGGATAACCATAGATCTGCACTACTCGTCTCCTTCAGCGTCTGCGTCCTCGGCTTTATCGAGCGCGTCTTCCACACGCTTCGCCGCGCCGTCGAGGTGCGCCTCGCACGCACGGGCAAGGGCCTCGCCGCGCTCCCAATACTTTAGCGACTCATCCAAGCCCATCTGCCCAAGCTCGAGAATCTTCACGGTCTCAATAAGCTCATCGCGGGCTTGCTCATAGCTCAATTCTTCTACTGGGGTGAAAGCATCCTGGCCTGGCTGGCCGGTACCAATGGTGTCATCGGACATGATTTTCTCCTCGGTTGGTGATTAATCGGCGGCCTGGGAGGCCATAGAAACTGCGGTAATAGAGCCATCGCCCACTCGAATGCGCAGTTGAGCGCCAGGCGGGGATTGCTTATAAGAGGTGACAACCTCGGGCCCGGAACCGTCCTTGGGTACTACCTGGACAATGGAGTATCCGCGGGCGAGAGTCGCCGACGGTCCCAACGCCGATACGCGGGCGCGCAGCGATTCCACGTGGCGCGTTTCCCGCTCCACCATGACTTCAATTTCTCGCCGCATGGTAGCGCGGGTTCGCTCCACCTCCTCGCGGCGCGCACGGATAGGGGTCATCGGGTCTGCCATGACAGGCCGGGAACGAATATTGTCGAGGCCGCGACGTTCCCTTTCCACCCAGCCGCGCAGCGCGGCCGCCATGCGAGAGCGAGCCTCTGCGACGATGGCGCGTTCCTCGGCCACAGAGGGCACGACGCGTTTTGCGGCGTCGGTAGGCGTGGCGGCGCGCAGGTCGGCGACGTTATCGAGCACTGGGCTATCGGGCTCGTGGCCAATGGCAGAGACTACCGGGGTGCCGGCCGCTGCCACTGCGCGCTGCAGTGCTTCTTCCGAGAAGGGCAGCAGATCTTCCACGGAGCCGCCGCCACGGGCGATGATGATGACGTCCACCTCAGGATCCGCATCAAGCTGCTGGAGCGCATCAATAACCTCAGGTACGGTATTCGCACCCTGAACCGCGGTATTGAGGACGCGGAATTGCACCGCCGGCCAGCGGTCATGGGCTACCGCCATCACATCCCGCTCTGCAGCAGAACCACGGCCGGTAATCAGCCCAATTTTGTGCGGCAGGTAGGGGAGAGGTCGCTTGCGTGCGGGATCGAAAAGGCCTTCAGCAGCTAGCTGTTGGCGCAGCTTTTCAATGCGAGCAAGCAGATCGCCAATGCCCACATGACGAATTTCGGTGGTCCACAGTGAAAAGGATCCGCGTCCAGCGTAAAAGGCGGGCTTACCGTGGACAATGACGCGGTCGCCGTCTTTCAGCGGTGCTGACAATGACTGCAACATCGATGATGGGCAAGTCAATTGCACGGACTTTTCCTGCTGTACGTCACGCAGAGTGAGGTAGGACAGCTTCCAGGTGGGCTTGAAGTTAATTTGGGTCAACTGACCCTCTACCCACAGGTAACCCAGGCGCTCGATCCAGCCCTTGACTTGGTCATTGACCTTGCCAACGGGCCAGGGAGTATCCGGAGTATTTGCCGGTTGATTCACACAGCCTCCCTTTCTTCAGTCTGCCGTGTTCTTCCGTCTAGTTTAGGGGCCAGCGCGGTCTATTGCCCCGCTCGGGGTAGCCAGAAAGGTGACGTTAGGCCTCACTATTGTTTTGCGTAGTGTTTCGATACTCTGGGAGCCATGACTGATGGTAAAAATGTTCTCCTCGCGGCCCCGCGCGGATACTGCGCAGGCGTGGACCGCGCGGTCGAGACCGTAGAAAAGGCGCTGGAAAAGTACGGCGCGCCCATTTATGTACGCAAACAAATCGTGCACAACCGTTACGTCGTAGAATCTCTGGCAGACCGCGGCGTCATCTTCGTCAACGAGGCCTCTGAGGCACCAGAAGGCGCCCACCTAGTCTTCTCCGCCCACGGTATTTCCCCTGCCGTGCGCGCAGAAGCAACGCAGCGCAAGCAGCTTACTTTGGACGCCACCTGCCCATTGGTTACCAAGGTGCACAAGGAAGCCCAGCGCTTCCAACGCGATGGCTACCATATCCTCTTGGTTGGCCACGAAGGCCACGAAGAAGTAGAAGGCACCGCCGGCGAGGCACCTGAGGTCACCCACCTCGTGGATGGCGTCGGGGGCGTCGCCAAGCTGCCAGAGTTCCTGCAGGATGAGAAGCTTATCTGGCTGTCCCAGACCACGCTATCGGTGGATGAGACCATCACCATTGTCAATAAGCTGCGCGAGCGCTTCCCGCACTTGGAGAACCCGCCTTCAGACGATATTTGCTACGCCACCCAAAACCGCCAAGAATCCGTCAAGGCCATCGCCCCACAGTGCGACCTGATGATTGTGGTGGGCTCTAAGAACTCTTCTAACTCGGTGCGCTTGGTTGAGGTGGCGCTTGAGGCAGGCGCCAAGACTTCCCACCTCGTGGATTTTGCCAAGGAAATCGACGAATCTTGGTTGGAAGGCGTCCAGACGGTCGGCGTAACCTGCGGTGCTTCGGTACCTGAGTTGCTGGTACGCGAAGTACTGGAGTTCTTGGACGAGCGCGGTTATAGCGACGTAGAACAGGTAACGACCTCTACCGAGACGATTACCTTCGCCCTGCCGCGCGACCTGCGCCCAGCACGCACCTAAGTAGCGTTTGCCTATACGGCAGTCAAAACGGAAGAAAGGCCCAGAAACGGGCCTTTCTTTTTGCTTTAGTCCTCGTCGTAGAGGTTATCGTCCCAACCTTGCTTGGGCTGTTCCTTCTGCTGCTGAGATGCCGGAACGGAATCGCCAGCGCGCCGGACTGGATCCGGGCGCAGTGGATTGTCGCGTTCCTCTTGTTGCATTCGGCGACGCTCTTCACGGTCGCGACCACGTAGACGATCCTTGGGCGCGGGGCGTGACTTCTTCAGCGTGTGCGAGGCGCGGGCGCGCTGCGGAGCGGCTTGAGACTGCTTGGAGTTCTTTGCCGGTCTATCGCGAGCCATCAAATCTGCAACCGATAGGCGTTGCTCGCGGTTGCGTCGGTCTTGTTCGGCGTCGGCACGGCGGGAAGCGGTTTCTATTTCGGCGGTGCGCTTGGCCGTCTTGCGGAAGCGCGCCCAGCGCAGCCAGGCGATGATTGCCGCGCCCACCAAGGCAATAAGGAGCCACAGGAACTTCTGGACAAGGGGGAAAGCCGCGGTGACGATCGCCGTCTTGGAAAACGCCGATGCGCCCTCTGGCAAGTTGGCCTTGGTGATAAAGAAACCGGCCACGACCACCGTTATGGCATACACAATGGGGATAGAAGCCACGGTGAGGAAAAGACCCCGCTCTTCTACGATGAGCGCCACCAGCAGTGAGCCGACGACAAGGAACGCGAGGTAAGCCCACCCGATGGAACCCATCAGAATGGAAATAAACGCGCCGGTGAGCAAGAGTGCCGCGAGCAGCCCAAGGCCCTTGCCCAGCGCGATGCTGGGGAGACCGGAGCTTTGGGCGGCGGAGGACTTTCTTTGCTTGGCTTGTGACACGTCGGAAGATCCTACCGGTTGCCGCCGGCCTATGGCTATTTCCACGCACGAAAGCAGCGGATTTATAGTGCCGAATTTTCGCGTGGCCACGTATCAATAGGCAAGGGCTCCCGCGGGGTGCGATCCGTGCGGCCCGGGATATCCATCTCATGCAATTTGCGGGCGGTGACGCCCACGCGGGAATCGAGCGAGGAAAGCGTGGCGTTATAAGCTTCGACTGCCTTTTCCAGGTTATGGCCCACCTTTCCGTAGTGATCAGAAAGCGTATTCAGGCGCGTATACAGTTCGCGCCCCAAGCGCTGGACCTCCTTTGCCTTGGCGGAAATATCTTCCTGGTGCCACCCCATGGCCACCGTGCGCAAGAGCGCAAAAAGCGAGCTGGGGGTGGCGATAACTACATTGCGTTCAAAGGCGTACTCGATAAGTTCTGGGTCCACCGATAATGCAGCATCAAGGAAGGGGTCTGCGGGAACGAAGAGGATGACGAACTCGGGCGTTGGTTGAAACGCCTCAATATAATCCTTCTGCGATAGTGCCTGGACGTGGCCGCGCATTAAATGCGCGTGGCGGCGGAGGAAGCCGGCGTGCTCTTCCGGGTCATCGGTTTCTAGGGCGTCAAGGTAAGAGGTAAAAGGAACCTTGGCATCGACGATGATGTGGCGGCCACCGGCCAAATTGATGAGCATGTCAGGGCGGACGACGCGTCCGCCCAATGGGGCGGAGACCTGGCAATCAAAGTCCACGTGTTTGGTCATACCGCCGAGCTCAACCACGCGCTCCAATTGCACCTCGCCCCAACGGCCACGCACATTGGGTGAGCGCAAAGCGGTCACTAGTTTGTCGGTGCGTTCGGTCAAGCGGGAGGAGGTGCGGGCCACCGCTTGCACCTGGCTGGAGAGGGAGGCGAGCAGCGCGGTGCGGTCTTCCTCAATTTCTTGGAGCTGAAATCCCAAGCGGTCCATGGCCTTTTCTAGCGGTTGGAGTTCGGCTTGGCGGCGCTGCGAGTCTTGCAGCGCGCGGTGCTCGGCGCTCGGCGCGGAGCGCGTAGCGAAGTAAGAATGGGCTAACCAGCCCATTACCGCGCCGAGGATGAGGCCGATAAAAAGTAGCAGCACGGGCAAAGTGGAAGTCATGGCTTCCAGCATGGCACGCGCCGCCGACACGACTCACTATTTTTTCGAATCTCCGTTCAACAGGCCTTCGAAGGCATCGCGGGCGCGGCGCAGGTTTGCGCGCATGCCGGGCTTTTCATGCTCCTTGGGGGTGGATTCCACATTGAGGGCGGCGTCGAGGGAAGTGGAATCGCCGTCCGCGGAGACGTCGGCAAACGCGCCTTCTGGGGCTGCATAGTCCGGCATCTTGAGCCATGCCTCGCGCTTATAACGCCCTTGGTCTTCGGTGTAGCGGCCGATGAGATAACCAGCCACGGTAGAAAAGTCCAGATCCGCGGCGGTCTTTTCGCCCGACTGCAGCTTCATCATGTCTTGGCCGTAGCGGTAGGCCACCGCAAACATCGCGGCCGCCGGAACCGCGAGGAAGCCACCTATCAGTCCAAAGAGAGCCGAGCCTACCGTTACGGAAACCAGGACGATGACCGGGTGCAGGTCCATGGCCTTGGACTGCAGCCAGGGCGAGAGGACATTGCCTTCCAACTGCTGGACCAGCAACACTAGGCCGAGGACGAGCAGAGCCTTGGTGACGCCAAGGGAGACCAACGCGATGGTGACGGAGAGGGCGCCGGCCACGATCGCGCCGACGAAAGGAATGAAGCCCGCGATAAAGGTGATGATCGCCAAAGCCATGGCCAGCGGAACGCCGATAAGGGCGAGGCCGATGCCGATAAAGACGGCGTCGACAAGCGAGACAACTGCTTGCGCGCGAATGAAGCCGCCCAGCGTATTCCAGGCGCGAGTAAGCAGCTCAGTAAGGTGCCAGCCGGCGCGCTTGCCCGTGGCATCGCGCAGCCAAGGAAGGAACTTGGCGCCGTCCTTCAGGAAGAAGAAGGTCAGCACCAACACGATGAAGAGCGTGACCAAGATGGACGTGGCGGTGCCGATGCCGGTAAAGACCGAGCCTGCGATGGCGCCGGCACGTTGCTGCAGCCAAGACGCCGCCTCGTCGATGTAGCTACTCATGTCATCGCTATCGAGGTTAAGCGGTGGGCCCTGGGCCCAGAGCTGCAGGCGTTGGATGCCGGAGACCGTCTGTAAATACAGTGACCGGGATTGCCGCATGAAATCTGGGGCAACAAACGCAATGAGGCCGCCAACAGCCGTGAAAGAAACCAAAATGGTTACGGCGGCCGCCAACGCGGCGGGAAGGCCAATGTTTCGCAGCTTCTTCGCCACCGGCGCCAGAACGGTGCAAATAATAAGGGCCAAAAGCACCGGCAAAAGGCCCTGCCAGAAGTTACCTAGCAAACGGTAGAGGGCGTAGAGGAAAACGCAGATGATGAGCAGCCGAACGGCCCATAGGGAGGCGGCCTTAACCACCTCGCCGGCGATGACGGAGCGGTCTACCTGATCACCTGGTGGATGTGGGGATACATCCTCCAGCTTGCTGGTGTCGAAGCTTTCATCAAACTTATCGCCCAAGCCCGTTTGGGGGTCATCGGGCAGCGGTTGGCTATCAGAATTCACCCCACCATCTTGCCTTAAAAGAAGGCGGGTGCGTTAGGATTGGCCCCGTGAGTCTTACACTAGGAATCGTCGGCCTGCCCAATGTGGGCAAGTCCACTTTGTTTAATGCCCTGACCCGTTCCGAGATCCTGGCGGCGAACTACCCGTTTGCCACCATCGAGCCCAACGTGGGCCTGGTGGAGCTGCCGGATTCCCGCTTGACCCAACTGGCGGAGATGTTTAACTCTGAGCGCATCCTTCCTGCCACCGTGTCCTTCGTGGACATTGCCGGCATCGTCTCCGGCGCTTCGCAGGGTGAAGGTATGGGCAACGCCTTCCTAGCCAATATCCGCGAGGCAGACGCCATTTGCCAGGTAGTGCGCGCCTTCTCTGATGACAATGTCATTCACGTCGATGGCAAGGTGGACCCGCGCAACGATATCTCCGTTATTAATACCGAGCTCATTCTTGCGGATCTCCAGACCATCGAAAAGGCCCTGCCGCGCCTGGAAAAGGATGCGCGCAAGAATAAGGATTTGGCCGCCGAGGTGGAAGCAACCAAGAAGGCCCAGGAGATTCTGGAAGATGATCGCACCCTCTTCGCCGCAGCGAAGGAGGGCGAGATTGACCTCGCCCTCGTGCGCGATCTGCACCTGATGACGGCTAAGCCCTTCCTCTATGTCTTCAATTCGGATGAAGCAGTGCTTACCGACGACGCTAAGAAGGAAGAACTCCGCCAGCTCGTCGCCCCGGCTGAGGCCGTATTCCTCGATGCGCAGACCGAAACCGAGCTGCTCGAGCTAGAAGAAGACGAAGCCCGCGAGTTGCTCGAGGCCGTAGGCCAAGATGAGCCGGGCCTAGCCACCCTGGCTAAGGCAGGATTTGCCACCTTGGGGCTGCAGACCTACCTCACCGCCGGGGAGAAGGAGGCCCGTGCGTGGACCATTAAGCAGGGCTCTGCCGCACCGCAGGCAGCTGGAGTCATCCACACCGATTTTGAAAAGAAGTTCATTAAGGCCGAGATCGTTTCCTTCGATGACCTTGTAGCCGCTGGCTCCATGGCTGAGGCCCGTGCGCATGGCAAGGTCCGCCAAGAGGGTAAGGACTACATCATGCAGGACGGCGATGTATGCGACTTTAAGATCGGCGGCTAATTCCAGCCGGTCTGAGCTTGGTTTTGGCGGTGGGCGAGGGGCTTGTCCGCAGAAGCGAAAAGAAGGTAGCGAAGACGAAACTTCCGCGTTACTGTGGGCGGCGCACCCGAACAAAGGAGGTTGCAACATGGCTGAACTAGATAACAAGACCATTGCCATCATCGCTACCGATGGCTTCGAAGACTCTGAGCTGACCTCCCCGTTGGAGGCCGTGAAGAACGCCGGCGCTACCGTGCGTGTCCTCGCCCCAGAGGCCGGCACCATTACCGGCAAGAAGGGTACGGAAATTTCCGTTGACGCCGCTACCGCTGACTCCACTGGCGAGTCTTTCGACGGCATTATTCTGCCTGGCGGCACCGATAACGCCGACCTCATCCGCTTGGATAAGGCTGCGGTGGAAATCGTGCGCAACCACATGAGCAAGGATCTGCCGCTCGGCGCCATCTGCCACGGCGCATGGATCCTGGCTGATGCTGAAGCCCTCAAGGGCCGCACCCTGACGTCCTTCCCGTCCCTGCAGACCGACCTGCGCAATGCAGGTGCCACCTGGGTAGATGAGGAAGTCCACTGCGACCAGGGCTTGGTCTCGTCCCGCACTCCAGATGACTTGCCAGCCTTTAACGCCAAGCTGGTAGAAGAGTTTGCAGAGGGCCAGCACTAAAGCTTCACGAATTTAAGCCACGGGAGTTTCCCGTGGCTTTTTTCGATCTTGCGCCGGTGTCACATGCCCTATAAAGTTAGGATTTCCAGAAGGGGAGTAGTTCCCTCGGTTAATTCCGAGATGACTGGTCGACATACTGGCGTTTAGCCCGGCCAGCCAGCGCCCGCAGTGCCCGCGGACGTGAACGAGACCTTCGGTCCGCAACCGAACCGAAGGGAGAAGTGACTATGTCCTCCATAGGATCAGAGCAGCGCATTCTTGAGCGCTTCATGCATCTATCCATCGCCGCCGCTGTGGCTACCATCATCCTCAAGGCCTTGGCCGCGTGGTTTACCGGCTCGGTGGGCTTCCTCTCTGATGCCTTCGAATCCATCGTGAATCTCGTCGCGGCCGTCGCCGGCTTTTATGCCCTCCGGATTGCCTCTAAGCCGGCCGACGATAACCACCAGTTTGGCCACGGCAAAGCCGAGTACGTTTCCGCCTTGGTAGAGGGCGCAATGATTTTTATTGCGGCCGGCATGATCGTGTACACGGCGATCCAACGCTTCTTTGTTCCGCAGCCGATTGAAGAGCCGGGCTGGGGCTTGGCGTTGTCAACGCTTTCGTCCGTGCTCAACGGCGCGGTGGGTATCGCGCTCATCCATGCAGGTAAGCGCTACCGTTCCGCCACCTTGGAGGCGGATGGGCACCATTTGCTTACCGACGTCTGGACTTCCGTCGGCGTCCTTGTCGGCATCGCCGCCGTATTCCTTACTGGCTGGTGGTGGCTGGATCCTGTAGTGGCGCTCGCAGTGGGCATCAATATCTTATGGACGGGCTATAGCCTCCTGCGCGATTCGGTGAGTAGCCTGCTTTCTGAGGCGCTTCCCGACGACGAGCGTCAGAACATTAGGCAGCTCCTAGCTCGGTTGGAGCAGGAACACTCGGTAAACTTCACGGATCGTCGCACCGTGGCCTCTGGCCGCCAGCGGTTGGTGTACCTGACCATGGAGGTGCCAGGGGAGTGGAGCGTCATGCACTCCCACGAGGTTGCAGACGCAGTGGAAATTGCCCTCGACCAGCTCTACCCAGGCTGCAGTGCGTTCATTCATGTGGAACCAGCCGGCCTGGAAAATCGACGCCCGTACCTATTCCGCTAAGGCTTAATCTTCTCAGCTTTCTGCCGACAGCTGAGGTGAATGCGCACTAGACCAATATGTGTGTAGGCCTGTTCGGGTGTACGGGCCTGTATACCGCCTGTGGATATTGGGAGAAAAGGTACACCCTCGTTTAAGAACTCTGTGGGGTAGCTGTCACCACATTTCGGGGGTGTGGTGAACAGTGGACGATTTGGAGATCGTGAAGGGGTGCGGCTAGGGCGCTGCGGGCGAGGGAATCGACATCCGGTTTCCTCGGCTCGGGTGCTTATGGTGCAGATTTTCCAATGTTATAGAACTGTTACCAACCGTTCTGAGCTGCATGAAGCTTGGCTTTGGTGAACAAAATCGAGAAAAATCTCCGCTAGCGGTCGAAAAATTTTGATTTCTCCGTATGGTGGTTGTCACAGCAATCAATTGGAGATTTTCACCCCCACAATCCATGTGGCGGGGTTAGAAAATGTCCTTTTGTTTGGTTGAAGATAGCTATACCAATAGCAGAAAGGATTTACTGACAATGGGTAAGAACATTAAGGACCTCTTTAACGCAACCGCATACGACAAGAACGGCGAGAAGCTGGGCGACGTTAACGAGGTATTCGTTGATGACCAGTCCGGCCAGCCTACCTTCGTTGAGGTTAACCACGGCCTGTTCGGCATGAACTCCAGCCTGGTTCCGCTGCGTGGACACGACTTCTCCGGCGATGATCTGAAGCTGGGCTTCTCCAAGGACCGTATCAAGGATGCTCCGGACTTCGACTCCGATAAGCCGCTGACCCCTGAGACACAGTCCGATATCTTCAAGCACTACGGTCTGGATAACGCACGCGACGTTACCGACTACAAGGATTCCAACCTTGACTCCAAGCGCGACGTTCAGGCTGGCGCTGACAAGGAACACAACCTGACCGCAGGCGCTGGCGCTGCTGGTGCAGGCGTTGCTGGTGCACATGCTGACGAGAAGAAGGCAGACACCCACACCACCGACGCTGCTGCTACCGAGCGCAAGGCTGGCGTAGCTGATGACGCTGCAGCTGCACGCACCAACAACGATGGCGAGCTCATCCGTTCCGAGGAGCAGCTCAACGTCAACAAGGAGCGCGTGGCTAGCGGTGAGGCTCGCCTGCGCAAGTACGTTGTGACTGACACCGAGAGCGTCGAGGTTCCGGTCGAGCGCGAAGAGGTTCGCGTCGAGCGCACCCCGATCAACGCTGAGGATGCCAAGAATTACGACGGCGCTATCTCCGGTGACTCCGAGGAAGCTTCCGTCACCCTGCACGAGGAGCGCGTAAACGTGAACAAGGAAACCGTTCCGGTTGAGAAGATCAACCTGAAGAAGGACACCGTTCGCGATACCGAGACTCACACCGAGGAGCTGCGCAAGGAGCAGATCGACACCGATGGTGTTGACGGCCAGAAGTAAAAGCGCATTGCGAAACGCCCGCAAGGAATACCTTGCGGGCGTTTCTTTTGCCTTTTTAGGAGACTGGTTTAAGCCTTGACTCCGAGGGTCTCGGCCGAGTCAGAATCCATAATGTGCTTGACGCCGTTCTCGGCGGCATCCCAGGTTGCCTTGTCCTGGATGCCGGCGCGCTTAGCCACGATGGTGGCGCACAGCACCTGTCCGGTGACGTTGAGGGCGGTACGGCCCATGTCAATGATTGGCTCGATGGCAAGCAGGAGACCAACACCGGCCAGTGGCAGGCCGAGCGTAGAAAGCGTCAGGGTGAGCATTACCGTTGCGCCGGTGGTGCCTGCGGTAGCGGCGGAACCGATAACGGACACGAAGATGATGAGCAGGTACTGGGTGAAGTCAAGGTCGATGCCATAGAACTGGGAGACGAAGATGGCAGCGATGGCTGGGTATACGGAAGCGCAGCCATCCATCTTGGTAGTTGCGCCCAGCGGAATAGCAAAGGAAGCGTACTCGGATGGAACGCCCATAGCCTTTTCACTGAATCGCTCGGTAGCTGGCATGACGCCCATCGAAGAACGGGTGACAAAGCCCAGGGAGGTCACGGGCCACACGCGCTTGAAGAAGCCGATGACCGGGATTTTGTTGAACTTCAGTACTGCCGGGTAGACCACGGCAAATACCAGGCCCATGCCGACGTACATGGCCAAGACGAACTTGCCCAGCGAGCCCAGTGCATCCCAGCCGTAGGTAGCTACGGCCTTACCGATGAGGGCCGCGGTGCCAATCGGGGCAAGGCGGATAATCCACCACAGGATGACCTGAATGACCTTCAGGAAGGACTCGGTAAAGCGCAGGAAAGGCTCAGCAGACTTGCCGGTCTTGACGGCGGCGATACCAATGGCCAGCGAGATGACGAGGAGCTGGAGGGCACCAAAGCTGAGGGATACTTCGCCGTCGGAAAGCGAGGCGGAAAGGCCCATGAAGTTCTGGGGCAGAAGCTGCTCAAAGAACGCGGTCCACGAGCCGACATGGGAAGGATCCTGCGCGGTGGCAGCATCGATGCTCGTGCCGATGCCCGGCTTCATCACGACGGCGACGATGATGCCCGTCAAGACGGAGAAGAATGCGGTGATGGCAAACCATGCCAGCGTGGAAATTGCCAGGGACGCGGCGTTGGCGACCTTGCGCAGATTAGCGACGGAGGTAACAACAGCGGCGAAGATCAGTGGCGGGATCATCACCTTGAGCAGCTGGACGTAGGCGCTGCCGACGCCCGTGAGCAGGGTGGTTAACCAGCCCGGGTTATCTGGGTCGGTATCCATGCCGGAGGCAATGAAGCCCAGGATAAGGCCGATGATGAGGCCCGCGATGACCTGAGCACCGAATCCCGTGGCCCAGTCGGGAAGCTTGGAGCGCGAAGATTCTTGTTGAGACATAAAGATTCCTTTGAAAATAAAAATGGACAGATCGGACTATTTTCCAGGTACTGTCCTGTTCAACTTCAACATCGCTCAGCTTATTCCTTCTACGTCTGTAGGTACAAAGTGCGAGTGCTTTGCCGTGGCCGCAACCTCACCTTTCGTGCTCACGGAAAGGTGGATTTGCGCTGGCTTTATGGTGCTGGTGAGCGCGAAGGGAGGGGAGCTTGAGCTGCCACGTGTGTCCCATTGCTAACTTTAGGTAGCTACTCTCTCTATCTTTCTCAGGAGGAACATTCATGGGCTGGGTTAAACCTCTCGTTGGCATTTTCGCAGTTGGCGCAGTGGCTTCCGTTGCTTTAGGCGGCGGTGATGAAGATACCGTGGTGGTCAATCGAGTGATCGATGGTGACACCATTGACGTCGACATAGACGGCGAAAATACCCGCGTTCGGCTACTTAATATTGATACGCCGGAAATCGGCCATAATGGCGAACCGAGTGAGTGTCTCGCGGAGGAAGCGAAGCAGTACTTGGAAGGACGGCTGCCAAAGGGGACGGGGGTTCGGTTGGAATATGACTCCGAGCGGACTGACAAGTATGGCCGCACTCTTGCCGGTGTCTTTATTGACGATGACTTCATTAACGCGGATGTCGCGGCCGAAGGGCTGGCCACGGCGGTTGTATTTGGCGAAAACGACAAGTTTTACGACGAAGTGCACTATGCCGAACGCGGCCCTAAAGACGCCGGCGAAGGGATCTTTGGGGTCTCGGACGAGTGCAAGGTTTCCAGCGATGAGGACATGGCCGAAGCGCTTAGCGGCGCTGAAGCTGCGGCGGCAGCATTTGCAGCTTTCGGGGAAGCTGATATTGCAGGGTACGAGGATGTATTGGACAAGTCAGTAGCTGCGAAGGCCGGATTAGCGGTTCTGACTCGCCACAAAGATGATCGAAGCACCTTCCAGAAAGCAGCGTATCCGGATGCTCCCAAGGAGATTGCCGCGAAGAAGGAACGCGAGCTTGAGGGGAAGGAGAAACAAACCCGCGAAGAGCTCGAGAAATTGGAGGAGAAAGAGCGAGAGGAAGAGAGGCGTGAAAAGGAGCGCCAGGAAGAAGAACGCCGCCGTGTAGAGCAGCGGCAAGAAGAGATTCGCCAGCAGGAACGCGACGCGCCGGAAGTAGAGGTAGCGGAGCAGCCAACGCATGACGAGGTGGCTGACTATAAAGCCCCCGAGCAGCAGCCCGCACCTCAGCCGGCGTCGGTGGTCGATAACTACACTGGGTGCCGCGCTTATGGTGGAAACTATGCCATGACGTCAGTAGATAAGAATGGACGTTCATACGCGAAGATCGACTGCACTACCAAGCAACAGATCGGTTAGGTACCCTCGTCCTTCGCGCTCACGGGCAGGCTCCCGAGTACTTGGACCACCATTCCCGGTGAGCGTGAGGGAAGGGGGGAGAATCTGGCCTACACCCTTGCCGCTCACCAAGACTAGGGGGAAGCGCCATTCAGGTGTTGCTGGTGAGCGCGAAGGGTGGGAGGCCCGGGGATCTGGAATACTGGCAGCATGAAAATCCTCGTAACCGCATTCGACGCCTTCGGCGGAGAGAGCATAAACCCCACGGAACGAACTCTTCAGCAACTACCGGATCGCATTGGAGACGCGGAGCTCATCAAGCTGGTGATCCCGACGAAGTTCGGGGAATCGCTGCGTCGGGCGATTGAGGCCGCGGAGGGTTCGGCGGTCGATGCAATTGTATGTTTGGGCCAGGCCGGTGGGCGGGCGCATATCACCCCAGAGCGGGTCGCGATTAACGTTATGGATGCCGATATTCCTGATAATGCGGGTTATCAGCCGGTGAATGTACCGGTTGTGGAAGGCGGCCCGGCGGCATATTTCTCTACGCTGCCGGTAAAGGAAATGGTTGCGGCAATGGAGGATATTCCGGCGCGGTTGTCGAATACGGCCGGGACTTTCGTGTGTAACCAGCTGCTCTATGGTCTCTTGCATCACTTCGCAGGGGCGAAGGTGCGCGCAGGATTTGTCCACGTCCCGTTCATTACAGAGCAGGAGAAAACGGATAAGCCCATGATGGAGCTGGCGGACATCGTTGGGGGATTAAGCGGGCACTCTGGGCGGTGCAAGCTAGTTAGGGTAGCCTTTGTGGCTTTTTTAATCGGTGAAATATAGATTAAAGGACATGTCTCGCTTTAGCCCTCTCAACTGGCCGGTTGTGCGCCAGCTGCGCAGTGGCGATCCCTTCGGAAGGGACGTCAATACGCAGTCTCAAAAGAGTAAAGATAAGCATGGGCGCACCGTGGAAGCGGACCGCGTAGTGCAGTCGGTGTGCCCGTACTGCGCGGTTGGTTGCTCGCAGCGCGTATATGTCAAAGATGACCGCGTCATTCAGGTGGAGGGCGATCCGGATTCGCCCATTTCTCGTGGACGCCTGTGCCCGAAGGGATCTGCGTCGGAGCAGTTGATTAACTCCGCTACGCGCCTTACCAAGATTAAGTATCGTGCGCCGTACTCGACGGAGTGGCAGGATCTTGATGAAGATACCGCGATGGAGATGATTGCGGATCGTTTCTTGGAAGCCCGCCGGAACGGTTGGCAGGATGTGGACGATGAAGGTCGTACGCTCAACCGCACGATGGGCATTGCCGGTTTGGGCGGTGCGACCTTGGATAATGAGGAAAATTACCTCATCAAGAAGCTATTTACCGCCGCTGGTGCGATTCAGCTCGAGAACCAGGCGCGTATATGACACTCCGCCACTGTTCCTAGTCTAGGAACTTCGTTTGGCCGCGGCGGCGCAACCCAACCGCTGCAGGATATGGCGAATGCGGACTGCATCGTCATTGAGGGTTCTAATATGGCCGAGTGCCACCCCGTGGGGTTCCAGTGGGTGGTGGAAGCCAAGAAGCGTGGTGCCCGCATCATTCACGTGGATCCGCGTTATACGCGCACGTCTGCCTTTGCGAATCGCCACATTGGCATTCGCGGCGGTACGGACGTGGTGCTTTTGGGCGCAGTCATTAACTACCTGCTGGACAATGACCTGTATTTCCATGACTACGTGGTGGCGTACACCAATGCGCCGATGATCATTTCGGAGGACTACCAGGACACTGAAGATCTGGACGGTCTGTTCTCTGGTTATGACCCAGAGAGCGGTAAGTACGTCACGGATTCGTGGCAATACGTGCAGAAGCCGGAGGGTGCGTCGTGGAATGTGGAACGCGATGAGACGCTAGAGCATCCGAATTCGGTCTTCCAGATTCTCAAGCGGCACTACGCGCGCTATACGCCTGAGGTAGTGGAGGAGACCTGCGGTATTGCGCAGGAGGACTTCTATTACCTAGCGGAGTCGATCGCGCGGAATTCCACGCCGGATCGCACCACCTGCTTTGCTTATGCGTTGGGCTTTACCCAGCACACTCTGGGTGCGCAGTTTATTCGTACCGCGGCCATCTTGCAGCTGCTCACCGGCAATGTGGGTCGCCCAGGTTCGGGCATTATGGCGCTGCGCGGCCACGCCTCAATTCAGGGTTCTACCGATATCCCGACTCTGTTCCACTCCTTGCCGGGATATTTGCCGATGCCGAGCGTCGACAAGCAAAGCTGGCCAGAGTTCGTTGATGGAATCCGTAATGAGTCGCAGAAGGGCTTTTGGCAGATCGGTGAGAACTATGCGGTCTCGCTGATGAAGTCCTACTGGGGCGATGCAGCCACCAAGGACAACGGATGGGGCTATGACCTCATGCCGCGCATTTCTGGTGCGCATTCGACCTATGAAACGCTCATGGCCATGCTGGATGAGCAGGTGGAAGGCTACTTTGTCTTTGGCCAGAACCCGGCCGTGGCGCAGTCCAACGGCGGTATGCAGCGCCGCGGCTTGGCGGCGCTGAAGTGGCTGGTCGTACGCGATTTCCAGGAGATTGAGACCGCCTCCTTCTGGAAGGATTCGCCGGAGATTAAAAACGGCGAGCTTAAGACCGAAGACATCGGCACTGAGGTCTTCTTGATGCCGGCGGCCACCCACGTGGAAAAGGCGGGAACCTTTACCCAGACGCAGCGCATGCTGCAATGGCGTTTCCAGGCAGCACCGCCGCCAGGCGATGCGAAAAGTGACCTGTGGTTCTTCTACCAACTGGGCAAAAAGATCAAGGAGCGCCTGCGCGATTCCACCGATCCACGAGATCTGCCTTTGCAAAAGGTCACGTGGGACTATGTGGAAACCGAGGAAGGTGAGCCGAATTCTGAGGACGTCCTCAAGGAGATCAACGGCTACTACCTAGCGGGCCCGAAAAAGGGCGAGCTTTTGCCTGCCTTCGTGGAGATGAAGAACGATGGCAGTACCTCCGGTGGTTGCTGGATCTACACCGGCGTGTTTAAGGACGGCATTAATCATTCCGCGCGCAAGGTTCCGGGGTCGGAGCAAAACGAGGTAGCTCCCGAGTGGGGTTGGGTATGGCCGGCCAACCGCCGCCTGCTATACAACCGTGCTTCGGCGAAGCCGGACGGCACTCCGTGGTCGGAGCGCAAGAAGTATGTGTGGTGGGACGCTGACCAAGGTAAATGGGTTGGCGATGACGTGCCGGACTTCCCGGCTACCAAGTCCCCGAACTACAAGGCTCCGATCGACGCCGTGGGCCCGGATGCCCTCGACGGCACCGATGCCTTCATCATGCAGGCGGATGGTCGCGGTTGGCTCTTTGCGCCGACCGGGCTTTCCGACGGCCCATTGCCCACCCACTATGAGCCGCACGAGTCCCCGGCGCACAACGTGCTGTACAAGCAACAGCAATCGCCGACGCGCCTGACCATTAAGCGCCCAGACAACCTGTCGCGCCCAGAACCTGGTGAGCCGGGTTCGGAGGTGTTCCCGTTTGTCTTTTCCACCTATCGCCTCACCGAGATGTACACCTCGGGTGCGATGTCGCGCCGCCTGCCGTACCTGGCGGAGTTGCAGCCGGGCCTTTTCTGCGAGGTCGATAAGGCCTTGGCAGAAAAGCGTGGCTTGGAAAACGGCAAGTGGGCCACGATCATCTCGCCGCGTGGCGTCATTGAGGCACAGGTCTTGGTCACTGACCGTATGCAAATGATGAAGATCAATGGTGAGGAGTTCCACCAGATCGGTTTGCCGTATCACTACGGCGAGTCCGATTCCACGGCCGTTGCAGGCGATGGCGCCAATGATCTGCTGGGCCTTACGTTGGAGCCGAACGTATTCATCCAGAATTCCAAGATCGGCGCCTGCGATATCCAGCCGGGGCGTCGCCCGCGCGGTGAAGCCCGTGTAGAGATGCTCAAGGAGTATCAGAAGCGCGCGCACCTGAACCTGGATTCCGGTAATGATCTGCTCACCGTGGATGATTCCTTCACCTATAACCCAGAGCCGCAACAGCCCGCGGACGCGGATGAGCACGGCGAGAAGGGCGAGGAAAGCGAAGAAGGTAAGTAAATGACAAATCTTCTGACCGAAAACGCGAGCCGGCACGGCTATGATAAGTACCGCCGCATGGCCTTTTTCACCGACACTTCCGTGTGTATCGGGTGTAAGGCCTGCGAGGTGGCGTGTAAGGAGTGGAACCGCAACCCGGTAGAAGGCTATGACGTCACGGGTGATTCCTATGACAACACCGGCGCACTGGGGGCAAATACCTGGCGCCACGTGGCCTTTGTGGAGCAAAACAATGACCGCATCGAGCAGGCCCGCGAGGAGGGAAAGAATCTCATTTCCCTGGGTATGCCTTCGGTAGGCGCGCAGGCCCCAGAGGTTGATACCACCCCGCCGGATACGGATACGTTCCGGTGGCTCATGTCCTCGGACGTGTGTAAGCACTGCACGCATGCAGGCTGCTTGGACGTGTGTCCTACCGGAGCGCTGTTCCGCACCGAGTTTGGCACCGTTGTGGTCCAGGATGATGTGTGCAATGGTTGCGGCACTTGCGTGGCCGGCTGCCCGTTTGGCGTCATCGAGCGCCGCGATGACGGCGGTGTGGCGCTGAAGTATGACAAGACGGCCACGGTGGATTACGTGGATAATTCCCATGCCGGTGTCAACGTGTTGAAAAAACTCAAGCAACTTGCCCCGCAGGGCCCGGACCATACGCCGGGCGAGGCGATGCCGATCAAGAACTTGGGCGTGGCCCAGAAGTGCACCATGTGCTACGACCGCCTGAAGCAGGGCGAACAGCCAGCATGTTCTAAGACCTGTCCTACTGATTCCATTCAGTTCGGCCCGTACGAGGAGATGGTGGCCGCAGCCAAGGAACGCGTGCGCGTATTGCACGAGCAAGGCCTTACCGAGGCCCGCCTTTACGGTGCCAACCAGGACGATGGCGTGGGCGGAACCGGCTCCATCTTCCTGCTTTTGGATTCACCTGAGGTCTACGGTTTGCCGCCGGACCCGCGCGTGCCGACGGCCGATTTGCCGCAGATGTATAAGACCGCAGCCAAGGCTATCGGTGGCATGGCGCTGGCCGTGGCTGGTTCTTTCCTGATTGGGGGACGCAAATGAGCAACTTTGATGAGTACCGTCCACCGCAGCCGGAGCGCCGCAATCGCTACCGGAAGTTCGACGGTACGAAACCGAAGAAGAAGCGGAAGCGTCCAGGCGCGGGTGCGCAGGACGGTTCCAAAGAGGAGCGCATGGCGCAGGACTTCGAGTTCTCGTCTTACTATGGCCGACCAGTGGTGAAGGCTCCGCCGTGGGAATGGCCTATCGGCGCCTACCTCTTCTTGGGCGGCGTGAGCGGTGGCTCGGGGCTCTTGGCCGCCGGCGCACAGGCGGTGGGCAATGCGCCGCTGCGTCGTACCACGCGCCTTTCTGCCTTTAGCGCGGCGGCCGTGGGATCGGTCTTTTTGATTCTGGATTTGGGCCGTCCGGAACGCGCATTGAACATGTTCCGCGTCTTCAAGGTGACCTCGCCAATGTCCATGGGCTCGTGGATTTTGTCGGGCTTTGCCAGCGCGGCTGCGCTGCCTGCCGCCGCGGAAGTAGATGCGGCGACTGGCCACAAGCTGCCGCTGCCGAAGTTTGTGCGTACGGTGCTAAAGAAATCGGCCGGGCCGGCGGGCGCGGTCACGGGCGTGCTTGGCGGCCCGCTTGCGGGTTATACCGCGGTATTGCTGTCCAATACCTCGAACCCGGTGTGGAATGACATGAAAAAACACCTGCCGTATGTTTTCGTTTCCTCGGCGGGTGCGGCGTCGTCAGGCCTGGCTATGGTGACCACTCCGGTCGAGCACGCGGGACCGGCCCGTGTGTTGGGTATGGCCGCGGCGGCCAGCGATCTGGCAGCGACCAAGGTGCTTGAGGAAGGCATGGAGCCAGAACCGCGCCAGGCACTGCACGAGGGAAAGCCAGGCACGTTGATGAAGGCCTCGGAATACCTCATTGCGGCCGGTGGTGTCGGTAGTGCAGTGGCTGCGGTGACGAAGTCGCGGGCAGTCTCTGTGGCTGCGGGGCTATCGCTCCTGGCAGGCTCGGCGTGCACGCGCTTTGGCGTGCTTAACGCCGGGCTGGAAGCGGTGAAGAATCCGGAGACTACCATCGGGCCGCAGAAGCGCCGGGCGGAAAGGCGCCGGCGCGGGCAGGGCCTCGACCACGATGTGGTGAGCCCGGACTAGTCCAGGTCCTGCAGGGCGGGGGCGAGCGCCGCGCCGATGTCTTCCATGCGTTGTTGCTCGGCTGCGGGGTCGCGGCCATCACGGTGGAGGTAGTAGTTCAGCGCCACATCGCCCACGGTGGTGACGCACGTGGTAGACACTGACTCTTCGACCGGCCAGGCGGAGCAATAAAAGCGCCTATCAGCGGCGGTGAACTCGAAGGGGGAGTACTCATTGGCGGGGCGTTGCTGGGCGGCGTTTTGGGCATCGAGGTCGTCGTGCAGTAGCTCTAAGTAGCGCTGCGCTGCCTCATTGGGGTCATCGGGGCAAACGGGCGCGCCCTCGGCCTCATACTTCGTCCCCAGCAGACTGACCTGCTCCTTATCCTGTGCACGGTAGAGCACTGAGAAGGAGTGTTCATCCTCGTCGGTGGAGTGCGAATCGAGCTTCGACTTAGCGAGCGAATCCGGCAGGGTCTCGCGCACCGCGGCAATACCAACGGGGGAGCATCCGCTTGGCGATGTCCGCTCGGACGAGCACCCCACCAGCCCCGCCGCGGCAAGGGTGGTGGAGGAAAGGGCGAGGAGAAAAGGGACCTGCCGCTGCATCTTAGGCCTTGATATAGGCATTGCCGGTGCGCTCGGTGGTATGGCCGATGACGGGGTAGCCGGGTACCTCGCCGATGAGGAGGAGGCCGCCGGAAGTTTGGGCGTCGGCAAGCAGCACCAGCTCTTCCTCGTTCAAGGAGGCATCGAGGTGTGGGCGCACCCAGTCGAGATTGCGGCGAGAGCCGCCGGGGATGAAGCCCTCCGCCAGCGCCTCCTTTGCGCCTTCGACGGTGGGCACGGCGGAAAAGTCGAGCTCCGCGGCGATGCCGGAGGCCCGGCACATCTTGTACAGGTGGCCGAGCAACCCGAAGCCGGTGACGTCCGTGGCGGCACGCACGCCCGCCTCCACCGCGGTGCGGGCGGCCTCACGGTTCAAGGTGGTCATGGAATCGACCGCGGCCTGGGAGACCTCGCCGGTAGCCTTGTGCTTGTTGTTGAGGATGCCCACGCCAATGGGCTTGGTTAGGGTGATGGGCAGGCCAGGTTCGGCGGCGTCGTTACGCATGAGCTTGTCGGGGGCGACCATACCGGTGGCGGCCATGCCGTACAGTGGCTCGGGCGCGGTGATGGAGTGCCCACCTGTGACGGAAATGCCTGCCTCGGTGGCTATATCCATGCCGCCGCGCAGGACCTCACGCAGCACATCGAGTCCGAGCTTTTCATTGGGCCAGCCCACCAGGTTAATGGCGGTAACCGGGGTGCCACCCATGGCATAGACATCAGACAGCGCATTGGCCGCAGCCACTCGCCCCCAATCGTAGGGGTCATTGAGCATGGGGGTGAAAAAATCCGCGGTGGAAATTACCGCTAGGCCGTCCTGGATTTTGACGGCCGCGGCATCATCGCCATCGTCCAGGCCAACCAGCACGTTAGGGTCGGCCTTGCCTATCAGGCCCTCGACGGCAGACTCAAGTTGGCCAGCGGGAATCTTGCAGGCGCAACCGCCGCCTGCGGCGAAAGAGGTGAGTTTAATATCTTCGGTCATATCGCCATTTTACTCATCCCGAGGAACTATTTGTCTGCACAGCAAGGTAGGGAACCTGTGTGTGGCGATAGGACATAGGGCGCCGAGGTTTCCACCTCGGAGCGGCATGGTGGATGTATTGCGTGACAGGTGTGCCGGCACCGGGGAATGCCCGTGTAAGGTGAGCACACGGAGGCGTACGTGTCCTGGTGGGCGCCCCGGTCTTCAAAACCGGTGAGGCCGAGTATCTCGGTCTGGCAGGTTCGATTCCTGTCCGTCTCCGCCACTCGCGCGCAAGGAGGAATGCCACAGTGCCCACGCCCACGCCTGCTGCTAGCCCGGACCCCCGCAGGAATATTCCCCGCATGGACGAGCTGCTCCAGCTGCCGGAAGTAGAATCCGCGCGTCAGCGCCTAGCCGAGCACACCATCCGCGCGATAATCCAGGGCGCAGTCACCCAAGCGCGCCGCGGTCCGCTGCCGGTCAGCAATATACCCGCAGAAATTGCGCAGCGCCTGGAACAAAAGAATACGCATTCCCTGCACCCAGTCATTAACGCCACCGGCGTCATCATTCATACGAACTTAGGGCGTGCCCCGCTTCCCAGCGCCGCGGTAGAGGCCCTGCACGCCGCTGCCTCCTATACAGATGTGGAAATGGACTTGGGCTCGGGCAAACGATCCAGAAATCGCGGCGCCGGAGCCACGGCCGCGCTGCTCGCAGCCTGCCCCGGTGCAGAAGATGCCCTCGTGGTCAATAACGGCGCCAGCGCCTTGCTCCTGGCCACCGCCGCGCTCGCTCCCGGCAAAGAGGTCATCATCTCGCGCGGCGAGCTCATTGAGATCGGAGCTGGCTTTCGCCTGCCCGAGCTCATCGAGTCCACGGCCACGCGCCTCAAAGAAATAGGGGCGACTAACCGCACACACCTGGCCGATTATGAACGCGCTCTGGGAGATAACACCGGCGCCATCTTGAAGGTGCATCCTTCCAATTTCCGCATCGAGGGGTTTACCTCCGCAGTCGGGGTAGAGGAACTGCACCGCCTAGCGGTGGAGCACGATACGCGACTCATCGTGGACTTGGGCTCCGGCCTGCTCACCCATGACCCGGCGCTGCCAGAAGAACCAGATATTCAGGCCCAGCTGCGCGCCGGCGCCGATATCGTCATAGCCTCCGGCGATAAGCTGCTTGGCGGTCCGCAGGCAGGAATCTTGCTTGGCACCAAGGACGCGATTGCCGCGGTGAAGAAGCACCCGCTGGCGCGTGCGGTGCGCATAGATAAGCTGCGCCTCAACGCGCTGGAGGCGGCCATTTCGACGCCCTCGAATGCGGTGCAGGATGCCCTCCACCTTGATCCCCAGACCCACCGCGAGCGCACGGAAGCCATCGCGCAGGCAGTCGGGGCAGAAGTGGTACCTCACGATGGCCGCGTGGGTGGTGGCGGGGCGCCCGAGTACCCGCTGCCCGGCTTCGCGGTGAGCCTGCCCGAGCCCTATGCGGACGCGCTGCGCCGCCAGAAACCGCCCGTAGTAGGCCGCGTGCATCAGGGCCGCTGCTTGGTGGATATTCGCTGCGTTCCTGCCGACCACGACGCCGCGGTTATTTCCGCTATTAAGGCGGTGGGCTAGGTGTACGTCGTCGCTACTGCCGGTCATGTAGACCACGGCAAGTCCACCCTGGTGCGGGCGCTTACGGAGATGGACCCGGACCGGTGGGAGGAAGAAAAGCGCCGCGGCCTTACCATTGACCTGGGGTTTGCCTGGACCACGCTGCCTTCTGGCGCGGATGTGGCTTTCGTAGATGTGCCCGGCCATGAAAAATTCCTAGGCAATATGCTCGCTGGCGTGGGCCCGGCCCCGGTCGTCCTCTTTGTTGTGGCGGCCGATGAGGGATGGCAGGCCCAGTCCACCGACCATCGCGATGCTCTGCGCGCGCTGGGAATAGAGCACGGCATTATTGCGCTAACTCGCAGCGACCGCGCCACCGTGGACCGCACCGCAGAAATCCGAACGCAGCTGGCCGGCACCCCGCTTGCCAACGCCCCCATTATCCCCGTATCCGCCCCTACCGGCGACGGCATTGCGGAGCTGCGGCAGGCGCTCGATGAGGTCCTTGCCACTGTGCCCGCTCCCGATGCGCAGGCACCCGTGCGCCTGTGGGTGGACCGCGCCTTTAGCGTGAAGGGCGCGGGCACCGTGGTTACCGGAACGCTTGCCGCGGGCACCCTGCGCGTGGGCGATAGCCTTAAGGTGGCCACGGCTGGTGGGGAAAGGGCCGTGGAGATCCGTGGCCTGCATAGTGAAAATCGCGCGCAGGATTCACTCGGCCCCGTCACTCGTGCGGCCGTCAACCTGCGCGGGGTGGATGCCGCCGATATCCACCGCGGCGATGTGCTGCTTACCCCGGGTGCGTGGCGCTTGGTGGACCACCTCGATGTCCGCCGCACCTTTGGCGCGGATCTCGATGGGCTGCCCGATAACCTCGTCGTGCACACCGGTACCGCCGGGGTGGAGGCCCACCTGCGTCCCTTGTCTGCCGATTTCGCGCGCATCAGCCTGGCACACCCGCTGCCGCTGCGGCTCCTTGATCGTTTCGTAGTGCGCAGCCCCGGCGGCCGGCACGTCGTCGCTGGGGTAGAGGCAGTAGATCTGCGACCGCCGGAGCTTAATCGGCGCGGTGCCGCCCGCCACCGCGCAGAAGAGCTCAGTGCCCAGGACTCTTTCCGCGATCCTGCCTCCTACCTGCGCCGCGTCGGTTTTGCCCGTCTGGATGACCTTGATCGCGATGGTTTTGCAACTACAGCGCCGCCGCAAGGCATTATCGCTTTCCGCGACTGGTGGATTGCGGCCTCGCAGGTAACTCGGTGGAAGCAAGCGCTTACCCACGCCCTGCAAGCCCACACCGCCGCACATCCCCTAGCGCCGGGAATGCCGCGCAAGGCGGCCATGGACGCCCTCGGCCTGCAAGAAGAAGGCTTGCTGGGCCTAGCCATCGCCGCTGCGAAGGCGGAAAGCAGTGAGGGAGTGTTGCGCCTTCCCGGGCAGCGGGCGGACCTCGGCCCGGCGGAGCGCGGGGTCGCTGCCATCGAGGAAAGGCTTAAGGTAGAACCCTTTGCGGTCCCCGAGGCAGATGACCTAACGGAGCTGGGCCTGGGCCCAAAGGAACTTGCCGCCGCCGAGCGCGCCGGGCGCCTTTTGCGCCTCAAGCAGGGAATCGTGCTCTTGCCCTCGGCACCGGAGGAAGCGCGCCGGCGCCTTAGCGAACTGGAGCAGCCCTTTACGCTTTCGGCAGCCCGTAAAGCGCTGGGCACCACGCGGCGGGTAGCCATCCCGCTGCTGGAATACCTCGACGCCCAGCGGATTACTCGCCGCGGCGACGGGGGCCAACGCACATTGCGCTAGCGTGGCCTCTGCGGCTGAGCATCGCACCTATTTGCGGTGATTGCCCCCGCGGTGGTGAGACGTGTCGCGCGCCATGCGCCGGGCCCGCACCCGCGCGGATTCGGAGGAAAAGCGGCCCGGTTCTTCGGCTACCGGCAGCGCACGCCAGCTGAAATTCTGCTCTCCTGGGATGGAGGAGACCAACTCCGCCAGCTTGGCGCTGGCCGGCGGTTGTTGTGCTTGCTCATTGTGCTGCTGAGCTGGCGCACCTGGCTTAGCGGGTGCAGCTGGCTGGGCCTGTGGCCCTTTCGGGCGGCGCGAGCCGGTGGGCAGCGCCGTCACGATGGCTTCGCCGGAAAGCGTGTGCTCCCAGACCTCGGGCTGAGCCGGTGTGGCTGCGGGCGCAGCGGCGGGAATCGCAGGTTGTGGCGCGGGCACGCGTAGCGGTGGAACAGCGGGGGAGAAGAGCTCCGCGGTGGTGGCCTCATCGGCGGGGATATCGACGGCAAGCATGCCGTGGCTCGCGTAGGCGCGGGCAGAAAGCCCCGCCCCAGAACCGTTTGCCGCAGCGAATGCGGCGCGCAGTCCAGGGAGCGCGGCACTGTCGCCGAGGGGACCGAGAACCGTATCGTCGCAGGTCGCCACCGCGGTGCCGGCAAGGTCTTCCAGTGTGACGAAAAATTGCTGCGTGCCCATCTGCTCAAGCTGGGCGGGCGATAGGTCGCCGGCGGCGGCATCGATCAGCACGCCTCGTCCGCCGGAGAGCAGCGCGGTTCCTTGCGGTTGGTCATTGACCGGCACCATCCACGGCCACAGGCCCAGTGACACGGCAACCTCGACCTGGCCGTCAACTACCTCTACGGTGGCGATCGTCTGCGGTTGTGCAGAAGAGGCCTTCAATCGCTCCAAGGCGGGATACTCCGCCGCCTCGACCTCGTCCAGAAACCCTAAGAAGCCGAAGTCCGAGCGAACGCGCCAGCCGTTGGTGTAGGTATCGGGTTCTAGGGAGACGTCGACAAGCGCAGCGTGCTTCGCCACGCCGGGGATACTCAATGCGGTGCCCAGCACTGGGTGCTCGAGGACCGCAACATGCTCCACGTCGAAGTAACTAGTCGCGAGCGGGTATAGCGCCATAGAAAGTCACTCCCAAGGTTAAAGGCCGGTAAACAATGCGTAGCTCATTTTACGCATATAGGGGATAGGGCTGGCGCCAGCTTTATATCCTGCGAGTTTCTATTAATGTGTAGACAGCTCTCTTAAAAGTGAAACCCGGAAAACAGAATAGGAGTAGAACCATCTCTTCTTCACCGTCTTCCTCATCCCGCCCTGTGCGTGGGGTGAATAATTCGGAGGAAAGCAAAAAGCGCACCCGCAACGCCAAGCGCATTCTCAAAGACATTATGTACCCGCATAATATCCACCCCGCGCTGGTACCGGGCGTTGCCATTGAGGACCAGAAGGTCAAGTATGGAGTAGACAAGCCGATCCTTTTTGTGGTCGGCGGACTGGTCGTCGCCTTCGTAATCTGGGGTGTGATTGCACCCGAGCAGGTCTTCGATGCTTCTTCGGCAGCGCTCGATTGGGTGATGCGTAACTTGGGCTGGATCTTTACCGCCCTAGCGACGTTCCTGATGTTTTTGCTCATCATCTTGGCCTTTTCAAAGTACGGCAAAATCCCTCTCGGGCTAGATGGGGAGAAGCCGGAATTTTCCACGGTGAGCTGGGCCGCGATGCTCTTTGGTGCCGGCATTGGCATCGGCATTATCTTCTTCGGCCCCTTCGAGCCGCTGAGCTACTACCTTTCGCCGCGCCCTGGTGCCTATGAGGCTGCGAGCGATGAAGCGGTGCTGGGCGCCATGGCGCAGGCAGCCATGCACTGGGGCTTTAATGCCTGGGCAATTTACGCCATCGTGGGCCTGTGCGTGGCCTACGTCTCCTTCCGCCGCGGCCGCGTGCCGCTGATGAGCTCCATCCTGATGCCGCTCTTTGGCAATCGCTCCTCTGATTCCCTGCCCGCGCGCATCATCGATGGCCTGGCCATTATTGCCACTCTCTTCGGCACCGCCGCCACGCTGGGCATCGGTGCGCTGCAGATCGGCCGCGGCGTGGAATTGGTTAGCGGCTGGTCTACCACCGGCAATGCTGCGGCGCTGGTGATCATCGTGGTGCTGTCCATCGGAACGATCTTCTCGGCCGTCTCCGGCGTGGCCAAGGGCATTCGGTGGCTCTCTAATATCAACCTGGTGCTGGCCATGGCGCTGGCCTTGTTCTTTTTCGTTGTGGGACCGACCGCCTTCTTGGCCAATATGCTGCCGGCCGTGGTGATTGAATATCTCGATGAAATGCCGCAGATGCTCTCTGCCAATATGGGCGAGGGGGAAGATATGGTTGCGTTCCTGTCCTCCTGGACCACCTTCTACTGGGCCTGGTGGGTATCTTGGTCGCCGTTTGTGGGTGTTTTCGTAGCCAAGATTTCCCGCGGGCGTACCATCCGCCAGTTCGTGCTTGGCGTGCTGCTTATTCCCTCCGCCATCATTGTTGCCGCTTTTACCATCCTGGGCGGTACCACCATTTGGCTGCAGCGCCGCGATGGCGATATCGCCCCAGACGGCACTATTGATTCCATGCCGGCGGCAGAAGACATCTTTTTCAAGGTCTTGGACCACTTCCCGGGAGCGGAGTGGATGGCGCCCATCGTCATCGTCATGCTGGTGGTCTTCTTCATTACCACGGCTGACTCCGCATCCATTGTGAACTCGCAGCTCACCCAGCGCGGCAACCCCAAGCCCAACCCGGCAGTAACGGTCTTTTGGGTGGTATGTATGGCTGGCATTGCCGTGGTCATTTTGCTTGCCGGTGGCCGTAATGCGCTGCAGGGCCTGCAGAACCTTATTACGGTGACGGCCCTGCCTTTCGCGGTCATCATCGTGCTCATGTGCATCGCGTTGGTGCGCGAGCTGCGCCATGATCCTGCCTCCATCCGTCATTTCTACGAGGACGAAGCGGTCTCTAATGCGATCGTGCGGGGCGTGCGCGATTATGGCGATAACTTTGCCCTGTCTATCGAGCCGACGGACGGCGACTACGCAACGGGCGCGCACTTTAACTCCACTGCAGCAGAGGTGACCGATTGGTACGCGCGCACGGACGAAGAGGGCCGCGCCGTGGGCTATGACTATGAGGCAGGCGAGTATGTGGACAACGATCCATCTATCAAGAATGGCGAGTTCATCTCTCCGGTACCGGAAGATAAGGAAGAAAATTAATACTTGACAATCATTGGCAGGTAGGGTGCCAGCTATGACTTTTAGTACCTTTGCCTTTGCCTTCGCCTTGGTGCTGCTGTCGGGTCTATCGACCTCGATTGGCGGCGCTTTGGCGGTGGGAAGGCGCCAGCCGGGGCCGGCTTTTATGGCCGCTGCACTGGGGCTTTCGGCCGGCGTGATGCTGTATGTCTCCTTTATGGAGATCCTGCCGGAAGGCATTGCGCAGCTTTCCGACGCGCTCGGTGAGGAAACCACCGGCACCTGGGCCGCCGTCGGGGCGTTCTTTGCTGGCATCGCCGTCATCGCCATCATTGACCGGCTCGTGCCGGAGGAGATTAACCCCCATGAGCCGGCCACCACGGCCGAAGAAGCCCGCCGCAAAAAGCTAATGAAAACCGGCGTATTTACCGCCTGCGCGCTGGGCCTGCACAATTTCCCCGAGGGGTTTGCCACCTTCCTATCTGGCCTGGATTCTAAGGAAGTTGCGGTGCCGGTGGCGGTGGCCATCGCCATTCACAATATCCCGGAAGGCATTGCGGTGGCTGTTCCGCTGCGCGAGGCCACTGGCTCCCGCAAGAAGGCCTTTTGGTGGGCCACCTTGTCTGGCCTGGCCGAGCCGCTCGGCGCGCTCATCGGCTTCGGCCTTCTCTTGCCGGTTATTGGGCCGGCGACGATGGGCATTAGCTTCGCCGCCATCGCCGGCATTATGGTCTTCATCTCGCTGGATGAGCTATTGCCCACTGCTGAGGAAACCGGCGAGCACCATCACGCTATCTACGGCTTGATTGCCGGCATGGCCGTGATGGCGGTTTCGCTGATGCTATTTATGTAGCCGGCTATGCAGCCGGGCTACGGCGTTTTAAGCCTCCGCCGGCTGGGCGGAGGTGGCCGAGGTCTTGCCAAAGGAGGCCTTGACCGCCATTACGATGGTGGCAACCACTGTGCCAAGCACCAGGCCGCAGACCATGGAGATGCCGGTATCTGCCAGCCATGCCAGGGCGCCATTGGAGATCTTCTCAGTCACGGATGCGATGAATTCGTGGGGCTGATCCATACCGAATTCGTGCAGGCCCTTGACCACGATATGGCCGCCTACCCACAGCATGGCGGCGGTACCGATGACGCCGATGATATCGAGAACGATCGGCATGCCCTTGACCAAGGCGTTGCCCACCGTGGACTTGCCATTGTGGCGCTTATTAAGGGCCATGCCAATATCATCCATCTTGACCAAGAGGCCAACGGCGCCGTAGACACCCAGGGTCAGCAAGATGCCGACGAAGATGAGGGCACCCAGGCGCATCCAGAATGGCTGGTCGATGACCTCGTTTAAGGAGATAACCATGATCTCAGATGACAAGATGAGGTCAGTGGTAATCGCGGACTTGACCAAGCTATCTTCGGCGTCTGCGCCCTTTTCCTGGACTGATTCAGTTTCCTTCTCTCGGTGGGGAAGAAGGTGATGCAGGATTTTTTCCGCGCCTTCAAAGCATAGATAGGTACCGCCGCACATCAAGATGGGCGTGAGCGCCCACGGCGCGATCCAAGAGAGGATCATGGCGATGGGCAAGATGATTACGAGCTTATTGATGAGCGAGCCCTTGGTAATGCGCCAGATCATCGGCAACTCGCGCTGGGGCTTAATTCCCTCCACGTATTGTGGGGTTACGGCAGCATCATCGACTACCACACCTGCGGCCTTCACGGAGGTCTTGCCCGCAAGGGCGGCCACATCGTCAACGCTAGAGGCAGCGGAGCGGGCGATCAGGGCGACGTCGTCAAGCAGGGCAAAAAGGCCACCGGCCATAAATTATCCTTCTGGGGTTAGGGTGATGTTATCGGACCACGTTAAGTGTATTCCCTGATGCGCCAACCAAGCCATCGCATCGTCACCGCTGCGAGTAATGCCCTCGACTGCGGCAAGTGTAGTGTCGATCGCTTTCTCTGTGTCCTCGGCAGAAATCAAGCCGGCGGAGGCCGCGGCAGAGAGCTCATCAATATCGAGCACGGAAATGGGCTCGCTGCGGGTGGCAACAAGATCCACATAAAGATCGCGGGTGGTCCACACCGCGCCATCGCGCTGGATTTCGGCCACATCAATATAAAAGTCCTGGTGGACGTCCACCCCGGGGCGGAAATGGAAGATATTCGCACGCAGGTTGAGATCGGGCAGCAGCCACGATTCCAAGTACCCGAAGCGCGGATGATCGGCCCCGCGCGCCATGTAGAGGCCGAAATCCGTCTCGGTGTATGTGTCGACCTCTCGCCGGAACCCCTTGGGGTCGATATTGGTGTACTCGGCGGTATTAAAGGTCTCGCGCTTGACCGGATGGAGATCCACCGGCATTTACTTCACCTCAAGGAAGGCGGCGGTCGGGGCAAAATTGCAGCGGGATTCCTGGGTGTTCACGCCGCCAGAAAGCAGCGCGATGACGGTGCCCTTGCCGGTCTGGGCGGTACCGGACAAGGTGGTAGGGCCGTCCTGATTGATGCCATTGTTATTTAGTGGGGTGATGCCGCTGCGCAGGGTGTCAAGGTTGAACCACTGCACGTTCATCCCGCCTTGTTCTCGTGCGGCCGGTGGGGTGCCGAGGGCGGTGAAGAGGAAGACGGTTTCGCCGGACTTTGCACCCGGTGCCGGCATTTCGGTGGGGCCAGGAACGGCGATGGCCGAGCCCATGGCATCGCTAGTGCCGCCAATGCACTGTGCGGAGACTGTGGGCCAGTAGAACTGGCGGAAGTTCGGGTTATTGCCCTCCGGCATGGCTACGCCGCCCTTGCCATCGCCGCCGCCGGCGAAGAACGCGAGGCCCGAGAGGATAGCGTTGCGAACATCCTCGGGAATCCAAGGTTGTGCAGCAAAAGCGCGGATGCGGTCCTGGGTTTCCTGATTGGGGCGGCCGAGCTCGTCCAGCGGGCTGTGGGAGGATGCCTGCTGCACTAAGGAAGAAAGATCCGGTGCGGATGCCTGCGCAGGGGCGACGAGCGGAGAGGCGAGGCCGATGAGCGCGGCCGTGGCAGCGGCGATATAACCGGTACGGCCGGACAGGCGCCAGGTGGTGCGGGCGTGGCTCACGTTATCAATTCCTTGGGTGCGGTCTCGGGAAGGGGAGTCAAACCCCCAGTTGTCACATTTGTAACAATATTACCTACAGTAACGATAGTGATGCCAAGGGCAGTGTCAAGTACTTTGGCAATCTATAAGAATTTTCGCTCCCCCTATACGGTGCGTTACGGGGTAAAGCCATCCCCAATGCTGCACTTGGCCCTTTAAGGGGGTATCGTGGGAGCTCGTTCAAGATCAATTTCGCGCGCGCAAGCGCTGTAGATCCTCCGAAGGAGAACCCCACTAGTGAGTAATACCGAGTTCCGTAATGTTGCCATCGTCGCGCACGTTGACCATGGCAAGACCACCCTGGTCAACGGCATGCTGGAGCAGTCCGGCGCCTTTGGTGACCACGGTGAACACACGGACCGCGTCATGGACTCCAATGATCAGGAGCGCGAGCGCGGCATTACCATTCTGGCCAAGAACACGGCCATCCACCGCAAGGGCCTAGGCAAGGACGGCCAGGACCTGATTATTAACGTCATCGACACCCCAGGCCACGCCGACTTCGGTGGCGAGGTCGAGCGCGGTATTTCCATGGTGGATGGCGTCGTCTTGCTCGTCGATGCCTCCGAGGGACCGCTGCCGCAGACCCGCTTCGTGCTCACCAAGGCACTGGAAGCCAAGCTGCCAGTTATCATCTGCGTGAACAAGACTGACCGCCCGGATGCCCGCATCGACGAGGTTGTCTCCGAATCCCAAGACCTCCTGCTGGAAATCGCCGCCGGCCTGGAGGATGAGGAAGCTGCAGCCGCCGCCGAGGAGCTGCTGGACCTGCCGGTTCTCTACGCTTCCGGCCGCGCCGGCGTTGCCTCCACCGAGAACCCAGGCGATGGCAACGTCCCTGCGGGCGAGGATCTGCAGCCGCTTTTCGACGTCATCTATAACGTCCTCCCAGAGCCTTCCGCTACCGTCGACGCCCCACTGCAGGCGCACGTGACCAACCTGGACGCCTCCGACTTCCTAGGCCGTATCGCGCTGCTGCGTATCTACGCCGGCCGCATTAAGAAGGGCCAGCAGGTGGCCTGGATCCACTACGACGAGGATGGCAACCAGCACACCAAGACCGTGAAGGTCGCCGAGCTGCTGCGCACCGTCGGCTTCGAGCGTCAGCCGGCCGAGGAAGCCATCGCCGGTGACATCGTGGCTATCTCCGGCATTTCTGACGTCATGATTGGTGACACCATCGCCGATCCGGAGCACCCTGAGGCTTTGCCGCGCATCACCGTAGACGAGCCGGCCATCTCCATGACCATCGGCGTGAACACCTCCCCGATGGCAGGCCAGGGCGGCGGCGATAAGCTCACCGCGCGTATGGTCAAGGCCCGCTTGGAGCAAGAGCTCATCGGCAACGTTTCCCTGCGCGTGCTGCCCACCGAGCGCCCCGACGCTTGGGAGGTCCAGGGCCGAGGCGAGATGGCGCTGTCCGTGCTTATTGAGTCCATGCGCCGCGAAGGCTTCGAGCTGACGGTTGGTAAGCCGCAGGTTGTGACCAAGGAGATCGACGGCAAGACCTACGAGCCATACGAGATCCTCACCATTGACTCCCCGTCCGAGCACCAAGGTGCTATCACCCAGCTGCTGGCCTCCCGCAAGGGCCAGATGCAGGCCATGGACGTGCGCGAGGGCGACTGGGTACGTATGGTCTTCCGCGTTCCTGCCCGCGGCCTCATCGGCTTCCGCACTCAGTTCATGACCGAGACCCGCGGTGCCGGTATCGCTAACTCCATCTCTGATGGCCTGGATGTCTGGGCCGGTGAGATCAAGTCCCGCCCGACCGGTTCCCTGGTGGCTGACCGCACCGGCCAGATCACCCAGTACGCGCTGATGCAGCTGGCTGACCGCGGCAACTTCTTCGTCGAGCCGGGCGCCGAGGCTTATGAGGGCATGGTCGTTGGTGCCAATAACCGTGATGAGGATATCGACATCAACATCACCAAGGAAAAGAAGCTGACCAATATGCGCTCCGCTACTGCGGATGCCACGGTCACCCTGGCCAAGGCACACACCCTCTCCTTGGAAGAAGCACTGGAATTCTGTGGCAACGACGAGTGCGTCGAGGTCGCCCCGGACGTCCTGCGCGTGCGCAAGGTAGAGCTTTCCGCTACCGACCGCAAGCGTGCCGCCGCCCGCGCCAAGCAGATGAATAAGTAAAAAGCCGCACCCTAGGTGGTGGTGATTGCCGCTGATGTGGCCACCATCGCCGCAACCGCTGCCGCCTCCTCAACTACGGCCTTGACCGCAGAGGAGGCGGTTTTGTCATACTCGACCTCTTTTTTGATTTCCTGAATGCGTGCCCGCATCTCCCGGCGCTTCATTCCCTCCGCATCGTTTTTCAGCAGGGTATAGGCACCGCTGACCTCACGGAGAATATCGAGAATAATAACGTCATTGACCGTGGCTGGGCGCTGCGCCTCCAGGACTGCAACCAACCGCTCGCGCAGTTCCTTTTCCAGCTCCAGGTCCGTCATGATGTAGCGGTCGCCGCTTATCTGCCACCACTTGGCCTTTTCCACATCGAGCAGTCCATTCGCGTGGAAATCCAAAGCGATGATTTCCCGCGGGGTAAACCACGAAGCTTCCAAGAGGCTCGGCATGCCGGTGGCCTTGTGCTGCTGCAGCTCCTCCCAAGCCCAAGCCAACACGGGGTGCTCCGGGCGCTGTGGAGTAGTCTCCACCCTTTTCTTCTTACCGAGCTTTACGTGCCCGCCCAGCAGCAGGTCCGCGAGTACGGTGGCGCGCAGCGCGGCCTCATTATTGGACACCCAGTCTTCCTTCTTACCGTTGTCTTTGGTCAGTAGAAGGAACATTTCTTGGCAGATGAGCATTGGGGCCTCCTCAAAAGTAGCGGTCTATGGCCGAGTCTAGCGCCAATAATCTTCGTTTCGGCGGGGTAGAGGGACTAAAGTAGTCCGCGATGAAAAAGAATCCGGCTTCACCAAGGCGCGCGGCGTCGGCAATCGCTGCGGTACTCAGCACCGCCAGCCTTGCCTTCCTCAGCGCCTGCGCGGCCAACCCCGGCCCACCACCGGTGGTGGAGGATAATGCCTCCGCGCTGCAAGAAGATCAGACCACCACCACGGCTACCCCGGAAGAAGAGCAGCCGCAGGATGCCGACTCCGCCAAGCGCCCGACCATCTCGGTGGGCGTGGACCCTCTGCGCGCGGGATTGAACCCGCACCTAGTGGCCAATAACTCCGAGCTGGTCGACCAGATTGCAGAACTGGTGCTGCCCTCGGCGTTCCACCACGGGCAAAGGGACGCCGATATCCTCGAATCTGCCTCTGAGGTCACCGCTCCAAAGGGCGTGGCGCAACGGGTGCGCTACGTCATTGCCTCGCCCGCACAATGGTCCGATGGCACACCCATTTCCGGTGCGGACTTTAGCTACCTGTGGAAGCAGATGACCACTACCGCCGGTGTGCGCGATCCCGCCGGCTACCACGCTATATCGGCCGTCAATACCTCCGATGGCGGCCGCGTAGTCACCGTGGACTTTTCCCAGAAGGTGAAAGATTGGCACCTGCTTTTCCATAATCTGCTGCCTTCCCACCTGCTGCAGGACGATAATTTCGGCTCTGCCTTAGCCGATAAGATTCCAGCATCGGCCGGGCGCTTCCTCGTCGATAGCGTGGACCGCGGCCGCGGAGTCATTACCTTGAACCGGAACGACCGCTTCTGGAGCGCTAATCCGGCGCAGGTGGACGTCATTCAGCTGCGCGAAGTGCGCGATAGCACCCAGGCGCTCAATATGCTGCGCTCCGGGCAGGTTGGTTTCGCGGACTTTACCCCGGATCAAACCTCCCAGGAGGCACTGGGCCTTTTAGGGCATGTTTCCGATAAAGCTCTGACCCGCCCGCGTCAACTGCGTCTGCACATGTCCACCGCGGATGGAGCACTAGAAGAAAGGGCAGCACGCCGCGGATTGGCCTCGCTGATTGACACGGACCAGGTCGCGCGTTTGGCCACCGGCCGCGCTTCCAACCTTGAGCCCGGGAACAACCCTATAAGTAAGGACACGGATCTCACTGCGCTGCGCACCCGCGCTAGTAAGAAGCCGATTCGCTTTGCGGTAGACCCCACTAGCCCCACCGCCTTGGCCGCGGCCAATACGCTTTATGACGTCCTCGAAGCACACGGGATCGCTGCCGAGGTGGTCTCCGAGCGCCTGACCACGATCACCTCTAAGCTCCTGCCCGAAGGCGAGGTGGATGCGGTGGTGACCTGGGAGGATATCTCCCTGAACTCGGTGGCCGCGGCAAATATCTTCAGCTGTGATGACAAGCAGCCGCTCGCCGGCGATCTGTCCGGAATCTGCCCGGAGAACGCGGATGAGATTCGCGAGGAGATTTTGTCCGGCGCCATGAGTCCGAAGGCAGCCCTCGGCCGCATTCGCGACGTGAACTCTAAGGAAGCCCTCTACGTGCCTTTGGTGGATGAGACGCGTATCCACGCGCTCGGGGAGGGTATTGTAGGCCCCGGCCAAAGCATTGATGATTGGGACGAGGGTCTTATCACCGCGCCCCGCTGGAGGATAGATGAAGACTAAGGACTTAACCGGCTACCGCGTGGTGGCAGTGCACGCCCACCCGGATGATGAAACCCTCTTTATGGGTGGCACCCTGGCAACTCTAGCCGCACGCGGCGCCGAAGTCACCGTCATTACGCTCACCTTGGGCGAGGACGGCGAGGTCATCGGCGAGCCTTATCAGGGCCTGGCCGATCATGATCAGCTCGGTGGTTTCCGCGCCCGCGAATTGGCCAATGCCCTCGATGCCCTGGGCGTCAAGGGAGTTCAATTGGGCGGTTTCGGGCATTTCCGCGACTCCGGTATGGCGGGCTCTCCCTCGCACGAAAACCCGCGTGCACTGGTCAACCGCATCGAGGAGGCGGCCGATTTTCTGAGCGACGAACTCGAGGCGATTCACCCCCACGCCATCCTCACCTACGGGCCCGATGGTGGTTACGGGCACCCCGACCACATTGCGGTGCATAAAGCGGTGATGAAGGCGGCGTCGCCAAGCACGCGCATTTGGTACGGCATTTTTGAACGCGCCGCCAACTATGCCGGTTTGGACACCCTCGATGCGCCGGCAGGGTGGACCAAGCCCAGCCAGGAGTACCTAGATAATTTCACCAACGAGGGCGCGGATGTCACCGTCGCTCTTTCCGACGCCGCCCTTGACACCAAGCGCTGCGCCATGCGCGCCCACGCCTCCCAAATCTGGGTGGCCGATGGCTCCACCACCCGCACCAACCCCGAGGCCGCCGTGGCCGCGCTGCATGAACCCGAGCACGTGCCCGGGGCCTATGGTCTATCCAACCTGCTGGTCATGCCCCTGCTGCGCGCCGAGTACTTCCAGCTGGGCCAGGGCGAGCCGGCCGATGACCTGCTGGGCGGCCTGTAATGCGCACGGATTATAGCCGCGGCGAGCAGGTCACCGGCCTAGTGTGGCTGGCCATCGGTGCCTTACTCTCGGTCTTCCTCGAGGTTATCTACCTCACTGCGCGCATTCCGCTGTCTAACGGCGCGAGCGTGGCCTTTCCCATCACCATCCTGCTTGCGTGGTGGTTTAACTCCGTGCTCACCCGCACCGCCCGGCTATGGAGCCCCGCACCGATGGTCGGCGCCATCCCGCTCATCGTCTGGTGCCTGGGCTTTTTTGCCTTCATGCTCCTCGTACCGATGACAGGAGACATGCTCTTGGCCAATAATATTCTCAGCCTGCTCCTGCTTTTGGCCGGGATAGGCGGGGGCGTTTGGCCATTTTTCAAGCAGAAGTGACATACTGTTAAACATCCCAAATCCGAGACATCAGGAAGTTTCAAGGAATCTCCATGACTTATACGATCGCACAGCCTTGCGTTGACATACTGGACCGCAGCTGCGTTGAGGAATGCCCTGTTGACTGCATCTACGAGGGCAAGCGCATGCTCTACATCCACCCGGATGAGTGCGTGGACTGCGGTGCCTGCGAGCCGGCTTGCCCGGTTGAGGCCATCTTCTACGAGGATGACGTTCCCGATGAGTGGCTGGACTACAACGACGCCAACGCCGCTTTCTTCGATGACCTAGGCTCCCCGGGCGGAGCGGCGGCCCTTGGGCCACAGGACTTTGACGTCCCGATGATTGCCGCGCTTCCGCCACAGAATCAGGAGTAAGACATGGCACGCACACCGCTAGGAAAGACGCTTCCAGACTTCCCCTGGGATTCGCTGGCCGGCGCCAAGAAGAAGGCCCAGGCCCACCCGGGTGGAATCGTTGACCTCTCGGTGGGCAACCCCGTTGACCCCGTATCCCCAGGCGTGCAGCTTGCGTTGACCGCAGCCGCGCAGAACCCTGGTTACCCGCAGACCGCCGGCACCCCGGAGCTGCGCGAGGCCATCGCCGCCGCGCTCACTCGCCGCTATAACATGCAGGTTGACCGCGTCCTGCCGGTGGTCGGCACCAAGGAGGCCATCGCCTGGCTGCCCACGCTTCTGGGAATGCGCGGCGAGACCGTCGCGTTCCCCTCGGTGGCCTATCCCACCTACGAGGTGGGCGCCCTGCTCGCCGGCGCCACGCCGCTGCGCGCGGATTCCGATTTCCAGGATTCCTCCCTGGTCTTTTTAAATTCGCCGTCCAATCCCACCGGCCGCGTCCTTGGCGTGGGGGAGCTGCGCCGCATCGTGGCGTGGGCACGGGAGACCGGCGCCATCATCGCCTCCGATGAGTGCTATATGAGCTTGGGCTGGAACGACGATAACCCGCCGGTATCCATCCTCGATCCGCGCGTGACCGATGGCGATAACACCGGGCTTATTGCCATGCATTCGCTGTCCAAGACCGCGAATATGGCCTCTTACCGCGCCGGCTTCTTCGCGGGCGATAATGACCTCATTGCTGAGCTGCTCCAGCTGCGCAAGCACGCCGGCCTCATCGTTCCAGGTCCCATCCAGGCCGCCATGGTCGCCGCGCTAAACGACGACGACACCGAAGCACTCCAGCGCAACCGCTACGCTTCCCGCCGTGCGGTGCTCATGCACGCGCTTGTCGACGCCGGCTTTACCATCGACCACTCCGATGCCGGCATGTACCTGTGGGCCACCCGGAGCGAGAATTGCCGCGAGACCATCGACTGGCTTGCCGAGCGGGGCATCCTCGCGGCCCCGGGCGACTTTTACGGCCCAGCAGGCGAGAAGCACGTGCGCATCGGGCTCAATGGCACCGATGAGCGCATTGATGCCGCCGTGGACCGCCTCGCCGGTGCCTAATTCCGGTAGACCTCCCGCCCGCGCGGGCATTTCGCCGCGCAAAACGGTCCTGCGCGGCCGCGTGCCCGAGGAAGGGGAGTACTTCGCCGCCCGTGCCGGGGACTCTCCCTTTTCGCCCGGCACCGCGCTGCCGCCCGGTGCCGCGCTCCCGCACCCCGTGCCCGCCTGGTACCACCCTGCGGTGCCGCCGGAGCGCCCGATTCCTTTCGACTACTCCGTGGTCCACGCCGACCGCGACCTCATCGTGGCCGATAAGCCGCACTTCCTGCCCACGACCACCAACGGCCGCCTCCAGCGCGAAACGCTGCAAACCCGCCTGCGCGTAGATTTTGGTGAAGACGACATCGTACCTCTGCACCGCCTGGATCGCCTGACCGCTGGCCTCGTCATCTGCTCCCGCAATCCCGAAACCCGCGCCGCCTACCAGCGCATCTTCCTGGAGGGGAGTGCGGTGAAGAGGTATCGGGGCGTCGTCAAGCAACCGCTTTTCGTGGACCGGGAAATTGCCCTGCGTATGCGCAAGCCCCGCGGGTCGCGCCAAGTGCTCGTCGTCCCTGACGGCGCGCCCACCTCTACGTATGTGCGCGCCGCCGGCCGGGAGGTGACCATGTGGCCGCGCACCGGCCATACCCACCAACTGCGAGTGCTGCTCAATTACCTCGGCCACCCGCTGCTCGGCGACGATACCTATCCCACCCCGCGCAAGCTCGACCTCTATGACTTCCGAACCCCGCTCGCCCTGCTCCACGAGGCTATAAGCTTTATAGATCCTCTATCACATTCCGAGCGTCAATTTTTCAGTTCCCAGGCCTTAAGAACTACAATCGAGTAGTTATTTAATCACTGGCTAGAAAGGCGGCCCATGGCAGACCTCAGCGTGGCGCGCTTTGTGTCCAATTTTGGGCAGTTTCTCAAATTCGGCATCGTTGGCGGTTCGGGAACCCTAGTGAACTTGGTTGCTTCAGTCATCGCCAAAAAATGCGGCTGGGCGTTCTTCGAAGCGATGCCCAATGACCCGCTGGTCAACCTCTTCGGAACCCAATTTCACCTGCGCTGGTTCATGCTGTATTCCACCATCGCTTTCTTGGTCGCGAATACGTGGAATTACCAGCTCAACCGCATGTGGACCTTCAAGTCAGTGTCTAAAGTGTCCTGGATTCGCGGATTCTTCCCCTTCTTGCTCGCCGGTATTGGTGCTTTTTTGGTGTCGATGGCGATTCAGCACCTGCTGATGAATCCCACCTCTTCGCTGCATCTGCCGGCCGATATTTTGGATGATTCCACCGGCCTGCGCACTATGTATTACTGGGCAAATGCGATTTCTATCATCGTGGCGATGCCTATCAACTTCGTTATTAACAAGCTGTGGACCTTCCGCTCGAAGCCGAAGACGCCTCAGGTTGTCCACGAAACTGAACCTGCCTAGCCAGGCCCCGGGCCGGGCTCACCCGCTTCGCTCCGACCCGCCCCAACTCCCCAACACCCTTTGGCTCCATCGCCCTTCGCGCTCACCAGCGCACGGCGATGGGGCTTTTTCTTGCTTGCCGGTGAGCGTGAAGGGGTGGTACCTTTCCACGCGCTCACTGGGGCAGAAAACGCGGGAACCCGCCGTCCGCGGTGAGCGCGAAGGGCAGGTGGAAGGGAGCGGGACTAGTCTTCGAGCTCGGCATCCAGGCGAGCCTGGTCGCGGCGGTGCTGGCGGCGACGGATGAAGGGGGTGAGGATGAGTACGGTGATTGCACCGACGGCGGTGCCGAGGAGGTAAGAGGCGGGGTTGTGGCCGTCGGCAGGCGCGTAGGCGTTATAGGCAATGCCGACGAACATGGCGATGAGCGGGATGAAGTAGACGGCCATTGCGGTCCAATTTCGGCCCACCGGAGGGGTGGCGACGCGTTGACGCATCCACGCGGTGCCGATCGTGTTGCCGAGGATGGACGGTACGAGCGCGAGGAAGCACAGCATGCTCATTCGGCCGGGGAGGACCCAAGCGAGGATTGCGGCGACGACGAGCTCGAGGAATGGGATGAGAGTGATGCTAATTGCGCTGGCTTTATAGAGCGTGTCGCGTTCGAATTCATCGCGAGTGGCGCGTTCAATTTCAGTATGGGTGTAGTTGGCGATGGCGTTAATCATGTTGTTCGGCTCCAAAGATTTCTTCGACGGATTTACCTAGTTCGTGGCAAATGTCCAGCGCGAGGTGCACGGAAGGGGAGTAATTGCCCCGTTCGATATTGGCAATGGTCTGACGGGAGACGCCGGCTTTTTCAGCGAGTTCGGCTTGTGATAATTCGAGCCAGCGGCGCCACTTGCGGACCATGTTGGGGTGGTCGGCCATCCGGACTCCTTTACTGTCTGTCTTGCTTATATGTCTTAATGTAAAGGATAGTTGTCATTTAGGCAAATGTCTCACACATAGATGCCACTTCCAATAAGGCTGAGCTGCTGAGGTCGGAAGCTCAGGGTTGCGGCCTTTTAGCACCTCAATAGTGGCTTTGATAAGTAGGATGGCTTCACTGAGGTGGTAGTTGATGTCGTCGGCAGTAAAGCGCAGGACCGTATACCCGTGGGCGACGGCCGCGTTTTGTTTGGAGCGGTCAGCTTGAAAGGCCACGCTGTGTTTGTGGTATTCCCAGCCATCGATCTCCACCAGGAGCCTTCCAATCCTGAGATCAAAGCGGTACCCAGCAATGAGAGCATTGTGTTCTGGGAAAATTCCTACAGTGCGCAGCTTTCTGCTTAAAGTGCGCTCCGGCGGGCTATCCGCTCCAATCGCAGCGTGCTGGATCGTCTCCTTTAGAGAATTCGGGACGCGTCGCATTCGCCGACGGTCCATTTCTAGACGGCTGGGTCCGTGCTTTCCCCGGTAGTGTTCTTCCAAAAGAGGTCTGCAGGCCCGCGAAATCCTACGCGCGGCCCACAAGGGTTGCACTACCGGAAGGCCGTTGACCTTGTGCGTGGCTTGAAGTCGCGAGTGTGAAACGCGAAAGTTCTTTCCCTTCAAAGTGCGCGGTCCCTCCGCTTCCAAAGGAAATGTCAGCTGCCGGCCGAGGTAAATCTCCTGCGCCGTTTTTCCCGTGAAATGGATGCGGCTGAGCCCATGTGCCAGTGCCCGCGCCACCGCCCAGGGCGTCCATTCATCGGTATAAATCCCCCGATGTACGCGAAAGAGCTTCCCCTCGCGTATCTTGCGACGAAGCGCATCCTTGCTCAAACCTTGCCCGCGTAGTTCCGCGGTAGTCCATTCCCCCATGGGCTTAACCTAAGCCGTCGTGTTGGGCTGAAGCTACGCGCGTCGCGGCATCCTGTGGATAACCCGGGGTTCGGAGGCAATCTTCCGCTGCGTGGTCCGGATGGCTGTGGATAACTGCCCTTCGGGCTCACCGGCGGCCCCGGGTGGCCCCGATTTGTGCTCCCCGTGAGCGCGGCGGGAGGGCCATGGGCAGAGTCGCCCCTGGCGCTCACCAGGTAGGTGATGAAAAAGAGAGACCCCGCCTCGTGCCGGTGAGCGCGAAGGGCGGGGAGTGGCCAAAGGCGGGGGTGTGCAAGGGCGGGGCGTGGCCGAGGGCGGAGGGAAGGGGCGAGGTGAGCCCCTGGGATAAGGGGGCTAGGTCAGAGGCAGCGTCGAGGTCGGGTTGATGCCGCGCACCTTGGAATTGATGACGCCGGCGAGGGCGAGCACCGCGAACATGGCGGCGGCGGAGAGGAGTTGGGTGCGGGCGGTGGCGTCGGTAAGCATGAGCACCGCGATGGCCGCAAAGAGGGCGAGGGCGAACCAAGTGAGGTAGGGGAAGGCCCACATGCGGATGGGCAGCGGGTGGAGGGCCTCGAGCTGGCGGCGCAGGCGCAGCTGGCTGACGGCGATGAAGACCCAGACGATGAGCAGGGAGGCGCCGGCGGCGTTGAGCATGAAGGTAAGAAGCCAGCCTGTATCGGCGTAGTTGAGCACGACCATGACGGCCGAGAGGAGGACGGACAGGCCGATGGCGGTGGTGGGAACGCCGTCCTTATTGGTGGTGGTGAAGATGCGCGGGGCCTCACCGCGGGAGGCTAGGGAGTGCATCATGCGGGAGGAGGCGTAGATCTGCGAGTTGAAGGCGGAAAGTAGCGCGAGGACGATGACGACCTCCATAATGCCGGCCGCGCCCGGGATGCCGGCGCGTTCGAGAACCATGGTGAAGGGCGATTCTGCGGCCGTGGAGGCGTCTCCCAGGATGGAATAGGGCAGGAGGAACGTGATGACCAGGACAGAGCCTAGGTAGAACACGGAGATGCGCAAGATGGTGGAGCGCACGGCATTGACCAGGGACTTCTCTGGGTCCTCGGATTCGGCGGAGGCGATGGCAACCACCTCGATGCCGCCGAAGGCGAAGGCCACTGCGAGCAGGCCGGCCGCGACGCCGCCGAGGCCATTAGGCATGAAGCCGTCCTCTAGGAAGACGGAAGTTCCGATGAAGGAATGACCGGGCAGAAGGCCTAGGATGAGCAGCGCGCCGATGATGAGAAAGGCCACGATTACGATGACCTTGATGAGGGCGAACCAATACTCGAATTCGCCGAAGCTGCGCACGCGCAGCAGATTGACGATGCCGAAGAGGACCACGCAAATAGCGGCGGGGATCCACGGCGAGACGTTGAACCAAGAGCCAATGAAGCCGGCCGCGCCGGTGATTTCGGCGCCAAGGACGGCGACGGTGGCTAGCCAATAAATCCAGCCCTGGGTAAAGCCCGCCCAGCGGCCGATGCCGTGTTCGGCGTATTCGGAAAAGGAGCCGGAGGCGGGGATAACGGTGCCCATCTCGCCCAGCATCTGCATCACCAAAATGGCCAGAAAGCCAGCGATGACGTAAGCGAGGAGCACGGCGGGGCCGGCGGCGGAGATGCCGACGCCGGTGCCCAAGAAAAGTCCGGCACCGATGGTGGAGCCTAGCCCCATCATCGTCAGGTGGCGGACCTTCAGGCCAGAACCGAGGGTGGAGGAGTTATCAGTCACCCCTCCATCTTATTTTGCCCGATTGAGCTATAGGAATCGGGGGTATTAATTCTTGTGCAGCTCGTCGTTAAGCGCGACGGCCTCGGCCTTCCACTCCACGGCCTCAACCGCACCGGAGACGGAGTTGCGGCGCAGCAGCATGCCGGAGGCACCGGAGAGCTGGGAACCCTTGACGTTCTCGCCATTATCAACGCCCAGTGCTTCCGCGACCTTGCCAAAGACGGTTACCTTGGTGCCGGCGGTGACGTAGAGGCCGGCTTCGACCACGGCGTCGTCGCCAAGCGAAATGCCAATGCCGGAGTTGGCGCCGAGGAGGCAGCGCTCGCCGATGGAGATGACCTCCTTGCCGCCGCCGGATAGGGTGCCCATGATGGACGCGCCGCCGCCGATATCGGAGCCATCGCCCACGACGACGCCCGCGGAGATGCGGCCCTCCACCATGGAGGCGCCCAGGGTGCCGGCGTTGAAGTTGACGAAGCCCTCGTGCATGACGGTGGTGCCCTCAGCCAGGTGGGCGCCCAAGCGCACGCGGTCTGCGTCACCAATGCGGACGCCGGACGGCACAACGTAGTCCACCATGCGGGGGAACTTGTCCACGGAGTAAACAACGACCGGGCCGCGGGAGGCCAGGCGGCCGCGCACCATCTGGAAATCGGACACGGCGCACGGACCGTAGTTGGTCCAGACCACATTATTGAGGTGGCCGAAGATGCCATTCATATTCAGGCCGTGTGGCTTGACCGCGCGGTGGGACAGGAGGTGCAGGCGCAGGTAAGCATCGTAGGTATCGACGGGGGCGTCATCCAGATCCTTGATGGAGGTCTCAACGGCAACGCGGGCCACTCCACGCTCCTCGTCCGGGCCTGCCAGCGCGGAGAACTGCTGGGGGACCTCCTCCAAGCGCTTGGTTTCGGTGGTCTCTACGTTCTTATCGGTGTAGACGGCCGGGAACCATACGTCCAAGACGGTGCCGTCATGGGTAATGGTTGCTAGGCCGCGTGCGGATGCAGAAGTCATGCCCGCTAGCTTAGCAACTAATTCTGCGCCCCCGCGCGCTGGCCGGTGGGAAGCACAAAGGACAAGATGACGAGCACCGCAGCGAGGATGAGCACGGAGATTACCTGGTTGCGTGCGGCCGGATCAAAGAGCATCAGCAGGGTTAGCCCGCCCAGGGCGGCGGCCGTGATCCAGGGCAGCCAGGGGAAGCCGGGCACGTGGATTTCCGTCAGCTCGCCGTTCTTGCGCAGCACGGGGTGCAGCTTAATAAAGGAAGCCACGATGAAGGACCAGATGACCAGCAGGCACCCGCCGACGGCGTTGAAGAGGAATGCCAGGAGCCCCGGCGGGTTCCAGAACTGCAGGCCCACCGAAGCGAAGGCGAAGACCATGGACAAGATGACTGCGTTGATGGGGGAGCCGGCGCGATTTCGCTTGAGGAAGAATCCCGGGGCGCAGTGGTCCTTGGCCATATCAAAGACCAACCGGGAGGTGGCGTAAATCTGCGCGTTGAAGGCGGAGAGCAGGGCGAGGGCGATAATCGCTTCCATGAAGCCGGCCGCGAAGGGAATCTTGGCGGCCGCGAGCACTAGGGTGAAGGGGGAATCGGCCGCGACATCGGCGTCCTGGATGGAGCTAAACGGCAGCGCCATGGTGATCACTACGATAGAGCCGATGTAAAAAATCATGATGCGCACGATGATGGCGCGCACCGCGGTGGCGACGTTATGCGCCGGATCCTCGGACTCGGCGGCCGCGATGGTCACTAGCTCGATGCCGCCGAAGGCAAAGGCGACGGCCAGCAATCCGGCGGCGAAGCCAGGCATGCCATTGGGCAGGAAGTTATCGGTGAAATTGGTACCGGCCAAGGAGACATCCATGCCCGGCAGGATGCCCAGCGCCATGAGTGCGCCGATGACGAGGAAGGCGACGATGACTCCGACCTTGATGATGGCGAACCAGAACTCGAACTCACCAAAACCGCCCACGGCCGCGAAGTTGACCACCGCGAAGAAGGCCACGGCAATAAGCGCTGGAATCCACGGGGCAATATCGAACCAGTTGGAAATGATGGCGGCCGCGCCGGTGATTTCGGCGCCCATGACCATGATCAGCATGAACCAGTAAATCCACCCCATGGTAAAGCGCGCCCAGTGACCGAAGGCCTGGCCGGCGTAGGTGGAAAATGACCCCAAAGAGGGGCGGGCGGCGGCCATTTCACCCAGCATCCACATCACTAGTGCGATGAGCGCGCCGGCTACGGCATAGGAGATGAGGACGGAGGTGCCGGAAATCTGGATGCCGAGGCCCACGCCGAGGAAGAGGCCTGCGCCCACGGCGGAGCCAAGGCCCATCATCGTGAGATGACGGGATTTCAATTGAGTGGCTTCGGCCATTGTTATCACCTTAGGGAGGACGAATTATTTGCAGTGAAGTGAACTTTACACAATGCGGTGAGCTGCGCGGAGCGCTAGCATGGCGCTTTGTGACTTTAGATCTATATGCAGACCCCATCGAACTAACCAAGGCGCTCGTGGATATTCCGAGCCCCTCCCACCATGAGGAGGCCATCGCAGACGCCATCGAAGAAGCGCTGCGCGGATTGGACGTCGAGGTTGCCCGCTACGGCAATACCGTGTGCGCCCGGACGAACCGCGGGCTAGATTCCCGCGTAGTACTCGCCGGCCACATTGATACCGTTCCGTTGGCAGAAAATGTACCGCATCACATGGAAACCTCTGAAGACGGGGTAGAGGTTATGTGGGGCTGCGGCACTGTGGACATGAAGTCCGGCATGTCAGTCTACCTCAATGCCTTTGCCCAGCTGCACGAAGCGGACGAGCTCAAGCATGACCTCACCGTCATCGCCTACGAGGGCGAAGAAGTAGCAACTGAATTTAATGGCCTGGGCCACCTGCAAAAGGACCACCCGGAGTGGCTCGAGGGCGATTTCGCGCTGCTGGGTGAGCCCTCCGGCGCGATGGTGGAGGCTGGCTGCCAGGGCTCCATCCGCCTGCGCGTTACCGCCCACGGCACCCGCGCGCACTCGGCCCGCGCCTGGCTCGGCTCCAACGCAGCACACAAGCTCGCGCCCATTATGAGCCGCATCGCCGCCTATGAATCCCGCGATGTCACCATCGATGGCTGCACCTACCGCGAGGGCCTCAACATCGTCCACCTCGAGTCCGGCGTGGCCACCAATACGCTGCCGGATGAAGCATGGATGTTTGTAAACTTCCGCTTCGCGCCGGATCGCACGAGCGACGAGGCGCTGGACTACATGAAGTCCATTATCGGCGAGGAAGAAGACATCACCATCGAGATCGATGACATCGCACCGGCCGCCCAGCCCGGTTTGGGCCAACCAGCGGCCAAGGCGCTTATCGACGCCGTTGGGGGCAACGTCCGCGCCAAGTATGGCTGGACCGACGTCGCCCGCTTCTCCGAAATGGGCACCCCGGCAGTAAACTTCGGCGCTGGTGACCCTGGGTTTGCGCATAAGAAGGACGAGCAGGTTCCTACCGCGCAGATCACCGAAGTATCCACCGCCCTCTTGAACTACCTGAAGGGATAGACCATGACCCCTGAGCAGATGCGCACCCTGCGCGGCCCGATGTTGCTGCGCACCGAAGGCGAGCAGGCCTCCACCTTTGATCAGCGGCTCTTGGAGTCCGGCGCGGACCATGAGTGGCAGCATGCTGATCCGTGGCGCGTCCTGCGCATCCAAGGCGAGTTCGTCGCTGGCTTCGATGCGCTTTCCAAGCTGCCGAAGGCCGTTACCGTCTTCGGCTCCGCGCGCACCACGCCGGAGGATGCGAGCTACCAGTTGGGCGTCGAGGTTGGCCGCAAGCTGGCCGAGCACTCCTATGCCGTCATCACCGGCGGCGGCCCCGGCATCATGGAGGCAGCCAACCGCGGTGCCCATGAGGCCGGCGGGCTCTCCGTGGGCCTGGGCATCGAGCTGCCCCACGAGCAGGGGCTTAACGAGTATGTGGATCTGGGCCTGAATTTCCGCTACTTCTTTGCTCGCAAGACGATGTTCTTGAAGTACTCGCAGGCCTTCATTTGCCTACCTGGTGGCATGGGCACGATGGATGAGTTCTTCGAGGTCATGTGCATGGTGCAGACCGGAAAGGTGACCAATTACCCCATCGTGCTCATGGGCACTGAGTACTGGTCCGGCCTGCTGGAATGGATGGACAACACGCTCGCGGCCAGCGGGTATATCAACGAGGGCGACCGGGAGCTTTTCCTGCTTACCGACGACCCCGATGAGGCCCTCTCCCACATCATCCAGCGCCACCAAGTCATGAGTGATAAGCGCATTAGGGAGCCGCGTTGAGCCTCGCGCGTGTGATGGCGATTGTCAATCGCACCCCGGATTCCTTCTATGACAAGGGCGCAACCTTTGACCTTGACCCGGCGCTGCGCCGCTGCGATGAGGTGATTGCGGCCGGTGCGTCAATCGTCGATATTGGTGGCGTGAAGGCTGGTCCTGGCAAGGCCGTGGACGCGGCGGAGGAAATCGACCGCGTGGTGCCGATCATCGAGGAGGTGCACGAGCGCCACCCGGATGTGCTCATCTCCGTCGATACCTGGCGCAGCGAGGTGGCAGAGGCCGCCGTCGCAGCCGGCGCCGGCCTAGTCAATGACACGTGGGCCGGCTGGGACCCCGGGCTCATCGAGGTCGCCGGCCACCACCGTGTGGGCTACGTGTGTTCGCACACCGGCGGCATCACCCCGCGCACCAGACCGCATCGCGTCCACTTCGACGACGTGGTGGCCGATGTCATCGCGGAAACCACCCAACTGGCCGAGCGCGCCGCCTCCCTCGGCTGCCCGGAGGAACTGACCTTCATCGATCCGACGCATGACTTTGGCAAGAACACCTTCCACGGGCTCGAGCTCCTGCGGCGTATCGACGAGGTCGTGGCCACCGGTTGGCCGGTGCTCATGGCGCTATCCAATAAGGACTTCGTGGGCGAGACGCTCGACCGCGGGGTAGGCGAGCGTGTGGCCGGCACCCTGGCCGCCACCGCGTGGTCCGCCGCCCGCGGCGTGGCCGCCTTTCGCGTGCACGAGGTGGCCGAGACTGCCGATGTCATCCGTATGACTGCCGCCATCCAAGGCGAGGTCGCCCCGCTAGCAACCACGCGAGGCCTTGCATGACCGTCTCCGTTATCATTCCAGCGCTCAACGAGGAGGGTACCGTCGCAGACGTCGTGCGCGCCTGCCTCGCCGATGAACCGCTCGAGGTGCTCGTCATCGACGCCGACTCCACCGACGCCACCGCCTCCCGCGCTGCCGCTGCCGGAGCGGATGTGCGCAATTGGCGCGATATCCTCCCTGAGGAACCGCGACCCGGTAAGGGCGAATCCCTCTGGCGCGGGGTTGCCGCGGCGAAGGGAGATATCGTCGTCTTTGTCGACGCCGACCTCGAATCCGCCGCGCCCGGCATGGTCACTGCCTTGGCCGCGCCCTTCGCCGACCCCGCGGTGGAGATGGTCAAAGCCCGCTACCGCCGCAGCCTCAACGGCCAGCCCACCGGCGGCGGCCGCGTGACTGAACTGACTGCCAAGCCGCTCATTAAGCAGTTCTTTCCCGATCTCGCCCACATCGATCAGCCTCTTGGAGGCGAATACGCCCTGCGCCGCGCCACCGCCCTAGAACTGCCCTTCGTGGAGGGGTATGGGGTGGAAGCGGGGCTACTGGTGGACGTCGGCAAGCGGGGCGTAGTGGCACAGGTAGACTTGGGCACGCGGGTACACCGCAACCGGCCGCTGCACGAGCTGGTGCCGATGGCCGAGGTAGTCGCGCGCACGCTGCTCGCCCGCGCCGGGGTCCTCGCGCCCGTTGCTCAACGCCCGCCGCTAAAAGGTAAGGTTTAAGCCATGCTGTCTTGGATTATGCTCCTCCTCGTCCTGATCGCCCTGACCGTCATCGGCACCTGGGTTTGGGGCTCCATTTTTGGCCGCGGCGAGGTCATGCACCCGCTCGACGAGCCGCAGAAGGTGCGGGAAAATAACCGCGCCGCCCTCCGTGAAGGCCGCCTTGACCAGGTAAAATTTGAGGTCGTTCCCCGTGGATACCGCCAGGATCAGGTGGACGATCTCCTCGCGCAACTGGAGGAACAACTATCTTCCGCGCAGAAAAGGTCTAAGCTGGAAGGAAAAGACGTTAACTAAAGGAGACTCACTATGGCAGCAATGAAGCCGCGCACCACGGGCGGAGAAATGGAAGCAGTAGAGGAGTCCCGCAAAATTGTAATGCGCATCCCCTCGGATGGCGGCGGTCGCATCGTCATCGAGCTGAGCAAGGACGAAGCCGCCGAGCTCGGTTCCCTGTTGACCGAGGTTTCTAGCTAGTCTAGGTACATGCTTTCTCATATCGTCGACATTCTGGCCGATCCCAACGATGGCACCGCGCTTTCTGGTGCCGATGATTTCTCTCGACTCGTCTCGGAATCCGGCCACTCTTTTGATGTGGCCAAGCAGGGCTATGTCACCCTTGCCGCCGGCGCCGGGCTCAAGCACAAGGGCGATGACATGGATATGGTCAACGCCCGTGAGACCTATCTGGCCATGGGCCACTTCGCGCCCTTCGTTGAGGCGGTAACCGGGGCCGTCCAGGACGCACTGGATTCCGCTCCCTTGGCTGAGTCCAAGCCCGCCTCCCTCCTCGAGGTGGGCGCCGGCACCGGCTACTACCTGGCCCATACTCTGGACTCCATCGCGGAAGCCCGCGGCGTCGGCCTCGACATTTCCCCGCACGCCGCGAAACACTTGGCCAAGTGCCACCCGCGCGTCGGCGCCGTCGTGGCCGATGTATGGGAGCGCCTGCCCATCCGGGATGAGTCCGTCGACGCAATCTCCGTAGTCTTCGCCCCGCGCAATCCAGCCGAATTCCAACGCGCGCTCGCCCCGGGCGGCCAGGTCATCGTCTTGACGCCGGGCGCTGGACACCTGGATGATCTGCGCGAGCCGCTCGGCATCCTCGGCGTGGAAGAAGGCAAGGTCGAGCGCATGTATGAGCAGGCCGAGGGCTTCCTCGAGCAGGCGGCCGATCCGGTCGATATCTCGTTCCCCATCGAGCTTGATAAGGCCTCCGTCGCCGCTCAGGTGGGCATGAGCCCGTCCGCGCGCCACATCAGCGCCGGCGAACTCGCCGAGCGCATGGCCGCGCTGCCCCCGACGCTCACGGTCACCGCCCGCGCCCGCTTGGATCGCCTCCGCGCCGTCTAGCTCCCGGTCGGCCACAGCCACACCTCCACCGCCCTTCGCGCTCACCGGAAGTGAACTGGCCCCCGAAAGTTGGACTGGTTTAATTCTAGGCGGTTAGGGCTTCAAGGGTCTGATTTCGATATTGCATCGGGGTTAGACCCTTGAGTCGTTGTTGGATGCGTTCGGTGTTGT